>RPRB01000175.1 GCA_003818285.1 Myxococcaceae bacterium
CGAGGCCGAGAAGAGCGACGCGCCCTAGCGGGCCGGAAGCGCGACACCGCGTCGCGCCGGCTGAGACGGGGTGTCCTGGCCCGGCGCCTCGGCGGCAACGGCGACTGCGGCCGGGCTGCCGTCCGCCGCGTCCAGCCGGATTCGCGACTCCCCGTCGTTAGTCACCGCCCGGTGAACATCCTCACCATCAACCTGGTGCTCAGCACGCTGATCTTCGCGCTCGCGACGCGGATCTACGTCGTGCCCCGGCTCGGACGGCTCGACTTCCGGACCGTGATGACTCCCATCCTGTTGCTGCACGCCTTCCGGCACCTCGGCCTGATGTTCCTCAGCCCCGGCGGCGTCTACCCCGGCGTCCCTCCCCGCTTCGCGGTTCCGGCCGCCTATGGCGATTTCCTCGCCGCCGTGCTGGCCCTGCTCGCCCTCTGGGCGGTGAGCGCCGGAAGCCGGAGCGCACGGGCCCTGGTGTGGATCTTCAACGTCGAGGGAACGCTCGACCTCTTCGACGCCATCGTCCTGGCGACCGTCACCGACGCGGCTCCCTTCATGGGGCCGGCGTACTGGATCCCGGCCTTCTGGGTTCCGGCGCTGCTGGTCACCCACTACCTCACCTTCGTGGTCCTGCTGAGGCGATCCGGGCCTCGCGAAGCCGGGGCGGCCCGTACGACCTAGGGCCCTTGCCCCCCGGCACGTCGGTGTGCCGAAGTTTCGACATGAGCACGGATGCGCCCACGACGGGCGCGGTGCCCGGCGGCGCTTCCGTCCGGGGATGGCGCGCCGCCTTTCCCCCGGCGCGGTGGCTTCTCACCTATCGAGCCAGCTGGCTTCCGAACGATGCCATCGCCGGCGTGACGCTCGCCGCCTACGGCATCCCGGTGTCGCTCGCCTACGCGTCGCTGGCTGGCCTGCCGCCGCAGTACGGCGTCTACGGGTACCTGGCGGGCGGCCTCGGCTATGCGCTGTTCGGCTCGTCGCGGCAGCTGGCCATCGGGCCCACCTCGGCGATCTCCCTCCTGGTCGGAGTCACCATCGCCGGAATGGCCGCCGGGGACCCGGCCCGCTGGGCCCAGATCGCCGCGCTGACCGCGCTGGTCACCGCCGCGATGTGCGTGATCGCCTGGGCGCTGCGGCTCAGCTCGCTGGTGAACTTCATCAGCGAGACCATCCTCCTCGGGTTCAAGGCCGGGGCCGCGCTGACCATCGCCACCACCCAGCTTCCCAAGCTCTTCGGGGTGAGCGGCGGCGGAGAGGGGTTCTTCGAGCGCCTCCACGTCCTCTGGGGCCAGCTGCCCTCCACCCGTCTTCCGGTAATCAGCTTCGGCGTGGCCGCCATCGTGGTCCTGCTGCTCGGCGAGCGGCTCCTCCCGGGGAGACCGGTGGCGCTCGGGGTGGTGGTTGTCTCGATCGTGCTGCTCTCCTTCACCTCGCTCGGCGACCTCGGCTTCCAGGTGGTGGGGGCGCTCCCCCGCGGGCTCCCCCACTTCCAGCTGCCGACGCTGCGGCCGCAGGAGGTGGACGGGCTCATTCCCCTGGCCTTCGCCTGCCTCCTGCTCGCCTACGTGGAGAGCGTCTCGGCGGCGCGAGCGCTGGCGGCGGCCCACCGTCAGGAGATCGACCCCCGCCAGGAGCTGCTCGGCCTCGGCGCGGCGAACCTGGCCGCGGCCGTCTTTCAGTCCTACCCGGTGGCCGGGGGGCTGTCGCAGTCGTCGGTGAACGACAAGGCCGGCGCGAGGAGCCCCCTGTCACTGGTGTTCGCCTCGATCGCCATCGCCGTCTGCCTGCTCTTCCTGACCGGAACCCTGGCCAACCTGCCGAACGTGGTCCTCGCCGCGATCGTGCTGGTGGCGGTGAAGGGGCTGATCAACATCCGGGAGCTCCGCCAACTCCGGAAAGTGAGCCGTTCCGAGTTCCGGATGTCGATGGCCGCGTTCGCCGCAGTGCTGGTGCTCGGCATCCTCAAGGGAGTGATGCTGGCGGTGGTGATCTCGCTACTGCTCCTGATCCGGCGCGCGGCGCACCCCCACGTCGCTTTCCTCGGGCGCGTTCCCGGCACCCGGACCTACTCGGACCTGGAACGGAATCCGGAGAACGAGCCGGTGCCCGGAGCGCTCCTCGTCCGCGTCGAGGCGGCGCTGCTCTACTTCAACGTGGAGAACGTCCGGGAGGCGATCCGGCAGGGGGTCCGCGCCGCACCGACGCCGTTGCAGCTGCTGCTGCTGGACCTCTCTTCCTCTCCCGCGGTGGACGTCGCCGGCGCGCGGATGCTGGCTGGCCTCGCGGAGGAGCTCCGCGGATTTGCCATCGCGGTCCGCGTGGTGGGGGCGCGGGCGTCGGTGCGCGACATTTGCCGGGCCGAGGGGCTCGAGGACCACGTCGGTCACATCGACCGCCGGGTCACCGTGGAGGACGTGGTCGAGGAGTTCCAGCGAGGCGACCTGGCGCAGGCCTCGGCCTGACCAGGGCCATCCGGACCCGGGGCCGACGATCCGTCCCCGGAAAGGCGGCCCCCAGGACGGGACCGGGGTTTCCCGCGGGGGCGCGCTGGCGTCCGCCGCCCCGGGTCTGGCAGAAGACCTTCCAGGTTCTCTCGATGTCCGTCCTCGACATGATCGGCCCGGTGATGATCGGGCCCAGCAGCAGCCACACCGCCGGCGCATGCCGGATCGGCCTGCTCGCCCGGGCGATCCTCGACGCGACGCCGGAGAAGGCGGCCATCACGCTCCACGGGAGCTTCGCCAAGACCGGCCGTGGGCACGGCACGGACCGGGCCCTGGTGGCGGGGCTGCTGGGGATGAAGCCCGACGACGGCCGCCTTCCGGACGCGCTGGCAGAGGCCGAGCGGGCCGGCCTGGCGCTCAGCTGGTCGGAGGGGAACCTCGGCAATCTCCACCCCAACTCGGTCCGGCTTGCCCTGGACGGCGAGGGACGACACACCACGGTGGTGGGCTCGAGCATCGGCGGCGGTGTGGTGGAGATCGTGGAGATCGACGGGGTCGGCGTCCGCTTCGGTGGGGCGCGACACACGCTGCTCGTGGGCCACGAGGACTTCTACGGAGCCATCGCCACGGTGACCCGGGTGGTCGCGGACGATCGGGTGAACATCGCGGCGCTCTCGAGCAACCGCGATCGCCGCGGGGGCGAGGCGGTGATGTGCCTCGAGCTGGACGCGCGCCTGTCGGGCGAGGCCCTGGCCTGGATCGCCCGCATCCACGGGATGAACTGGGTGCGCATGCTCCCCCCGGTGATGGACGAGGGCTGAGGGTAAACGGATGGCGGGCTTCACCCTACGCGAGCTGGAGGCGGTCCCGGGACGGGCATCGGAGTGGGTGCTCGAGCACGACTGCGCGGAGACCGGCGCCGATCCCGAGGCCATCCGCCGCACCATGCGCGAGCGGCTGGGGCTGATGCGGGCGTCGGTCACCGCCGGCCTCGCCTCCACCGAGAAGTCGCTCACCGGGATGGTGGGCTGGAACGCGCACGGGCTCTGGTCCGCCGCCGACGTGCTGAACGCCCCGCTGCTCCGCCGCGTCCAGGCCTACGCGATGGCGGTCAACGAGGAGAACGCGCGCATGCGGCGCATCGTCGCCGCGCCCACCGCGGGCTCCGCCGGCACCGTCCCCGGAGCGCTCCTCGGCGTGGCCGACCACCTCGGAATCGGCGACGAGGCCCTGGTGATGCCCCTGGTCCTCGCGGCAGGCATCGGTCAGGCCATCTCCCGGCAGATGCACATCTCGGGGAGCGCCGGAGGGTGCCAGGCGGAGATTGGCTCGAGCGCGGCGATGGCCGCCGCCGCGGTGACCGAGCTGCTGGGGGGCAGCGCCCGGGCCTGCGTCCACGCCGCGACACTCGCCCTGGCCAACAGCATCGGGCTGGTGTGCGACCCGGTGGGGGGCTTCGTCGAGGTCCCCTGCGTCAGCCGGAACGCCTTCTTCAGCGTGCACGCGGTGTGCGCCGCGCAGCTTGCTCTGGCCCGGCTCGAGTCGTTCATCCCTCCCGACGAGGTGGTGGGAGCGATGGCCTCCGTGGGCCGGATGCTCCCCCCCGAGCTGCGGGAGACCGGCGAGGGGGGCCTGGCGACGACCCCGACGGGGCTGGCCGTCACCGCGCGGGTCCGCGGGGACGGCTCCTAGAACGCCGACCGCTCGAGCCCGAACCCCGTCACCCGGTCAGTGGCCACGATGACCTGCCCCCGGGCGACCACCGGGTGGTAGTACTTGGCGCCGGGGAAGAGATCTCCCGGCTTGCTGCTCCAGAGCGCCTGCATGCGCATCACGTCCACCGCGTGGAGCGTGGCCGGCGGCGCGGTCACCAGATTGTCGAGGCGGCCGACGTTGGGCTCGACGATCCAGGCGATGGCGTCCCGCCCGCCGTTGCTGCTGATCACCGGCGTGCCGGGACTCCGGAAGACGAGCGTCATCTCGTAGGCCTCGAGCTCCAGGAATGCCGGCCGGCTGGCCGAGGGGGTGACCACGCGGAGCCGCGCCACCGAGGGCGGACGGGGGGTGACGAGGTCCAGGGGATCCTTCGTCGAGCCGGTGGCCACCACGTAGGTCGTGCCGTTCTCCGCCTGGAAGACGGCCGGGGTGGAGCGTGCCTTGGCCTTCATCGCCCACCCGTCGTCCTCGCTGTAGGGACCGAAGACGTTCAGGGGCCCGGGGCTGCCGCCCCGGTAGTACGGGCGAGGCGCGGCGGGGTCCCACAGCGAGCCGTCCGGAGGTGAGTCGATCGGCGACTTCCAGTTGCAGTCCGGGCGAGTGTCGAGCCCGCCGGGAAGATGGTCCCGATCGAGGAGATACACGTTGCCCTGCTTGCCACCGACGACGGCGAGCCGCGGGGTGCTCGTGCCGCGGACCTCGGGAAGCAGCGTCACGCCGCTCCCGCTGAGGTCGATGTCGCCGTTGTCGAGCTGGCAATGGTTCCAGGCGGTGTAGGTGCCGGTCAGCTGCAGGGGAACACCCGGGGCCCACCGCAGCACGGACGCGCCCCAGGTCCGCTCCAGGTTGACGGGGGGGCTGTTCCCCGTCACGGCAAACACGCTTCCGTCTGTGTCCACCGCGGGCCCGCCCGAGGCCCAGATCCCTCCGTTCGCCCTTCCCTCGAGCTCGGGTGCGGAGGAGAACGAGCTGGCCACCCGCGGGGTCACGGTGTCGACCGCCACCAGCCAGCCGACGCTCCCACCGAAGTACCCGCCGAACGGGACGTAGAGCAGATGGCCGTCGGGGCTGATGGCCAGCCCCCCGCGCTGCGAGAGCTTGCTGGCGTCGAGGAACGTGGCCGGACCGTTCTGGTTCACCGGAACGACGGTGGACGGGTCCAGGAGGACCGGCCAGCCGGGGAGCACGTTGCCGTTGCCGAGGTCGAGGGCGAACACGCGCCAGGCGGCTCCGCCCTCGGCCGCCGGAGCCTGGACGTCGGCCGCGAGGTAGAGCCGCGGGGGCTGGGCGTCCACGTCCACCACCGGGGTGCCAAGCACGCCCACGCGGAGCCCGTCGATCGCGTGGCCGGGGTCCCCGAGGTGTCGCTTCCAGAGCACCGTGCCGGCCGGGATGTCCCGGACGGGGAGCGCGCTCACGGCATAGACGTCGGCGTTGCTGGTGCCGACGAAGACCACGTCGGCGACCCGACCCTCGAACGGGCCGCCGGTCAGCTTGACGTCCTCGAGGTAGAGGGGGCTGGCGTAGGCCCGGCCTGGCACCCCCTTGAAGGCGTCGAAGGAAGGCGAATCCCAGCGCTTGCCGAAGCGGTCACTGGCGACCGTCTCGGCGGTCAGCACGCTCTCCCGGGGGTTCCAGCCGCTCCTCAGCGCATCGCCGTGGAAGCCGACCCAGGACACGCGCTCGCTGCAGCCCAGCGCGGCCAGCAGGAGGAACAGGAGCGAGGGACGAAGCGGCGGCGCGAGCGAGCGGATTGCGGGACCCCTCCGGAGCGGAAGCTGCGCAGCGAGCCTCCGCTCGCCAATCGAATGCTCGGTGGCCACGCGGGCGCCGCGTCGTCGAGACGACAGGTCTCGGACCGGGCCGGCTTCTGCAGCCGGACTGCGAGCACCGTGACACTGCAGGAATCCAGGCGGAGGAACTGGCCTGACGGGGCGTGCGCGTGAGGACGCACCCTGGCGGCGAGTCCGCCCGGGCAGTCGCCCCGGAGTGGGCCTTCTCGCGGCGGTGGGGCTACTCATGGCGGAGGGCGTCTGCGGGGTCGACGGCCGAGACCCGCCGGGCGGCGAACCAGGCCGCGCCGGCGGCGACCGCGGTGAGGACCAGGGGCCAGCCGACGAAGGTGACCGGGTCGACCCGCGAGACCCCGAAGACCAGGCCGGAGAGCACCCGCGAGAGCAGCCCGCCGGCGATGAGCCCCAGAACGCACCCCGCCCCGACGACCGCCACCGCCTCCCGGGTCAGCATCCGCACCAGGTCCGGGGGGGTGGCGCCCAGCGCCAGGCGGACGCCCAGCTCGCGGGTCCGCTGGGCCACCCCGTACGCGGTGACCCCGTAGATGCCGGCGAGCGCCAGGAGCAACGCCACCGCCGCGCCCGCGGAGAGCACCTCGAGGGTGAAGCGGCGCACGGCGAGCGAGGCCTCGGCCCGCTCGAGCATCGGCTCCGGATGGACCAGCGGCTGCTCGGCGTCCACCGAGTGGATCGCCGCCCGGACCGGCGCGACCAGCGCCTCGGGAAGAACCTTGCCCCGCACGACCAGTGAGAGATTGGCCCAGCCCACCGCGCCGATCGGCCGCCACGCCTCCGGCCGGGGCTCAGCGTCGAGTCCGGTGTACCGGACGTTCCCCACCACGCCCACCACCTCGCTCGGGACGCGCTCGCCCCAGACGAGGACCTGCTGCCCGAGCGCGCTCCGGTTCCCGAACGCGCGGCGGGCGGCGAGCTCGTTGAGGATCGCCACCGGCGGGCCACCCTCGACATCGCGGGCCTCGAACAACCGGGCCAGGGGGAGATCCACCGCCAGCACGCCGGCGCTCCGGAAGCCCGGGTCCACCGTCTGCACCGCCCGGTAGCTGCGCAGGAGCAGCCCCATTCCGAGCAGCAGGAGCAGCGAGAGCCCCACCTCGAAGCCGAGGAACGCGGTCCGGAGCCGGCGCGCGCCGCGGCCCTCGGTGCCGGTGTGGCCACCCTCCTGGATCTGCTCGGTGGTGTGCACCGGCTGGAGCGCCGCGAGCACCGCCATCGAGACCGCCGAGGCGAGGACGAGGAGCGCCGCGAGCCCGACGACCCGGACCGAAGGTTCGGGCAAGGGCAATCCCGCCGCCTGCGGGCTCGCCGCGACCAGCAGCGGCGCGGCCCACGCGGCCAGGGCCATCGCCAGGGCACCCGCCGCCACGGCGATGAGCGCCGCCTCGCGAAGGAACAGCAGCCACAGAGAGCGGCGGCTCGCGCCGAGGGCCAGCCGCACCGCCAGCTCGTGGGTCCGGCGGGCGCGCCGGATGAGGAAGAGGTGGGCGGCGTTCACCCAGGCCACGCACGCCAGCAGCGCGGCCACCGCGAGCAGGACGATGACTTGCGGCCGCGCGGTGCCGAAGAGCTGCTCGCGGAACGCGGTGAGCGCCGCGGCGCGGACCTCCCCCGTGTCATCGGGGAACTCGCGGGCCAGCCGCGCCTGAAGGGTGGACAGCGCCGCGCCGGCCGCCCCCAGCGACCACCCCGGTCGCAGCCGGGCGACCACCGTCAGGAAGTGCCGGGCGCGATCGGTCTCGGGGTCGATGGGGTATGTCGGGTGCTCGGGCACGCGCGCCCGGGCAGACACCCAGAGCTGCGCCGTCACCGGGAGCCGGAACGCCGCGGGCACCACCCCCACGACCTGGACCGGTTCGCCATCCAGCGAGAGGGTGCGCCCGAGGACCGCGGGATCGGCGCCGAAGCGCCGATGCCAGAACGACTCGGAGAGCACCGCCAGCCGTGGTCCGGGCGGGCCAGGCTCGACGACGCGGCCGAGCAGCGGCCGCGCCCCGAGCGCCTGGAAGAAGTCCGCCGAGACCAGGGCGCCCTCCACGCGCTCGGGCTCGCCGTCGCTGGCGAGGTTGAACCCGCGGGCGCTCACGGCCGCCATGGCCGCGAACGGCCCGTCCTCCCCGGACCACGACAGGAAGTCGGCCCCGGTGACGGTCAGGCGAGTGCCGCGGGAGTCCACCTGCCAGGCGAAGACCAAACGCTCGGCATCGCCGAAGGGGAGCGGTCTCCAGAACAGCGCATCGGCGATCTCCAGGACGGTGAGCGCCGCGCCCAGCCCCAGCCCGAGCACCGCGATGGTGAGCGCGAGGAAACCTCGCCGTCGCGACAGGCGGGAGACGAGCGTTCGGAGAGCGCCGGGAACGTGCATGAGGGGTCCGGAGACTGCCACGCCGCTCGGCGGGAGGGAGGCCCACCCGCAGCCGGTGGTCCGCAACGCGCCGGACCGCCAGTGTCCTCCGGTCGAGGCCTCCAGCGGAGGCAGGGAGCACGGGCATGAATCTGCGTCGATTGTTCCAGGTCCTCGTGGTCGGCGGCGGCGCCCTGGTGGCCGCCGGCTGTGGCGGGGATACCGCGGTCCGGCCCACGCCCGGCGGCAGCGAGCAGCAGGTCCTGCCGGACGGCGGCGTCGTGTCGACGATGCCAGGCGGTGGCGGAACGACCGGGGGCGGGGGCGGCGGGAACCCCACCGGCGGCGGCGGGGGCGGGACGGGCGGTCCTCCGGGGTGGTGAGCCCTGCGCCTCCGTGGCGCGCGGGGTCCAGCAGGGAGAGGACATCGCGAGGTGTGCGGATGTCGCCTTGGCGGGAGCGGGGAGGCTGGTAGGCTGATCCACTCCCGTCCCGATGACCGTCCTCGCCCCGGCCCTCGTCGCCGCGCTGCTGACCGCTGCGCCGTCCAGTCCCCAGGTCCGCATCCTCAATCGCCGCGTGGAGCGGAACCAGGTGCTGGCCACCGCGCTCCGCTCCGCGGGGCTCGATGCCGGGCAGACCGATCGGGTCGTCGCCGCGCTGCAGGGCGTGTTCGACTTCCGGAAGTCCCGGGTCGGTGACCAGCTCCGCCTCGTCTTCCGGGGCGGTGAGCTGGACCACTTCGACTACCGGCAGAGCCCGGTGGACGAGTGGCAGGTCCGGCGTGACGGTGAGCGCTACGTCGCCCGCAAGCGCGAGGTGGAGGTGGAGACCCAGGTCTCCCGCGTCGAGCTGGAGGTGGCCAGCTCGCTCTACGACGCCGCGGTGACCGCGAAGGAGGACCCCACCATCGCCCTGGCGCTGGCCGACGTCTTCGCCTGGGACATCGACTTCTACGTGGACGTGCGCAAGGGGGATCGCGTCCGGTGCCTCGTGGAGAAGGTGCTCAGCAAGGGCCGCCTCCTCCGCTATGGCGAGGTGCTCGCCGCCGAGTACCGCGGCGAGAGCGTCGGGACGAAGCGGGTCTTCCGCTGGCAGCCCCCCGACGGCGAGTGGTCCTACTTCCAGGAGGACGGAACCAGCGCCAGGAAGGCGTTCCTCAAGTCTCCGCTGAAGTTCGCCCACGTCACCAGCCGGTTCGGGATGCGCTTCCACCCGGTGCTCGAATACCTGAAGGCGCACCAGGGCGTGGACTACGGCGCCGCCATCGGCACGCCGGTCTGGTCCGTGGCCGACG
The DNA here is from genome assembly GCA_003818285.1 of Myxococcaceae bacterium. Lineage (GTDB taxonomy): Bacteria > Myxococcota > Myxococcia > Myxococcales > Myxococcaceae > RPRB01. The sequence goes on from RPRB01000175.1 coordinate 9,604, forward strand.
GCACGGTGACGCTGGCGGGAAACACCGGGGCGGGCGGGAACAGCGTCTGCGTGCGCCACCGGAACGGGTTCGAGACCTGCTACCTGCACCTGTCCTCGTACGGGGCCGGAGTCCGCACCGGGGCACGCGTGGCGCAGAAGCAGGTCATCGGCTACTCGGGGAACACCGGCCGGACGACCGGACCGCACCTGCACTTCGCGATGAAGCGCAACGGTGCCTTCGTCAACCCGCTCAACCAGAAGTTCCCCCGCAACGAGCCGGTGCCGGCGTCCCTCCTCGCGCGGTTCCGGGAGACGGTGGCGCCGATCGCCGCCAGCCTCGACGCACCCTCGCTGGCGACGGTCACCCGTCCCGGCGGCTGACCGGGCGTCGGGCAATCCACCGGCCGACGGGAGACGCCCATCCCACCGGGGTGCCCGGAGTAGAGTCCGGAGCGCCGATGAGCGACA
>RPRB01000176.1 GCA_003818285.1 Myxococcaceae bacterium
GGTGGCCGCCGCGGTGACTGCCGCCCGCGAGGCGCTCCCGCAGGGGAGCGTGGTGCTCCAGGCCGCGCCGCCGGAGGTGCGGGCCGCGGTCGACGTGTGGGGACCACCCCCCGGCGCGCTTCCGCTGATGCAGGCGATGAAGGAGAGGCTGGATCCGAAGCAGCGGCTCGCGCCCGGTCGTTTCGTGGGCGGACTCTAGGGAGCATGGGATGGCGGAGCGGGATCCGATCGAGGACTGCGTGCACTGCGGCTTCTGCCTGCCGCACTGCCCGACCTACCAGAGCTGGGGCGAGGAGATGGACAGCCCCCGCGGTCGCATCGACCTCATGCGCGGGCTCCGGGACGGGAAGATCCCGATGACGCCCACCGTGGCCTCGCACTTCGACAGGTGCCTCGGCTGTCTCGCGTGTGTGACCGCGTGCCCCTCGGGCGTGAGGTACGACGTCCTCATCGAGGAGACGCGAGCCAAGGTGGAGCACACCCATCGCCGCTCGCTCGGGGAGCGGCTGTTCCGGGGGATGGTGTTCGCCCTGTTCCCCCGGCCGGGGCGGCTCCGCGTCGTGGGGGCCTTCCTGCTCCTCTACGCGCGGAGCGGCCTGCAGTGGCTGGTCCGGAAGAGCGGAATCCTCCGGCTCCTTCCGGCGAATCTCCAGCAGATGGAGGCGCTGACTCCGGAGATCGGTTTTAAGGATTTGACCCGCCAGCTACCGGAGAGGGTTCCGGCGACGGGGCCGGCGCGGGCGCGGGTCGGCGTGGTCGCCGGATGCGTGCAGCGGGTGTTCTTCCCCGGGGTGAACGACGCCACAATCCGGGTGCTCGCCGCCGAGGGCTGCGAGGTGGTGGTGCCGCCGGGGCAGGGTTGCTGCGGTGCGCTCTCGATGCACTCCGGCAGGGATGAGGAGTCGCTCCGGTATGCGCGGGGCCTCATCGAGCGGTTCGAGCACACCCCGGTCGACGCCATCGTCATCAACGCGGCGGGCTGCGGCTCGCACCTCAAGGACTACGGCCGGCTGTTCCGGAACGACCCCGCCTGGGCGGAACGGGCCCGGGCCTTCTCGGCGAAGGTGAAGGACGTGCACGAGTTCCTGGTGGCCCTCGGCCCGGCGCGGGCGGCACGCCACCCCATCTCCGCGCGCGTCACCTACCACGACGCCTGTCACCTCGCGCACGGGCAGCGCATCCGGAGCCAGCCACGTGCGCTTCTGCGGAGCATCCCCGGCCTGCAGCTGGTCGAGGTGGCCGACGGCGAGCAGTGCTGTGGCAGCGCGGGCACGTACAACCTGTTCCAGCCCGAGAGCGCGGACGAGGTGGGCGAGCGGAAGGTGGCGGCGGTCCTCCGCACCCGACCCCAGCTGCTCGCCTCGGCGAACCCGGGCTGCACGCTCCACATCCAGCGGCTCCTGAAGGCGAAGGGCATGAGCCTTCCCGCGGCGCACCCGGTGGAGATCCTCGACGCCTCCATTCGAGGGGTGGGGCTCCCCATCGGCGAGCCTGACCACGGGCAGGTCCCGGCGGCGCGCCCGCCTCCGAGCTCGGCGTCCCGCGCGGGCTGAACAACCTCCCGGTCCGGCGCCTCGGGGCTGAATGCAAGGCGTGCCGCTCGCTCGGGGCGCTGCGCGCTTGCGCGACGGGTCAGGGGCCGGGCTCGAGCGCTCGGGGAGACCGCGGACCGGACCGGTGCGGTGATCGCGCCTCGGGCGCCCGGGTCCGCTGCGTCAGGAGAGCTGGCTACTGCACTCCCCTTCCGCCTCCCCCTGCCCCGGGCTCCGCTCCAGCCGATGACACGGTGCGCGTTCATCGGCGTCTTGCTGCTCGCAGCGAGCGATGCTCGAGCGGCACCGGACGGCGGCGTGTCCCCGCCGTGCACCCCGGCGCCGGGGGCGACCGACGAGCCAGAGCTGTCCCGTCTCGAGGTGGAGCTCCGGAGGAGCCCCGGCGACCCGCTACTCCTCTTCGAGCAGGCGATCGCCCGCGCGATGCTCTGCGATCGCGAGCGGACCCTGGACCGCCTCTCGGCGGTGGCCCGTTCGTGGGGTGGCCTCGATCCGGGAAACTTCCGCGGCTTCCGCTTCCTGTGGGGCGACCCGGTGTTCGAGGAGCTGGTCCGTGACATCCGGGCCCGGAACCCACCGGTGCTCTCCAGCGAGCCGGCCTACGTCCTCGGGCCCGGGATCTTCCCCGAGGGAATGGCCTTCGACGCCCGCACGGGCCGCGTCTATGCCGGAAGCACGCAGCGCATCGTCTGGACCGACCGCTCGGGGATCTCTCATGATCTCGTTCCTCGCGCAGCCGGAGGCCTCGGCTTTCCCGCGGGCATGAAGGTGGATACGGCGAGGGAGCAGCTCTGCGTCGCGAGCGCGGAGAGCTTCGGCCCGGGCCGGAACCTCCCCGGCGCGGTCACCGGCATCCTCTGCTTCGCCCTGGACGACGGGCGACACCTCCGGATGCTCCGGCTCCCGGAAGGACGGCAGGGCTTTCTGAACGATCTGACGATCGACCCGGCGAGCGGAACGTTGTACGCGACCAACACCTCGACCGGCGCGGTGATGCGCGCGACGCTCCGCGACACCCGCCTTCGCGAGCTCCTTCCCGACGGCGCGGTTCCGGGCGCGAACGGCACCGCGCTCGACTCCACCGGCCGCGTGCTCTTCGTGGCCGGCGACGAGGGAATCACCCGGGTCGACCTCCGCACGGAGAAGGCGACTCGCCTCCGTCGCAAGGGACCGATCGTCGACGGCAGCATCGACGGGCTCTACTTCTGGAAGAACGCTCTGGTCGCGATCCAGAACGGGGTCCATCCAGGCCGGGTGGTCCGGTTCCAGGTCGACCGCGAACTCCGGACCCTGGAGCGAGCGGAGATCCTGGAAGCGTACGCGCCGTGGATGGACTCGCCGACCACCGGTGCGATCGACGGAGACTCGCTCCTGTACCTGTCGAACACCCAGCTCCGCAAGCTGGACGGGACGGCCCGACCCGGGTCGGGGGAGCCGGTTCCGGTCCAGGTTCGTCGGATCTTGCTCCGCGCGGACCGTCCGGCACGCTGATCTCGAAGAATCCGTCCCGGCGGGCAAGTATCCTCTGCCCGTGCGGCTCGCTCCCGGGTCCAAGGTCGGCCCTTACGAGGTCCTCGCCTCCCTGGGCACGGGAGGCATGTCGGAGGTGTACCGGGCGAAGGACTCCCGCCTCCAGCGCGAGGTCGCGCTCAAGGTGGTGGGCGAGCGGCTCACCGGGGATGCCTCGTTCCTCGCCCGGCTGGAGCAGGAGGCGCGCCTCGCCGGGTCCCTGAACCATCCGAACATCGTCGCGGTGCATGACGTCGGCTCGTACGAGGGCGCGCCCTACATCGTCACCGAGCTGCTGCAGGGCGAGACCCTGCGCGAGCGCATGTCCCGCGGCCGGGTCTCCATCGCCCAGGCGCTGGATTGGGGCATCCAGATTGCCGAGGGGCTCGCCGCCGCCCACCAGCGGGGCATCGTCCACCGCGACCTCAAGCCGGAGAACGTGTTCCTGACCCGCTCAGGTCACGTGAAGATCCTGGACTTCGGGATCGCCAAGGCCGCGCCGACGGTCAGCGAGCCGCGCGGTCTGCTCGAGCCCACGCTCAGCCCGGCGGGGTACGAGACGCAGACCGGCGCCGTGCTCGGAACGCCGGGGTACATGTCGCCCGAGCAGGTCCGGGGGGAGGCCGTGGATGCCCGGAGCGATCTCTTCGCCGCCGGAACCATCCTCCACGAGCTGCTGAGTGGACGCCGGTCCTTCCCTGGCTCGGTGGTCGAGAGCGGCCACGCGATCCTCCACGACGATCCGGATCCGCTCCCGGAGGGCGTGCCCCCGGCCATCGCGCGGGTAGTGCAGCGTTGTCTGGCCAAGGACCCCGAGCAGCGCTTCCAGTCCGCGCGCGACCTGGCGTTCGCGCTCGATGCGCTCCGTGGGCCCACCGGGCCCACGCCGGTGCTGGAGGGCGCCCGGGGCCGCCGGCGGTGGCTGGGACCGGCGCTCGCTCTCCTCGGGTTGGCCCTCCTGGGCGGGGCGATGGTGAGCCTGCTGTTCCAGCGAGCGCCGCCGCCCCCGCGCGTCCAGATGCTCACCTTCCGACGCGGCTCGGTCCTGGGTGCGCGGTTCGCGCCGGACGGCAAGACGGTCCACTACAGCGCCGCATGGAACGGCGCGACGCCGCAGGTCTACTCGACCAGCCTCGACTCACCCGAGTCTCGCCCGCTCGGGTTCGGCGACGCCCAGCTCCTGGCCGTCTCGTCCTCGGGAGAGCTCGCGCTGTCGCTCCGTCCGAGGCAGATCCTCTTCGACGGCTCGCGAGGCATGCTCGCCCGGGTCTCGTCCATGGGGGGAGTTCCCCGGGAGCTCACCCCGAACGCCGAGTACGCGGACTGGTCTCCCGATGGGACGCAGCTCGCCGTGGCACGGGTCGAGGGTGGAAGGAGCCGTCTCGAGTTTCCGCTCGGTCGGGTGATCTTCGAAGGCAGGGGATGGGTGAGCCACCCGCGCATCTCTCCCGACGGGAAGCGCGTCGCCTTCGTGCATCATCCCCGCCCTGCGGACACGGCCGGCCTCCTGATGGTGACGGACGCGTCCGGCGGAGCCGAGGCCTGGAGCCCGGACTTCGACGAGCTCCTGGGAATCGCCTGGGAGCCGGACGGGAAGTCCCTCCTGATCACCGGCTCGCTGAGAGGAAGTCTCGATTTCCTGTGGCGCGCGAGGCGCGGCCGCGAACCCGAGCTGGTCTACGCCGCGCCCGGAAATCTTCTACTCGCCGACCTCGACCGTGACGGCCGCGCCCTGGTGATCCAGACCGACTGGCGCCAGGAGATCGAGGTGGTCACCCCGGACCGAAAACAGCAATCACTGGAGTGGCTGGACTGGGGGCTCCTGAGCGCCATCTCACGGGACGGTTCGAAGGTGTTGATGGCGGAAAACGGCAAGGGAGCCCTGGGCAGCTCGATCCTCATGCTACGGGACATTGCCCAGCCGTCGCCGGTCCGGCTCGGCGAGGGTTTCCCCATCGCGCTCTCGCCGGACGGACGCTGGGCCGTGACTCGCGACCAGGGACAGGTGAACCCGAACCTCATGCTGATCCCCACCGGACCGGGCGAACCTCGCCGGCTGCCGCCCTCGGGGCTGGCCTGGATCGAGCGAGGCGCGTTCTTCCCGGACGGACAGCGCCTGGCCTTCGTCGCGGCGAAGACGCAGGGCGGGCCCACCGGGCTGTTCGTCCAGGATCTGAAGACCGGGGACACGCGGGCGGCCTCACCCGAGGGCGCCTCGGACGCGGTCCTGGTCTCGAGTGACGGAGAGCGCCTGGCGGCCACCGGACCCGACGGGACCGTCACCGCCTATACGCTCGATGGCAAGGAGGCGTTCCGGGTCGAGGCCTGGGGCTCCAACTACAGGGTCGCCGGGTGGCTCGACGACGGCTCGCTCCTGGCATTCCAGCCCTTCGAGCTGCCGTCGAGGCTGGAGCGGTACGACCCCCGAACCAGGTCCGTGTCACTCGTCCGGATGCTCGGGGCGATCGATCCTGCGGGGGTCGCAGGCATCATCCGGGTCCGGATCACGCCCGATGGACGGACGATCGCCTTCCAGCACCGGCGAATGAGCGCGGTGCTCACCGTCGTCGACTGGGGCGGCCGTACGCCCTGAGACGGCGCAGCAGGGTTGCCGAGACCACCCCGTTGCCGATCGAATCCGCCCGGACGGCGGACGTCGGAACGGGCGCCCGCCGGGATCGGCCCGGCGCGACGAAAGGACCCCACCCCATGAAGCGTTCCCCCTGCTGCTCCGCCCCGCGCTCGCAACCTCCGGGCTGGTCCGCCAGCTCCGGGTGGCGCTCCAGTACCGGGCGGCCGTGGACACCGCGCACGGGAATAGGCCGCACCGGGGCACGCACCGTCCGGTGTCGGGTCAGCGGCAGCTGGAGGAGAGGTTCTGCAGCAAGAGCGTGCAGTTCGCGAACGAGGTGAGCCAGCTGTTCTGCGTTCCGAGGGTGCAATCCGGCAGCCCACTCAGGCAGTTCGCGTAGTCATTGAACTTCTGGCGGTCGGCATCTGTGCAGCCGGTGTTCTCGAAGCCCCGGGTGCAGGCATCCTTGTCGAAGCTGATGGCGCCGAGCGTGCCGCATGCGGCGTACTTCGTGTTCAGACTGTTGGCGGCGTCGCCCAGGTGGTCACAGGTGGCGGAGCTCGAGTTCGAGTTCCCGCATCCCACCGCGGCGAGAAGCAAGAGCGCTCCCGGTGCGAATCGTCGCATGGCGTTCTCCCCTTCAGCGCGAGGCTGATGCCTGGAGGAGATGCCGGACGCTCGGCGCTGACCAGCAAAAACTGAAAGCCGCTTCATGGATTCCCGCTCAGCCGGGAATCTTCACGCCAGGGTGAAGAACGCCATGAGCGAGACGGAACCAGGCTGCACTGGACGGGGAGACCGCTGTCGAGGTGTCCGCTGTCGAGGTGTCTGACACCTTGATGTCAAGTCGACACGACATCTCAGGTTGTCTGGCACCTTCGAGGGTACCTTCGAGCGGCCTCGCGTCGTTCTCAGGCCCGGAGGCCCGGAATCTCTCCGGAGACCTCGCCGAGCGAGGTCCCCGAATAGCCCGCGGCGCGCATCGCGGTGATCAGCACCCGGGCGGGGTGCATCCCCGTCGCCTGGAGGTGCAGCCCCGTCTTCAAACCGCCGACCTTCCCCGCGACCAGGCAGGCCATGTTCTCTGTGCTGTGCGAGCTCCAGGTCTTCCCGCTGCCCGGGTCGAACCCGTGTCCGCCCTCGAGCAGGAACACCATGGCGGTGTTGTCCATCATCGTGCCGCCCGGCTCTGGCGTGGAGGCGAACTTGGAGATGAGCGAGGCGAAGTGCTTCACGTGCCACGCCTGCGCCTTGGCCATCTGCTTGGTGGTCTCCCGTCCCGCGCCGAAGTGACCCACCTCGTGGAGATCACACCCCTGAGCGGTCAGGGCATACATGTTCATGTGCGACTGGAACATGGTCAGCTGCAGCGAGGCGACCCGGGTGAGATCACAGACCATCGCCATGTGGATGAGCCCGATGAAGCTCTTCGCCCGGTCGTCCTCGTTGCTGTACCCGAGGTTCTGGTCGTAGGTGGTGTTCCCGCCCCCGTCCACGCCCTGGTTCCCGCCCAGCGCCGGGTCGGGCCCGGGGTCGGCCGGCTTCACGCAGGTGCTCGTCTGGGGCGGCGGCGTGGCAGCCACCCGGAGCTCCAGGTCCCGGATCTCGTCGAAATGCCGCTGCAGCCGCAGCTGATCGGCCCGGCCGAGCTGCGGAACCAGACGCTCGGTCCGACGGTGCACGAGATCCAGCACGCTCCGGCGCGTCCGGAGCTGGAAGTCCATGGCCGCGGCGGTCGCCGGGTCCACCCCGGGAGGGACGAAGTTCCCGAACAGCTGGGTGAAGGCCTGCCGGGGGCTCACCTCCGCGGGGATCGGCACCACGTTCCCCGAGCTGTCGGTCTTGTAGGAGATGAGGTCTCGCCCGGACGGCGCCGAGACCGAGAGGTACCAGGCCGCCTGGACCCGGTAGACCAGCGACTTGAACGTGGTGCTGCCGGCGAGCTGCGCGGCCAGCAGCTGGTCCGAGGTGGGTCCGTAGACGCGTCCCGAGGAGGACGGCGAGCGGACTCCGCTCAGCAGCGGGCTGGCCGAGCTCACGTGGAAGTCGTCGGCGCGCCCGCCCGCGGGAGGCGTGCCCCCGTTCTCGGCAGCGGTGGGAATGCGCATCCCGGACACCACCGTCACCCAGGGCTGCACGCCGGCGGCCCCCAGCGGGGCGAGCGCGGTCTTCAGGTCGTAGCCGGAGCCGACCGTGTCCGGCACGAACTCGCTGAGCAAGGTGTCATCGTCGCCACCGAGCGACTGTCCGTCGAAGACCACCAGATAGCGCTTCGGGGCCGCGGTCTGGGCCCGGGCCGGTCCGCCGTCGAGCATGCACTCCAGCAGCGGGAGGCCGACCATCACCCCGCCCGCGCCTCGGAGCAGGGTGCGTCTGGAGAGCCGGAGCGCCTTCTTCACGGGCACGGGTGCTATTCCTCCCGCCGGTACGCGAAGCGGTCGTCGGAGACCACGTCGAGCAGCAGCTGGTCGAAGCGCCGCTGACCGTCGTGGAAGGACCGGGTGAGCTTGGTGATCAGCTCGGCGTCGTCCAGGGTCTCGTTGCGTCCGAGGGCGAAGCGGAAGAGCTGGGTGGTGATGCAGGTCTCGAACGACGGCGACTGCAGCAGGAGGTCGGCGAGCTGACCGGGACCGTTGAAGTTCCCCACCCCGTCCAGCACTCCGTCACCGCTGATCGCGCAGGTGGGCTCGTTCACATCGTGGGTCCGGAAGGCGCCCGCGGTGTCGTACGCCTCGAGCCCGAAGCCCACCGGATCCAGCCGGCGGTGACAGGTGTTGCAGTTCCCGTTGGTCGAGTGGGACTGGTAGCGATCGATCTTGCAGTTGCTGGTCGGCGAGGTGGGCATCTGGTCCACGTCCACCGTGGGCGGCGGGGGCAGGATGGCCTCGCAGAGCAGCCGGCTCCGGACGAAGATGCCGCGCTGGGTGGGGCTGGTGTCGCCGAACTTCGCGCCGGCCGAGAGCACCGCCCCGTGCGAGAGGATGCCCTTCCGCCCGGTGCCGGCGTACGACACCCAGGCGTAGCCGCTCGCCGGCGGCGCCGCCGAAAGGCCGTAGTTGGTCACCAGCGCCGCGTTCACGTAGCTCTGGTTCGCGGTGAAGAGCTGGAAGTAGTCGGCCCGGTCCTCGAAGACGACCTTCTTGATCAGCGCCCCGGTCTCGGTGCGGAGCGCCTGGGTCAAGGCGACCGGGTGCGGCAGCTGGTGGAAGCCGAGCCACAGCGCGTGGAACCGGTCCACCCGCTCCTGCGCCGGCGGGTCGCCGAGGAGGCGCACCGCGGCGGCGCGGATCTGATCTCGGGTCTCCAGCTGGCCGGCCGCGGCCGAATCGAGCAGCCAGTCCGGGGGCGTGCTCCCCCAGAGGAAGTAGCTGAGCCGCGTCGCGATCTCGAACGCCGAGAGCCGGTAAGTCCCCGCGGAACCGGCGGCCGGGGTACCCCGCTCGACCCGGTAGAGGAACTCCGGGTCCTGGAGCATCGCCTGGACCACCAGGGCCACCGCCACGTTGAAGTCGCCCTTCTCCACTGCGAACGACTGGAGCGTGGCGTACTCCGCGACCTCGGCATCGGTGAGGGGGCGCCGCAGCGCGCGCCGCCCGAAGCGGCTGACGAAGCTCTTCAGGCACGCCGAGTCACCGGGTCCGGTCGGGGTACAGGGCAGCAGCGAGCGGAGCCGGGTGGGGTCGGCGAGCAGCCGCTCGGCCACGTGGATCGCCAGCTGCTCCGCGGCGTCGACCAGGGCCTGCGAGGCGATCTGGGTGAGGTAGTTGTTGTCGAACGGGTCGTGCGCGTCCTCGGGCAGGAGCGCGAACCCCTCGCCCGCGGTGTCCCCCACCAGGTCCCGGACCGTGTTGTCGTACTCGTCGCGGGAGAGCCGGTGCGCGCCGGTGGGCCCCATCTTGAGGGAGGCGGCCGAGGGCGTTCCCCCGCCGGGGCCCTCGCGGCCGACGATCTTCCCCTCGCACCCGAGGGCCAGGGTGAGACAAAGGATCACCCAGCGGCGCCGCGACCGCAGACCCATGCGGCCGGGCAGCACTTCAATTCCCGGACCATCGGAGCTCCCGAGCTTCGGCCCGGGACCGTGGCGCGAGCGGACCCTGGTTCTGGGGACTCGTCACGACAGTCGCGGGGTGGTGTCCCCCCCGAGCCCTCGGTCCCGCTGTTTCAGGGGTCGACGACGAGTGTCCCCGTCATGTCCTCGTGTCCGTCGCCGCAGAAGACGTCGCAGGCGAAGGGGAACCGCCCCGCCTTCTCGGCGGTCACCTCGATCCGCGCGGTCTCCCCCGCGGGGACGTCGGCGCGGATGCCGAGCTCGGGCAGCTTGAAGCCGTGCTTCCGGTCCAGCGAGGTGAGCTCCAGCACCACGCGCTCGCCCCGCTTGAGATGGACCTCGGCGGGCGAGTACTCGAA
>RPRB01000177.1 GCA_003818285.1 Myxococcaceae bacterium
CCCCACCGGCATCTCGGGCTGGCACTCCTTCCCGAACAGCGGGCAGGAGGTGGGGGACTGCCGCCCGGACATGATCTCCCCGCAGATGCACTGCTGCACGAGCGAGGGCGGGGCGAAGTCCCAGAGCGCCTTCACGTCGATGTCGAAGCGCCGCCGGGCGTCCAGGTGTGCCCAGGAATCCTGAAGCCGGAGATTGCCGTTGGGCACGTGGGCGATGCCCCGCCACCGCCCTCCCAGAGGGCGGAACACCTTCCACAGCTGCTCCTGGGCGGCGAGGTTCCCCTCCCGGGTCACGCAGCGGGGGTAGAGGTTCTCCACCCGCGGCGTGCCGTCCCGGATCAGCTCCACCAGCCGCAGGAGGCCGGCCAGGATGTCCAGCGGCTCGAACCCGGCGACGACCACCGGAAGCCGGTGGCGCTCGACGAAGGGCTCGAACACCGCGGACCCGGTGATGGTGGCTGCGTGGCCCGCGGCGAGGAAGCCCTCCACCCGGCTCCCCGGCATCTCGGCGACGATCTCCATCACCGGCGGGATGTACTTGTGGGCGGAGAGCACCGAGAAGTTCCTCGGAGGGCCGCGGAGGATCTCCGCCGCGGTGGCCACCGCGGTGGTCTCGAAGCCGGTGGCGAAGAACACCACCTCCTCGTCGGTCTGCCGGGCCAGGTCCACCGCCTGCGAGATGCCGTAGACGACGTCCACCCTCGCCCCCGCGGCGCGAGCGTCGGCCAGCGAGCCCGCCGAGCCGGGAACCCGGAGCATGTCACCGTAGGTGGCCAACCGGACGCCCTGGCGGGCCAGGGCCACGCCCTCGTCGACCTCGGGGACGTCGGTGATGCACACCGGACACCCGGGGCCCATGATGACGTCGAGCGCGGGCGGGAACGCCGCCCGCAGGCCGAAGCGGGCGATGGCCTGCTCGTGGCTGCCGCACACGTGCATCACCGACACCGGGTCGCGGCCGATCTCCCGGGTCACCTTCTCGATCGCCGCCCCCAGCGCCCGCGCCGCCGCGGGGTCACGGAACTTGAGCTGGGCAGCCTCGGCGAGCGCGGTGCTCATGGCTTGCCCCGGTGAGCGGCATCGAGCTCGCCCCGCACGTCGGCGGCCATCAGGTCTCCCGGGGTCTCCCTGGCCAGAAGCTCGGAGTACAGGGCAAGGGTGTCCTCCGCCTCGCTGGCCGGGATGCGGCGGATGGCGAAGCCGACGTGGTTGAGGACGTAGTCACCGGGCGAGACCGGTGAGTCCACGACGTCGAGCCGGACCTGCTTGCGCAGTCCCCAGAAGTCCACGGTGGCCACCAGCCCGTCGACCTCCACCACCCTTCCCGGAACTCCGAGGCACATGGCGTCTCCCGTCACCTGGTGGTCGCGTCCGCCACCATCACCTGTCCCAGGGCGATGCCTCCGTCTCCCGGCGGGACCTGCCGGTGGAGGTAAACCTTGCCCTCGGGCTCGAGCGCCGCCTTCAGTCCCTCGGCGAGGCGGGCGTTCTGGAAGCAGCCGCCGGTGAGCACCATCGGGAACCCGCCCGCGCGCTCCCGCACCATTCCCACCAGCGCGGCGGTGGCGTGGACCAGCGTGTCGTGGAACTTCGCCGACAGATGCCCGGCCGGCACACCCGCCAGGTGCTCCTCGACGAGCGCCCGCACCATCGGCCGGAGGTCCAGCTCGAGCAACGCCCCACGGCTGTCGATGCCGAACGGATAGCGGCCGTGGGCGCCGGCACCGGCGGCGAGGTTCCAGGCCAGAGCCACCTCGCCCTCGTACCGGGAAGTGCCCCGCCCGAGGACCAGCGCACCCACGCCGTCGAACAGCCGGCCCATCCCGTGGGCCTTCGGCGCGTTGACGCCCCGGGCGAGCGCCTGGCGCACCAGCACCCCCGCAGCCTCGGGGATGGCGGGGAAGTTCCACAGCCCGGGCGGGTCGCCGTCGTAGGCGTCCAGCAGGAGGGCCAGGCCGATCCGCCAGGGCTCGCGGATGGCGCGCTCGCCACCGGCCAGTGCCACCGGACGGAGCGTGGCGCAGCGCTGGAACGCACCCGCCGAGGCGACGAGGACCTCTCCGCCCCACGCGCTGCCGTCGGTGCCGTAGCCGGTGCCGTCGAACACCACGCCGATGACCGGCCCGTCGAGGTGGTGCTCAGCGATGGCGCTCGCCACGTGGGCGTGGTGATGCTGCACCGCGACCTTCACCGGCTCGGGGCGATCGAGCGCATAGCGGGTCGAGGCGTAGTCGGGATGCAGGTCGTAGGCGATGACCTCGGGCCGGCAGCCGAGGAACCGCTGCATGCGGTCGATGGACTCCTCGTAGGACCGGTGGACCTCGAGCTGGTCCAGGTCACCGACGTGCGGGCCGAGGACTGCCACGTCGCCCGCCGCGAGGCAGAAGGTGTTCTTCAGCTGCGCACCGCAGGCGAGCACCGGCCGCGCCACGGGACGGGCCAGCGGGATGGGCCGCGGGACCCAGCCCCGGGAGCGACGCAGCAGCACCGGCGCCCCGGCCACCACCCGGGCCACCGAGTCGTCACAGCGGGTGACGATCGGCCGGTCGTGGGTGAGGAAGAGGTCGGCGATGTCCCGGAGCCGGTCGAGCGCCTCGGCCTCCTCGAAGACGATGGGCTCGTCGGACAGGTTGGCCGAGGTCATCACCAGCGGCCGCTCCACGTCGGCGAGGAGCAGGTGGTGCAACGGGGTGTAGGGCAGCATCAGCCCGACGAGCGGGTTGTCCGGGGCGACCTCGGGGGCCAATGCCCGCGCCCGCTTCGCGCGGAGGAGCACGACCGGGCGCTCCACCGACTCGAGCAGCTTCGCCTCCGGCTCGGAGATGGTGGCCAGCTTCCGGGCCTCGCGCAGGTCCCGCACCATCACCGCGAACGGCTTGGCGTCGCGGCGCTTCCGCTCCCGGAGCAGCCGCACCGCCTCGGGAGAGCTCGCGTCCACCGCCAGGTGGTACCCCCCGAGCCCCTTCACCGCGACGACGCTCCCCGCCCGGAGCGCCGCAGCGACCTCGTGGAGGGGATCCGCCGACTTCAGATCCCTGCCGTGGGCGTCGAGCAGCTGTAGTCGCGGACCGCACCGGGGGCAGGCGTTGGGCTGAGCATGGAAGCGCCGATCGAGGGGATCGTCGTACTCGCGCTGGCAGGCATCGCACATGACGAAACCGGCCATCGAGGTGACCGGCCGATCGTAGGGCGCGTCGAGCGCGATGGTGAACCGCGGGCCGCAGTCGGTGCAGTTGGTGAATGGATAGCGGTGCCGGCGGTCGGAGGGATCGAAGATCTCCTCGACGCATGCCGGGCAGGTGGCGAGGTCCGCGGGGATCGACACCCGGCGGCCGGTCCCGGGAAGGCTCGGAGCGATGACGAACCCGGCAGCCTCGCGAGGGGGAATCTCCGTCCACCGCAGGGAGCGGATCTCCGCCGCGGGCGGATGATCCGAGCTGAGCGCCTGGACGAGACCATCCAGCGCCGAGGGCTCACCGAACGCCTCGACCGTGACCCCACTGACGTCGTTGCGGACCTGCCCCTGGAGGCCGAGCTGCGTCGCGACCCGGTAGACCCAGGGACGGAAGCCCACCCCCTGCACGATGCCCACGACCTCGATCCGCCGGCCCTGGTGCATGGTGAGGGAACCTCCGGTCCCAAGCCGCTGGCCCTTCCCGAGCAAGGGTCGAGCCACCCCGCCTGCCACCCCCGACGGGGCCCTTCCGCGCGCATGCGCTGCGCCTCCGGTCGGGGGCGAACGCAACGACTGCGGCGCGACCGAGCCGGCCCACGTGGGCACGCGGGGTTGGGCCCGGGGCCCTCACTCGTAGCGAAGCGCGTCGATGGGATCGAGCCGACTCGCCTTGCGCGCAGGGTACAGGCCGAAGACGACGCCCACCGCGCCGCTGAAGAACACCGCGAGGATCATCACGTCCCAGCGGAAGGCCACCGGCCAGTGGAACGCGGCAGTGAGCCAGCGAGCGGTGACGATCCCCGCGGTGATGCCCAGCACGCCTCCGGCGACCGAGAGCACCACCGCCTCTCCTAGGAACTGGCGGAGGATGTCTCGCCCGCGCGCGCCGACGGCGATCCGCGTGCCGATCTCCCGGGTCCGCTCGGTCACGCTCACCAGCATGATGTTCATGATCCCGATGCCGCCGACGAGAAGCGACACCGCGGCGACGATGGCCAGGAACAGGGTGACGGTCCTGCTGCTCTCCTCCTGGGCGCTGGCCACCTCGGCCAGGTTGCGGATCTGGAAGTCGTCCTCCGAGGGTCCGCCGATCCGGTGCCGGTCCCGGAGCAGATCCGCGACCTGCCGCTCGGCGGTGCTGGCGTTGGTCGCGCTGATGAAGATGGTGCCCTGGAGGAACTTCCCCAGGCCTCCCTGGATCTTCGCCTGGAAAGTGCTGCGGGGGATGAACACCACGTCGTCGGAGTCCTGGCCGGTGGGGGTCTGCCCCTTCCGCCCGGCGACCGCCACCACCTGGAAGGGGATGTTGCGGATCCGGACCGTCTGGCCCACCGGGTTGGAATTGGGGCCGAAGAGCTTCTCGGCCACGGTGGCCCCGAGCACCACCACCTTGGTTCCGGTGTCCACGTCCGAGTCGGTGAAGCGCGTTCCCAGGGCCATGGGCCAGCTGCGGATCTCGAAGTAATCCGGCTCGGTGCCCGCAACCTGGGTGGTCCAGTTCTGCTCCTCGCTCAGCACCTGGGAGGAGCTCCGGAGGTACGGCACCGCGTAGCGAACGGTGGGCACCTCGGTCCGGACGGCCTTGAGGTCCTCCCAGGTGAGCGTGGGCTGCGAGCCGAAGCCGCCCCGCGCCCCGCCGGTGTTGGCCGACCCGGGGAGCACCACCAGGAGATTCGTCCCCATCGAGGCGAACGCCTGCTCCACCGCGGAGCGCGCCCCTTCCCCGATGGCCACCGTCGCCACCACCGCCCCCACGCCGAAGATCATCCCCAGGGTGGTGAGGAAGGAGCGCAGCTTGTTCCGGAGCAGCGCCCGCACCGCCACCCGCAGGGTTTCCAGCCCGTTCACGCCACGTCCTCGATGGGGATGGACGACGGGTCGGCCCGGACCGGCGTCTGCCGCCGGTCGCTCGCGATGTGCCCGTCCCGGACGACGATCTGCCGCCCGACGTAGGTGGCGATGTCGGGCTCGTGCGTCACCAGGACGATGGTGATGCCGGTTCTCCCCAGCTCCTGGAACAGGGCCAGCACCTCCACGCTGGTCCGGGAGTCGAGGTTCCCGGTGGGCTCGTCGGCGAGGATGAGCTTGGGCTCGGAGACCAGCGCGCGGGCAATCGCCACCCGTTGCTGCTGGCCTCCGGAGAGGCGGTTCGGAGGGTGGTCCAGCCGGTCCGCAAGCCCCACTCGCTCCAGCGCCCGCGCCGCGCGGCGGTGGCGCTCGGCCCGGGGCAGCCCGGCGTAGAGCAGCGGGAGCTCCACGTTCTCCAGCGCGCTGGTGCGGGGCAGGAGGTTGAAGCTCTGGAACACGAAGCCCAGGAGGCGGTTGCGGATGCGCGCCAGGGCGTCGCGGTCGAGCGGGGCCACGTCCTTCCCGTCGAGCAGGTACCGGCCGGTGGTGGGGCGGTCGAGGCAGCCCACGATGTTCATCAGGGTCGACTTGCCGCTCCCCGAGGGCCCCCGGATCGCCACGAACTCGCCGGCCTCGATGTCCAGGCTCACTCCGCGGAGCGCCCGCACCTCGACGTCGCCCATCCGGAACACCTTGGTGACGTCCTGCACCGAGATCAGCGGAGGAGCCATCCGTGCCTCGACCGGGGTGTGCTGACCGCTACGATGGCCGATCCTCTCGCTGCGACGCGCAGACTCGGCCCTGCGCTGCTCGACGCGCCACGAGGCGCGCCTCCGCTGCTCGTTCCTCGTGTGCGCCGTCTCGCTTCGGTCTCGTCCATCTCGCTGTGCTCACCACACCCCGGTCGAGGCACCTAGAACGGCCGGCGCATCGGGCCGCCGGGGGCCGCCGGGCTGGCGGGTCGCGGGGTGCTCCCGCCCGCGCTCTCCACGCCGGTGACCACCGCGTCTCCGGCCTCCAGCGGACCCGAGATCACCTCGGTGAAAGTGCCGTCGGAGACGCCGATCGTGACCTGGGCCGGTGCGGGCCTCCCGTCGCGGAGCACCCACAGGCTCCGCGCAGCCCCCGCACTCCCAGCGCCGCCTCGCCCGGCCGTGCCTCCCCCGGCGCCATCGCGGCCCGCCACCCGCGCCGCCCCGCCGGTGCCCCGCCCCAGCGCGGCGAGCATCTCCGGAGGAGGCCGGAAGCGCAGCGCGGCGTTGGGCACCCGCAGCACGTCCTGGCGGTCGGCATAGACGACGGTCACGTTGGCGGTCATCCCCGGGCGGAGCTTGAGGTCGGGGTTCTTCACGTCGATGACCGCGTCGTAGGTGACGACGTTCTGCTGCGTCTGGGGCGAGTTGCGGATCTGCCGGATGGTCCCGCGGAACCGCTCGTCGGGGAAGGCGTCCACCAGGAAGGTGGCTTCCATGCCGGGGGCGAGCTTGCCCACGTCGGCCTCGGCCACGCTGGTGTCCACCTGCATCTTCTGGAGGTCTCCGGCGAGGGTGAAGATGGTCGGCGCCTGCAGGGAGGCGGCGACCGTCTGCCCCACGTCGACGCTGCGGGAGATGACCGTGCCGTCGATGGGCGAGAGGATCTTCGTGTAGTTCAGGTTCACCTGGCTCTGGGTGAGCTGGGCTCGCGCCTGGGCCAGGTTTCCCCGCGCCGCGACCACCGCGGCCTTGGCGGCCTCCAGCGTGGTCTCTGAGGTGTCGAGGTCGGCCTGGGCGATGAGATTGCTCGCCCGGAGGGGCTTGTTGCGATCATACGTCCGCCGCGCCGCGAGGACGTTGGCCTCCGCCTGCTTCAGCTGCCCCTCGGCGGCGAGCACGTTGGCCTTCGCCTGCTCGAGGTTCGCCTGGAAGAGCGCGGGGTCGATCTCGGCGATGAGCTCCCCCTACTTCACCGTGGAGTTGTAGTCCGCGTGCAGCGTGGCGATGCGCCCGCTGACCTGGCTCCCCACCTGCACGGTGACCACCGCCGAGAGGATTCCGGTCGCGGTGACCCGGGCCACCACCGGGCCACGGGCCGCTGCCGCGGTCTGGTACTGCAGCGGCGGAGGCCGGCGCAGGACTCGCCAGGCCACCCCGCCGGCGACCAGCATCAGGACGAGCGCGGAGACCCAGACCCAGCGTCGGCGGCCCGGATGAGGCGCGTCGGAATCGGCCATCGGAACTGGAGTCGTACACCCGGGCGGCCCCGGAGGTTAAATTCTCGACCCCCCAACCCCGGGCTCAACCCGGGGGGAACGCTTCCGCCTCGAGGCTCACCTCTTCAACATCGGCCTCCCCTCGTGGGTGACGAGGAGGTCGTGCATGTCGTTGGCGTGCTCCTCTTCCTGGGCCAGCACCCGCTCGAGGAGGGTCCGGGTCGTGGGGTCCTTGTCCCCGAAGTAGCGGATGAGATCCCGGTAGTGCTCGATCGCGATCCGCTCCGCCACCAGGTTCTCGCGGATCATCTCCACCAGGGTCTCGCCCTCCTCGTACTGCGACGCCGCCCGGGTGGTCAGCCCTTCCGGATTGAAGTTGGGCCGGCCGCCGAGCTGGTTGATCCGCTCGGCGATGAGGTCCATGTGCTCCGCCTCCTCGGTTGCGTGCTGCGCGAACTCCTCCTTCACCGCCTCGCTGGAGAGGCCGGTCGCCACGACGGCATGGCACTTGTAGCGAAGGACGCAGACGATCTCCGTCGCCAGCGCCTCGTTCAGGAGAGCGATCGCGGTCTGCACGTCCCCCCCGTAGTTTTCGGTGACCGCGCCCATCTCCAGCTTCTCGCGCGCCCTCTTGCGGATGGTGGCGATGTCCGTGGCAAAGCTGCCCTTGCTGCCCATGGTCGATGGACCTCCCAGCCCGACGTGTGAGGAGGCCGATCCACGCCCCACGGCAACCCGTCGCCAAGTGAGTTCTGACGGATCGGCTTTCAGCTGACAGTCGCCGGAGGCGCCGCGCCGCCGTTCCGCGATCGCCCGGCACGGGCGGGTCAGCCCGAGACCACCCGGTCCACCAGCCAGTAGACCCCCAGCCCGGCCACGGCCGCCGAGGCCCAGCGGATCCCCGCCGGCCAGACCCGGCCCACCCCGCGGAGCCAGCGGAGGACCGGCCAGGCCAGGGCGACAATCACCAGCTGTCCCAGCTCGACCCCCACGTTGAAGGTCAGCAGGCTGGGAGCGAGCAGCGCGCGCGGAAGCTCGAGCGCCCGCAGCGCCGCGGCGAAGCCGAACCCGTGCACGAGCCCGAAGGCGAAGGTGAGGCGCCAGCGGTGCGCGATGGCCACCCTCACCCGCTCGGCGGAGAGGGGCGGGCGGAGCGACAGGAGATTCTCCACCGCCACCGCGACGATGCTCAGCGCGATCAGCGGCTCGACGAGTCGCGGCGGAGGAACCACCCAGCCCACGGTGGCCAGGCCAAGGGTCAGCGAGTGGGCGACGGTGAACGCGGTCACGATACCGACCAGCTGCCGGAAGCTGCCCCCCAGGAGGAGGACGCCGAGGAGGAACGCGATGTGGTCCGCACCCTGGAAGATGTGCTCCGCGCCCAGGCGGAGGAACCGGCCAGCTCCCGCCCAGGCCCCGGGCTGCGCCTCGACCTCCAGCACCGGGGCGCTCGCACGGGCGGTCCGCTGCACGGTGGCGCCCGGAGATCTCACCAGCGCCACATGGAGGTGTCCCTCCGGGAGCCGGCCGAGGAACCCGAGGGCCATCCGCAGCCGGCCGGGAGACCGGGGACAGTCCCACCGCGCGGTGACCGCCACGCCGTCCTCCTGGACCGGAGCCACCGACGAGCCGGCGAGCACACAGGGCGCGCCGTCGGAGGAGACCTGGACCGTCGCGGGGATCTCCTCGGGCCGGAGCACGTCCAGCTCCGCCCGGGCGAACTGGAGCACCGCCTGGACCCGCCGCCCATCGATGGTGACCTCGCCCGTGGACAGGCGGAGCGCGTGCGCACGGGCCACCCCGGGGGCCAGCGCGCACAGCACGAAGAGGACGAGGAGCCGGTGGGCCGCCATGGGCGTGTTCACCCTAGCGGGGCCGCACCGGCCGCGCGGGGGCTCTTCGCTCGAATCCAGTTGGCGGGATCGACCGTACATCGTGCAGTCAGAGCCAGAGGAGCGGGCCCGGGACTGTGGGCGGCAGGTCAGCACGCGTTCACAGCCGTTCCTGACCGATCCACGCATCCCGCGAGGGACCGATGTCGCGATTCGTGCCGGCGAGCCTCGGGCTCGTCCTGTTGCTCCTTGTCACGCCCGCGGGCGGCCAGCCTCGGATGCACGGACCTGCGCTACCGGAGTCCGTCACCCACGGTCACGTATGCGCCGAACTGCGCTCCTTCACCCCCGAGATCATCGACGGGCCGGACGTACCCAGGGGACCGTCTCTGGGCGAGGTCAGGCAACTCGCCTGGACCAGCGTTGTGAACCTCGGAACCGCGCCAGGCCTTGCCGGTGGCTCTCTGCCGCGCACCGAGGACTCGTCCGAGCAGCGCGGCATGAATCCGGAGCTCCAGACCGTGATGACGCCCCTCACCGGGTGGGAGCTTCACCTCCAGAGCGGCGAAGGGCTTCGCCGGAACGACGACCGAGCGGCGATGGCCCGCGACGAAGCCGCCGCAACTCCGAGGGTCTGGGGTGCGGAGGTCGGGACCCGGTTGTCGCTGCTCGACCAGCGGCTGGAGCTCGCCTCGGCGTTTTGGTTCGTCCATCTCGAGAGTGACTCGGTGCGCGTGGCCGACGAGGGCGCCCCCGAGCCATCCGAATTCACCGACCCATACGGCCTCGACTTCGAGATCCGCTTCCGCATCCTCCCCTGGATGTGGGCTGACGGGACCTTGACCCTCGCCCAGGACGGCAGCGCGGTGCCGCTGGCGCCGACGTTCA
>RPRB01000178.1 GCA_003818285.1 Myxococcaceae bacterium
ATGGCGAGGTCGTCCCCGCCGTTGTTCCGGAGCACGAGCCCGGTGCCGGTGAGCCCGCTGACGGTGCCGCCGATCGTGTACCGATTCGCAGCGCAGCTCACCGCGACGCTGGTGATGTTCGAGCTTCCGACAGTGCCCGAGCCCCCCGAGACGGTGCAGGTTTGCCCGGAGGGCTGGGTGCGGACGGTGACCGAGTAGGCGCTCCCGGAGGTGAGCGAGGTGGCGAAGGCGAAGGCGCCGTTCGCCGAGATGGCGAGGTCGTCCCCGCCGTTGTTGCGGAGCACGAGCCCGGTGCCGGTGAGCCCGCTGACGGTGCCGCCGATCGTGTACCGGGGCGGCGGGTTGGTGACGCAGCTCACCGAGACGCTGGTGACGTTCGAGCTTCCGACGGTGCCCGAGCCCCCCGAGACGCCGCAGGTCTGTCCGGAGGGCTGGGTGCGGACGGTGACCGAGTAGGCGCTCCCGGAGGTGAGCGAGGTGGCGAAGGTGAAGGCGCCGTTCGCCGAGATGGCGAGGTCGTCCCCGCCGTTGTTCCGGAGCACGAGCCCGGCCCCGACGAGACCGTTGACCGTGCCCCCGATCGTGTACCGATTCGCAGCGCAGCTCACCGAGACGCTGGTGACGTTCGAGCTTCCGATGGTCCCCGACCCGCCCGAGACGGTGCAGGTTTGCCCGGTAGGCTGGGTGCGAACGGTGACCGAGTAAGTGCTCCCGGAGGTGAGCGAGGTGGCGAAGGTGAAGGCGCCGTTCGCGGTCACCGCGAGGTCGTCCCCGCCGTTGTTCCGGAGCACGAGCCCGGCCCCGACGAGACCGTTGACCGTTCCCCCGATCGTGTACCGGGGTGGCGGGTTGGTGACGCAGCTCACCCCGACGCTGGTGACGTTCGCGTTGCCGACGGTTCCTGAGCCCCCGGTGACGGTACAGGTCTGACCCGAGGGCTGGGTGCGAACGGTGACCGAGTAGCCGCTGCCCGACGTGAGCGGGGTCGCGAAGGTGAAGGTCCCGTTCGTGCTGACCGAGAGGTCGTCCCCGCCGTTGTTCCGGAGAACGAGGCCTGGCCCAGCGAGACCGCTGACCGCGCCTCCGACCGTGTATCTCGGGACCGGGTTCGTCACACAGGTCACGAGAACGTCCGTGACGTCCGCGTTCGCGACCGTCCCCGAGCCCCTGGAGACCGTGCAGGTCTGCGACGGTCCCGACGGCTGGCCCGCGACGGTGACCAGGTAAGAGGATCCGGTGGGCAGGGAGGTGGCAAAGCTGAACGAGCCGCTGGCGGCGATGGGCAGGGCGTCCGCGCCATTGTTGCGAAGGACCAGCCCGGACCCGGTCAGCCCGGCGACCGTTCCGCCAATGGTGTGACGAGGAACGGGATTGGACACGCAGCTGACCGTGACCGACGTGACGTCGACGTCTCCGATCACCCCCGACCCGTTCGAGACCGTGCAGGTCTCCCCCGGTGGCTGCTCCAGCACGGCGACCGCATAGTGATCCCCGGGCTCGAGGGCCGTGGCGAAGGTGAAAGGTCCGCTGGAGGCGATGGGGAGGTTGTCTCCCCCGTTGTTCTGGAGAACCAGCCCGGCGCCAACGAGCCCGGTGACCGAGCCGCCCACGGTATGCCTCGGGACTGGCTCGCCGGTGCACGTCACCTCCACGTCCGTGATGTTCGCCGTGCCAACCGTCCCTGCTCCCCTGGACACGGTGCAGGTCTGGCTCGAGGGCTGGCTGGACACGGTCACCGAATAGGGGCTGCCGCTCGGAAGCGGGGTGGGGAAGGTGAAGGAGCCCGCCACCGCCACCGGCAGCGGGTCACCCCCGCCGTTCCGGAGGACGAGACCCGGCGCAGTGAGCCCCTGGACGCTGCCTCCGATAGTGAAGGTCGCCGGAGCGACGCACACCCGCCCCGACCCGCAGGCGAGGCCAGGAGCACACAGGGACCCGTCGCAGCAGCTCTCGCCGCTCGCGCCGCACTGGGCATCACCCCCGACGTCCACGCACCCGGAGCCGCCCAGCACCGCGAGGGCGAGGACCGCGTTCAGCCAGCTGCGTCTCGACGCGAACACGCCGCCTCCCGGAAAGCGGGCGGAGGGTAGTTCGCCCGCTCGGCAGACGTGAGTGGCAGGATCGGAAACTCCGCTTCCCCAACAAACGCCAGACTCCAGCCGCCGGCCGGACAGAACGTGACGAGATCATTTCAGCTGGGTGGAATGCTGTGCTGATGACGGGGATCGGACCCAATCCCGCGTCTGCCGCGGCCGGAGGTGCTTCCGGACCCGCCCCACGCCTCTACGGACCGATCAGGCGGGTGCTGGCGTTCGCGCTCGGCCGCTTCTACCGGATCGATCGCGCCGGTCCGGCCTTACCCGAGGGGCCGCTGCTGCTCGTGGGCAACCACCCCAACGCGCTCGTCGATCCGGGGCTGATGATCGCCGTCTCCTCGCGCCCGCTGACCTTCCTGGCCAAGGAGCCCATCTTCCGGATGCCCGTGCTCGGAGCGCTGGTCCGCGCGCTGGGAGCGCTCCCGGTGGTGCGCGCGCAGGACGACCCCTCCCGGATGCGCGAGAACGTCGAGGCGCTCGGAGCTGCCGCCCGCGGGCTCGCCGGGGGACGGGCCATCGCCCTCTTCCCGGAAGGACGGAGCCACTCCGAGCCGTCGCTGGGAGCGCTCAAGACCGGTGCTGCCCGGCTGGCGCTCCAGGCAGGAGTGCCCGTGCGGATCGTCCCCGTCGGGCTCACCTACGCGGAGAAGGGGCGGTTCCGGAGCGCGGTGCGGGTCGAGTTCGGTCCGGCGCTCGAGGTGTCGCCGGGCCCGGTAGAGCCGGGGCCGGTCCGTGCGCTCACCGAGCGGATCGGCGTGGCCCTCCGCGCGCAGACCCTGGACCTCGCCGCCTGGGAGGACCTCCGGCTTATCGAGGCCGCCGAGGCCCTGGACGTCCTGGCCACCGACGCACCGGCGCGGGACCCCGAGCGGCAACGCCTGTTCGCCCGGGGCCTGGCGCTCCTCCGCGCCGAACAGCCCGAGCGCGTCGATGAGCTCACCGACGAGGTGCTCGCCTTCCAGCGGCGGCTCGCGTTGACCCGCGCCGAGGCGGCGGATCTCGGCATCCGCTACCGGCCGTGGACGGTGCTGCGCTTCGTGCTCCGGAACCTGGTCGCGCTGGCGCTCGGGCTGCCGGTCGCGGCGCTCGGGGTGGCGGTCTTCGGCTTACCCGTCCTCGGCACGCGCCTGGCGCTCCGGATCGCCGGCACCGCGCCGGACATGGTGGCGACGGTGAAGCTCTTGACGGCTCTGGTGCTCGGCCCGGTCTACGTCGCCGCGCTCGCGGTGGCCGCCGGGTTCTGGCTCGGACCCTGGTGGGGAGCGGGCCTCGCCGTGGTGGCACTGCCCCTGGCGCTCTTCACCCGGCGCTTCCTCGCGCGGAGGGCGGAAGCGGTCCGCGACGCGCGGCTCTTCTTCGTCCTCGGGAATCGCTCGGCGCGGAAGCAGCAGCTGCTCGGCGAGGCTCGGGCGCTCGCCGCCCGGGTGACGGCGCTGGCGGATGAGCTGCTGCCGCGGCTCACCGCATGAGGTGCGGTCCTCACCGTTCAGCTACTGCTTCGGCTTGCAGGCCTTGAGGCTGCTACCCGTGATGCCGTTGCACTCGAGGTCGGAGCGGCAGTCGGTCTGCACGTTGCAGATGCGTGCACACTCGGTTCCCGACCCGCTGCTGATCGAGGCGCAGACCGACTGCTCCGGGCAAACGTCGGTGGATCCGGGAGCGCTGCAGGGCGTGGTGCAGTAGCCGCCGTCGATCTGCGTGTCGCACAAGAGACCCGGATCGCAACCGCCTCCGTCGGCGGCACAGACCGCGCCAACGTTCGGGGGTGTGCTGCTGCATCCGGCGGGAACCGCCAGCGTCACCAGAGAAAGGAGGCCCACCGCCGACATCCAGAGCAGCGGGGAGGAGGAGCGTGCTGTCATCCTCCGCAGAGTACCGCGCCGTTTCGCCCGAACGAGAAATCGCCCCTCTCCTTCGCCGCGCTGACGTGCGATGTTTCCGTACCGATGAGCCAGATGCGCTGGTTCGTACGCGGCGACATCGACGGATTCTTCGGCCTCGCGCTGGACAACCTGGTCCAGCTCCTCGTGCTCTCCGAGCTGTGCCGGACGGTGCTGGGGTTCCCCGAGGCGCTGGTCTACGGCCGCATCCTCCCCGGTGCAGCCGTCTCGCTGCTGGTCGGCAATCTCTTCTATGCCTGGCAGGCGATGCGGCTCGCGCGGTCCACCGGCCGCCAGGACGTGTGCGCGCTGCCCTACGGCATCAACACCGTCTCGCTCTTCGCCCACGTGTTCCTGGTAATGCTTCCGGCGAAGCTGGCCGCGGAGGCCGCGGGCGCCCCGGATCCGGCGCAGGTGGCGTGGTACGCGGGCCTGGTGGCCTGCTTCGGGTCCGGTGCCATCGAGCTCCTCGGGAGCACGGTCTCCGAGCGCATCCGGAGCTCCACCCCACGGGCGGCCCTGCTCTCCACGCTGGCCGGCATCGCGCTCACCTTCATCGCCATCGGGTTCCTGTTCCGGGCCTATGCGCGGCCGATCATCGGGCTGGGCACACTGGCGATCATCCTCCTGGTCTACTTCGGCCGGGTCCGCTTCCGCGGTGGGCTCCCGGGCGGATTGGTGGCGATCGCGCTCGGCACGTGCTTCGCGTGGCTCACGGGCCTCGCTCCGTCGGGCAGCACGCCGCCCGGACCCACCTTCCATCCGCCGGTTCCGGTGCTCGGCGCCCTGGTCGACGCGTTCGCCGGCGGATACTGGGCCACGTACTTCTCGGTCATCCTCCCGATGGGGCTCTTCGCCACCATGGGCTCGATCGAGAACATCGAGTCGGCCCGCGCGGCGGGCGACGAGTACCCGGCCGGCATCTCGCTGGCGGTGAACGGCGTGGGGACGCTCGCCGCCTGCGCGTTCGGCTCGTGCTTCCCGACCACCCTCTACATCGGGCATCCGGGTTGGAAGGCGCTGGGCGCCCGCGCCGGGTACTCGGTGCTCAACGGCGCGTTCATGACCCTCATCTGCCTCACCGGGACGGTGCAGTGGATCGCCTGGGCGGTCCCCATCGACGCCGGCATGGCCATCGTCCTCTGGATCGGCATCGTGATGGGCGCACAGGCGTTCCAGGCGACGCCTCGTGCTCACGCGCCGGCGGTGGTGGTCGGTCTCCTGCCGAGCCTCGCCGCCTGGGGCGTGTACATGGCCAAGTCGGGGCTGCATGCCGCCGGCATGGGCCTCCCCGGAGGTCCTCCCTTCTCCGCAGATCTCTTAGCCTCCTTCCTCCGGGCCGATCTGTGGATGGACGGCGCGCTCCGGCTCGAGCAGGGCTTCATCCTCAGCAGCGTCCTGCTTGCCGCGGCGACGGTCGGGGTCATCGAGCGCCGCTTCCGCCAGGCGGCGCTGTGGTGCCTCGCCGGCGCGGTGCTCTCCGCCGTGGGGCTGATCCACTCCTACCGCTGGACGGCGTCGGACGCCGTGCTCTCGCTCACGCCCGCCTGGCCATGGACGATCGGCTACGCGGTGATGGCCGCCTGCTTCGCCCTTGCGCCGTGGGTAACCTTCCGGGTCGACGATGCATCCGGGGGGCACTGAGCGCAGCGCTGCCGCGCCCGGCCTCCGCGAAAGCCGGGCTGCTCTGACCCTGGCCGGCAAGGCGAGACGCCCGACGAGGTCGGGACGTTCGCGAGGATTCGAGCACCCGGTCCGCCGGATCCGTGGCGGCGTGCGCGGCGGATCCGGCAGTCCAGCCCTCAGGTGCTCAGTGGCCGTGCCCCGGGTGCTTCTGCGGCGCGAAGGGCGTGATGTCGACCACCAAGCCCATCGCGTTGTACCCGGCGTGGTTCGGGTGCAGGTAGTCCCAGGGCAGCTGGGTGAACTGGCTGTTCGGAAGGTAGGGCTCCTTCATGTTCCCCGTCGCGGGGTCGAGCGTGGCGACGTCGAACTCCACCACCCCGTCGAACAGGCCCGAGTGCCGGATGAAGTCGTTGAGCACCTGCCGCCCCGCCTCCGCCACCGGCCCGTTGTCCAGCGTGGGGAAGGGCACCCCGAACACTCCCAGCGCCGAGACGATCGTGCCGCCGTACACCTTCACCCCCGCGGCGTGCAGCCGGCTCACCACATCCTTGTAGCCGGCGATGATGTCGTCCGTGGGATGGAGAGCTCCGAGATCGTTGATGCCCTCCAGCCAGATGACGTCGGTCAGGCCTGAGAGACCCAGCACGTCGCGGTCCAGCCGATCGACGGCTGCCGGTCCCGACGCAGCGTTGGGCACAGCGGGGTTTGACACCCGGTTCCCGCCGATGGCCTCGTTCACGATGCTCACCCTGTTTCCGTAGGCGTTGTGGAGCCTGCGGGAGAGCACGTTCATCCAGCGGTCGTTGATGTTCAGCGTGGTGTGCGTGCCGTCGGTGATGGAGTCGCCGAAGGCGCAGATGACGACGGTGTCCTTGGACGCCTTCACATCCAGCGTCTCCACGAAGAACCAGGAGGTGGTGGTGTATTCGAAGGCGAACGCGTCCTCATCCCAGGCGTGGTCCCCGCTCCCCTGGGGAGTGATGAAGGACGTCTGGTTCGCTCCCGAGTGATAGGTCATCGGTCCGCTGTCACCCTGGACCGCGTAGCTGACCGCGAGATTCCGGCCCTGGACTGCCGGGTCGTCCGCGTCGTGGACGAACCACAGCCGGATCGGATCACTCCATGTCCGCTGCCCGGGCTGGATGGTGACGGAGCCGCTCCCGCCGAAGGTCACTGCGGTGAGCGTGTCCTTGACCACGTTGGCCGAGTACTCCTGGAGCCCCACGGTCACGCTCTTGAAGGTGACCGGCGTGCTCCCAAAGACGTTGGAGAAGCGGATCCGGATCGTCCTCCCCCAGAGGTCCGGCTTCACGATCGACCGGAAGGTCTGGTCGATCGCCGTTGCCCCGGTGGTCTTCGCGTTGGGGAAGGGGAAGGCGAGGTCTGGCTGGATGTTCGCCACCGCGTACTGGATGGGCTGTCCGGGCTGGAGCACGAACGGCTGTGGCGGTGGCACGTAGGTGAAGAAGGTCGCCGGTGACGTCGCCCAGGAGGCCACCCATTTCTTGTTCCCATCGTCGCGGTCGCCCCGGTCGCCGGCGCGAACCGGCAGGCCGAGGGCGAGCAGCAGCAGAAGCAGGAGCCTGCGTGTGAGCATCGATTCCCTCCGTGGTGTTGAGCCGCGCCTGCGCCGGGCGCGGTCCGGCTCCGAGATGTGAGGCTGGCGCGGCGGGCGAGAGCTCCCGCCGGGCTCCGGCCTCACAAGCCGGGCCGCGTCAGAGCCGCGTGCCTGGACGCTCACCACCCTGCCGTGGTCATCGACCTTGAGACAGTTGTCAACGCACGCTTTGAGACAGTCGTTGACGCACGGATCGGACTCGCCATCACGTGGCGCCGGTCAGAGCGAGAGAAGGTATTCGGACAGGTCGTGCTTCTCCGCGGAGGTGAGCCCGAGCGAGAAGTGCGCATCGTAGTGATCGAGGAGCGCAGCGAGCGTCTCGAAGCGGCCATCGTGGTAGAGGCCGCGCCGCAGGTGCGTCCAGAGACCCTTCAGCGGCGTCGTGCGGTACCGCCCGTCGGGTGAGCGGCTCGCCTGGAAGTCGTCGATCCCCAGCTCCTCGGGGGTGTGCAGGTTCCAGCCCGGCTCGGTGAAGAGCGGCGGCACATGGCAGCTGGCGCAGCGCGCCTTCCCGGCGAAGACTGCGCCGCCCCGCTCGGCGGCCTGGGGGTCGAAGGTGCCGGCTGGAGCGGGAGGGGCCTGGAGCGCGAGCTGGTACAGGTGAAGGGCAGCGAGCTTGGGAGTGATGAGGTCCGGGTCGCTCCGCAAATGACCGAAGCCGTTCTTGGCGGCGATGGGGAACTTGAGCGGGTCGTCCAGCCGCGGGTCGAAGAAGGTTCCCTTCCCGTGCATCTCGAGGTTGGCGACGAAGGCGTTCCAGTGCGTGACCGAACCCCAGCCGGTCCAGGTGTGGAGGTTCACCCCGGCGAGCCCGAATGCCGGCGGAATGAGCGTGGCCCCGGAGCGCCCGTCGGGGCGGAAGCCTTTCCCGTCGAGGAAGACCTCGGCGTCGAACTTGCCCGGCCCCCATCCGAGGAGCACCTGGCGCACCGTGTCCTCCGGAATCCCGAGGAGGGAGGCCACCGACGACAGATCCGGTGAAAGGTTGACGATCGCGCCGACGTTCAGGTCCTGGTTGGCCCAGCCGTCGAGGCGATGACCGATGCCTGGAGCGACAGAGTCGTCCACCGTGGAATGGCAGAGCGCGCACTGGATGCCGATGGACCGGAGCCCGCCCTGTCCGTCGGGGAATCCGGTCACTCCCACGACGGCCTTCCCGGTGAGGAGCGCCACCGTCACCGCGGGGTCACCGAGGTCGATCTTGCCCGCCTTGAGCGCGCGGACCGTTTCGCGGGGCAGCGCATCCACGTCCACCTTGAGGCCGACCTCCAGCGCGGTCCTCGGGCTCACCCCGGGGCCGACGCCGCCGAACCGCGCGCCCTCGATCGCCTCGTGAAGGCGCAGCTGCCCTCCCCAGAAGTCCTCGTCGCCGAAGGTGTCGAAGCGGAAGGTTTGGCGACCCTCGAGCAGCGTCTTCAGCGCCTGACCGAGGAAGCGCCCGTGTTCGCCCCGTACGCTGTCGAACAGCTGTTCCTCCCGGGCGGTGGCCTCCGCGCTGGCCGCAGCCCCGCTCGCCGCGTCTCCGTTCGCCGACCCGCTGCAGCCGATCGCCGTCAGCAGGCCGAGCCCTACCCACGCGCTCACCGCGCTCTTCCACACGTTTCCCATGGCCTCTCCGGCGCGACGCTGAACCGTGACTCTGCTGAACCGCGACTCTGCCGCTGCTGCCACAGTGATGAACGACGAGCACCGCGGTGACAGGCGCGCGGACGGGTCGTCCTCGGACGAGCAGGTCGCGGTGCGCGGTTGTCCGATGGATGGCCCCGGCCTTGGATCCGGGGCGAAGGAATGCGAGGGTGCCCGCCTCCGATGTCCGGGCCGTCGCCGCTCACCTCCGCCGATCAACTTCTCGAGGACCTGAACCCACCCCAGCGCGAGGCCGTCCTCCACGGGGACGGGCCGCTCCTGGTCCTGGCCGGCGCCGGTTCGGGAAAGACGCGGGTGATCACCCGCCGCGTGGCCCACCTGGTGCTCGCCCGCCGGGTCGCCCCCTGGCGCATCCTCGCGGTCACCTTCACCAACAAGGCGGCGCGGGAGATGCGCGAGCGGCTCGAGGCCCTGCTCGGTCCCTGGGCCTCCGACCTCAACGTGGCCACGTTCCACTCCGCGGCGGCCACCATCCTCCGGCGAGAGGCGGAGAAGGTCGGGCTCACCCGCTCCTTCGTCATCTATGACGAGGCGGACCAGCTCCAGCTGGTCAAGCGGGCGATGCGCGAGGAGCGGGTGGACCCGGTGCTCAATCCGCGGGACGTACTCCGGCGCATCGATGTGGAGAAGAACGCGGGACGCGGGCCCGACGTGGAGCGGGTCTCACCGGACGATTACCGTGGCCTGGCGGTCCAGCGTGCCTATCGCGCCTACCAGAAGCTGCTCCAGGCCGCGAACGCGGTGGACTTCGGCGATCTCCTGCTCCTCCTGGTCGAGCTGCTCCGGAAGGACGGCGAGGCGGTGGAGAAGTACCGGGCTCGCTTCCAGCACGTGCTGGTGGACGAGTTCCAGGACACCAACCCGGTGCAGTACGAGCTGCTCCAGCTCGTGGCTCCCCCGCCGGGGGCGAACCTGGTGGTGGTCGGCGACGACGACCAATCCATCTACCGGTGGCGGGGCGCCGAGGTGAGCAACATCCTCGAGTTCCCGGA
>RPRB01000179.1 GCA_003818285.1 Myxococcaceae bacterium
ACGTTCTGGAAGGAGTTCACCCGCGACGGCGTCCGCGTCGAGACCCGCATCCTCTACAAACACGGTGACGGACGCGACGACTGGAGCATGGCGGCCTACCTCTGGCGGAGCGATCAGACCGATGCCGAGCTCGTCCCCGCCGGCCTCCAGAACGCGCTCGGCACCCCTCACGACGTCCCCACCGCCGGCCAGTGCTGGGCCTGTCACGGGGGCCGCGCCAGCCGGGTCCTGGGAGTCTCGGAGACGCAGCTCGACCCCACGATGCTCCCGGACACCCGCCTGTTCAGTCATCAGCCGCGGGCGCCACAGATCCCCGGCTCGGCCTTGGATGCCGAGGCCCTCGGCTACCTGCATGCCAACTGCTCGCACTGTCACAACCAGACCGCACCCAGCGATGGACCACGCTGCTTCGTCCCGAACAGTCACTTCGACTTCACGCTGCCCTCGCGAGGCGTGGTCGACGTTCTCCAGACTCCTGCTCTTCGCACCGCCGGGCACCCGATCCGGAGGGGAGTGGTGTTCCTGGCGATGCGGGGCAGCACCGGCGGCTGGCGCATGCCGCCGCTGGCCACCGAGCGTGTGGACGAGCAAGCGGCTAGCCTGATCGAGCTGTGGACCGAGACCTTGCCGGAGTGACCCGTGCCCAGCTCATCCGCCGCTGGTGGGTGGCCTTCGTCCTCGCGTGGCTGGTGGTGCTGGTGGTCATCGCCGCGCAGATCGTCGAGCGTCACGCCGATCGACCGGGCCGGCTGGCTCTCGCGCTGCTCGGAATCGTCGTGTTCGGCGCGCAGTACCTGGAGGCGAGCCTCCGACCCGAGGCTCCCACGTGGAGCAAGATCGGCCGCCTCGCGGCGATGCTCCTCGCCGTGGCGTTCGAGTGCCTCCTGCTCCCCGGGGAAGGGATGTGGTGGCTCTCGCAGCACCTCGTGATCGTCGCGGGGCTGGTGTTCTCCCCGAGGCTCGCCACCGTCCTGATCCTCGGGCTGGTCGGCGGCGCCATGGGCACGGCGTGGCTCGTCTCCGGCCGGGTGGACCCGATGATGCTCATCGAGCTCGCCTTCGGCGCCTCCGCCGTGGCCCTGCGGCAGCTCACCCTCACCCTCGAGGAGCTCCGCCGCGCGCGGGAGCAGCTGGCCCACCTCGCGGTGGCCGAAGAGCGGCTGCGCTTCAGCCGCGACCTCCACGATCTGCTCGGTCATTCGCTCTCGGTCATCGCGATCAAGAGCGAGCTGGCCGGGAAGCTGCTCCCCGCTCGGCCGGAGGAGGCCCGCCGTCAGATCCACGACGTCCAGCAGTCTGCCCGGGAGGCCCTCCGCGAGGTTCGGGCCACCGTCGCCGGCTACCGGCAGCCGACCCTGCAGAGCGAGCTCGAGGGCGCCCGGCAGCTGCTCGAGGGCGCCGGAATCACTCCCGAGGTCGAGTTGGATTCCGAGCCGCTCCCCCTCGCGGTCGACAACCTCCTGGCGCTCGCGGTGCGAGAAGGCGTGACCAACGTCATCCGCCACAGGCGCGCGCCGGTGCCGGATCTCGATCAAGACCGGGCCGACGCTGGCCTCGGTCCGCGTCGTCGACGATGGGCAGCCCGGGGGAGCGCCGACGGATCGAGGCACGGGATTGCTCGGGCTCAGCGAACGCGCAAAGGCGCTCCACGGTGAGGTCCACGCCGGCCGCAGCGGGGACGGCTTCGAGCTCGCCCTCGAAGTTCCGCGGCTCGGCGCCACGGCCGGGGAAACGCGATGATCTCCGTCCTGCTCGCCGAGGACCAGGCGATGGTCCGGGGCGCCCTGGTGGCGCTGCTCGAGCTGGAGGGCGACATCCAGGTGGTGGCCAGCGTCGCCAGCGGGGAGGAGGTGGTCCCCGCGGCACTGAGTTTCCGGCCGGCGGTGGCGCTCCTGGACATCGAGCTGTCGGGAATGGACGGGCTGCGGGCGGCCGCCTCCCTTCGGAAGGTCCTGCCCAGCTGTCGCGTGCTGATGCTCACGACCTTCGGGAGAGTCGGGTACCTCCGGCGTGCGATGGCCGCAGGAGTCAGTGGATTCCTGCTCAAGGATGCTCCGTCGGCGGAGCTCGCCCACGCCATCCGTCGGGTCATGGCCGGGGAGCGGGTCGTGGACCCGGGTCTGGCGCTCACTGCATTGAGCGCCGGCGACAACCCGCTGACCTTCCGGGAGCGCGGGGTCCTCGCCGCTGCCATGGACGGGGCCAGCCTGGCCGACATCGCGGCGCAGCTCGAGCTGTCCGAAGGCACGGTGCGAAACCACGTCTCGCTCGCGATCCAGAAGCTCGGCTGCCGGAACCGGATCGAGGCCGCGCGGCTCGCAGAGAAGAAGGGATGGCTGTGAGCTCAGAGACGCCCGAGGTGCCGTAACAGATCTGCCTGCTCCTGCCGGCGCTCGGGGCTGAGCGGCAGGTCGGCGAGGATCAGCCGGCGCTGTGCATCCTCGTGCTCGGACACCAGCGTGGCGAGACGGCCCAGCATCCGGGGCACCGGCGCGTTCTTCTCCTGGCAGAGGCATTTCCAGACGCGCTCGGATTGCTCGAGCATCCGTGTCCGCTCCCGCTTCAGCCGGGTGACGAAGGACGCCGTCTCGCGGAGCTCGCGGAAGAGCGCCTCCAGCTTGCGCTCCATGACCAGGTGTCGCTCATGCGCGAGCCGGTACTCGCCGAACCGTTTCCTCGCCGTCTCGAACGAGCCCTCCGCGGCAAGGCTCTCGACGTCGCCCAGCACCTTGTTCAGCTGCCGGTGCTCGGACTCGAGATGCTGCCAGAGGTGCTCCCGGATTCGCTGGTTCTGCGCGCCCTCGTCCATGCCCCAGCCCTCAGGACGGAGTAACGCGCGGTCGCCCCGGCGTCATCCCGTCCGGCGGGATCTCGCGCCCAGCGCCCAGGAACCGAACCTCCGTGACGGGTCGGCGACGGTGTCGGGATCAATCCACGGCCACTGCCTGCTCGCCCATCCGGTTTCGATGGGATTGCACCTGGGGGGGAGCGGAGCCGGCGCCGGTCGGCGACGTGCCGCTCGCGGGGGCCGCCGAGACCTCGGACGTGCTCGCCGCGTGAACGCTCGGCGGTGAGCCGCCCCTCTCCGCGGTGAGGGATCGCTTGCGCCCCTTCAGACACTCAGGTGCCCGAGCGTGCACACGTTGTTCACGCGGGGGCACATGCGAGTGTGACGGGACGCACACACCTGTCGCGACTCTCCGAGGAGAAGCTGAGTGGCACGTGACCTGCTCACCGGGCCTCCTCTGCTTGCGTCCGGAGGGGAAATGTACAGGCCACTCGCTCGTGCACCTCGGCTTCCGGGTTCGCTGCTCGTCCTCGTCTCGCTCGTGGCGTGCGGCCGCGACGTGGGCCCGGACCCGCAGGAACGAGAGGCCGCGCTCGCCCGCTGCCTCGCCGACCCCACGCTCGAGGGTGCCACGGGTGGCTGCTGTGACGGGGGACCCTGCAGCGATGGCGGGGTAGATGGCGGCCCCGACGGGGGGCCCGATGGAGGACCACCTCCGGATGCCGGTCCGGATGGGGGGCTCGACGGTGGCACGAATCCAGACGGCGGCACGGACGGTGGCTCTCCGGGTGACGGCGGCATGGCCGACGGGGGCTCGTCGGATGGGGGCTCCTCCGATGGCGGGTCGTCCGACGGTGGCATGTCGGATGGTGGCACGGGCGGAAGCGGAGACGGTGGGACCGGAGACGGCGGAACCGGCGGGTCGGACGGGGGCAGCTCGGACGGCGGTAGCGGCGGGAGCGACGGCGGCAGCAGCGATGGCGGAAGCGGGTCGTCCGACGGGGGCTCCGGTGGTTCCGACGGCGGCTCGGGCGGTCCGGACGGCGGCTCAGGCGGAGGCGGAAGCGATGGCGGAACCGGCGGAGGAGGCGGCGGCGGTGGGGGAGGAGGCGACTGCAAGTGCTCCAACGGCGTCTGCACCTACCCCAACGGAAGCACCTGCCTTGACCTGAAGGTCGTCCCGGTCATTCGCGAGACCGGGGAGATCGCGAGCACCCCGGCGCTGATCATCTCGACCCCGCGCCCGGTCATTCAGATCCAGTGGGCGAGCCTCACG
The DNA here is from genome assembly GCA_003818285.1 of Myxococcaceae bacterium. GTDB lineage: Bacteria > Myxococcota > Myxococcia > Myxococcales > Myxococcaceae > RPRB01. The sequence goes on from RPRB01000179.1 coordinate 4,065, forward strand.
GTGGAGGGCCTCGCGCCGAGCCCGTACGGACTGAACGGCTATCTCAGCATCCAGGGATACGTCTTCTCCGGAGTCGCGGACACGACGCCGGGCGCGACCATCGACAACGTCCGCCTCTACGTCCAGGGTCGGCCCGAGCCGATCGTCCTCCCGCTGCAGGTCTTCAAGAACTCCGGCGGGGCGCTCGGAGCGCCGTATCCGTACTACGGCATCCTCCAGGCCTTCGTACCCATCGACGGGCTCCTCCCGGACACGATGGGGAACGCCTGGGTCAACTTCCGCATCGAGGCCTCGGATCCCATCGGCCACGGCGTCGGCGAGGCGAGCTTCACCGTCGACCTCGCCCCGATGGACCTGGACCTCTTCCCTCAGGAGCTCTACGCCCAGACGCCGGAGCCGAACTTCCACGACTGGAACGACGACACCCACCCGTCCGTCATCCGGGTGACCGGACCCGAGAAGCTCCTGTCCTCGCAGGGCTTCACCGTCGAGACCTTCGACGGACAGCGCGGGGTCATCAAGTGGGACGACGGCCAGTACTACATCGCCACCCGCGAGGGCGACCGCCCGGAGGTGATGCTGGCGGTTCCGAACGAGTACGGCAACGAGGGCGACTGGCTCGACGACAGCGGCGGCCACGGCCCGCCCGGTGATCCGTACGACGGGGTCGGAGCGGGAGTCCTCAAGAGGTCCGGAGCGAGCGCCGGCCGGGCTCCCGCCGGCCCCGCGGCCTGGGGCTGGGACGGCAGCGGCTGGTTCCTCGCCGGCTTCGTGGTCGGCTTCGGCGAGGGTGGGGTGGATCTCGTCAAGGGCACGGTGAAGGTCGCCGTGGCCATTCCCAGGTCGGTTGTCGAGGGCACCTGGGCGCTCATCACCCACCCGTGGAGCACCATGCAGGAGGCCTGGGACCAGGGCTGGGCCGCGGCCAACTTCATCCGCGAGGCCGGCTGGACCGTCATCCAGATCGGCACCCGGGGCGCCGACTTCCTCCGCAAGGTCGTCGCCGGAGACCCGGAAGCGCTGCAGGTGGGGGACGCGACGATGCGTGCCGCCCTGCAGATGACCGGCGAGCTCATCGCCGAGGCGTGGAACGACTACATGCTCCTCGTCGAGCGGGAGCCGTACGAGGCCGGCAAGATCTTCGGACGGGGCATGTTCGAGGTCGCCGCGCTCGTCGCCCCCTGGGCCAAGGCCGGCCAGCTCTCGAACATCTCGAAGCTCCGCTTCCTGGAGAGCCTGCAAGCCGAGATCGCGGCCGGCAAGATCGCGATCTTCCGCTCGGCTCGGGTACAGCAGAAGCTCGGGAAGCTGATCCTCTGGACGCAGCAGCTGATCCGGCTCTGCTTCCCCGCCGGCACACCGGTGTTGACACCCGACGGTCCGGTACCGATCGAGCGCATCAAAGCCGGAGACCGGGTCATCTCTCGAGACCCCATCACTGGACAGCAGACGGCTCGCACCGTCCTGGACACGGTGTCGACCATGCCGACGCGCCTCTTCCACGTGCGTTACCGGCTCACCGAGCCGGTCGTCGCCCCGGAGGCGCGGTGGGCCGGCACCGTCGCCCACCGGTCCCGCGCCGGAGGGGACTCAGCGGATGACGGCGAACCTCCGGCGGAGATCGTCTCCACCGGCACTCACCCGTTCTGGGTCGTCCAGAAACAGGCCTTCGTCGAGGCCGAGCAGCTCGTTCCCGGCGACCTGCTGCGGCTCGCCAGCGGCGGCACCGCCGAGATCTTTGGCGTCGAGCCCGAGGACGCCGCACCCGGCAAGCACTTCGTCACCTACAACCTCGAGGTCGAGGAGTTCCACACCTACTTCGCCGGTGCGGACGCCCTCTGGGTCCACAACTACGGTTTCTCCTGCGAGAAGTTCGTCGCCCTCCTGCAGGACACCGAGACCTGGATCAGGAACACCTTCGGCGTCGCTGACATTCACCCCTGGGACCTGTTCCAGATGACGTTCCAGCGGAACTTCGGGGTGAAGAAGCCCGGCAAGGTGAACATGGACCCGGACGACATCAAGAAGCTGCTCCGGGAGTACGCCGTGCTGTACCCCAACCATCCGCCTCGGACCGTGCGCTACCGCGATTGGGAAAACCGCGAGGCGTGGCTCAAGACGAAGTTTGACAACACGCAGATCCAGGGCAATCACTGGTGGCCAAAGAAGGATCTCGGGGAAGGCGTCCTGGCTGGCGGTGCAGATGGGGAGGGAGCTGTGTTCCCCCTCGCCACCCCCTACCTCCACACGGGCGGTCCGCATGGCATCCACGTCCAGATGCACGAGTTCTTCAAGGAGCACTTCGGCGTTCGCACCATGGACGAGGTGAAAGACCGATTCGCAGACCTCGGCGGGACCGGTCAGGAGCTCTTCGACGCCCAGCAGGCGCTCTTGAAGCGCTTCTGGAAGGAGAGGTTCAGTCTCGATATGCCAACGTTCCAGTACATGCCGGACCGCGCCGACCTGAACTACGGGCGTGGCGTGTTCAGTGGAATCAAGAAATGACGGTCGACCGATGCGTACACGGGCCCTGGTTCAGTTCCGACTTCCGCGCGAGCGACTCCAGAACGCGATGCCCCGGTCGCTTCGCTGGGTCGCGCAGGCGGCGCGTGACACCAGCCCGGGGCGTTCACAGGTCGACCTCGAGATCCGTCCGGAGCAGCTGGACGAGCTCCTCCGCTGGGGGCGGGCGCCAATCGACGGCGCGACGAAGGTGCGAATCGCCCGCCTTTCCCATTCCTGGAGCCGCGAGGAGCTCGGGCAGGGGCTGGTCGAGATCCGGCCCCCTGTGGAGCGCGAACCGCCGGAGGTGGTGAACCTCGAGACGGCATTCGTCGCCCGCTGGTCCTGCGCGTGCTGCGACCGGATCGATCTGGAGCAGGTGGCTCCTCTGGAGGTCACCGATCTCGACCCGGATTCGGACCTTCAGTTCACTGCGACGAGAGAGGTGCTCCTTGCGGCGAGGCTGCGTGAGATCGCCGAGCGGAAAGGCGCGCTGACCCGACCCCTCGCCGGAAGCACCGAGACGGTCCAGCTGCTCACCCCGTCCTCGATCCAGGTCGCGCCGGTGTTCCCTCTCGTGCCCGTGGGTGAGCGGTGTCCGTGCTGTGGACGACAGGGCTTCGACCGCAGCGATCACGTGGAGGGCAGCCTGTCCTCCGACGGCGACACGGGCCTGGTTGTCGCGCAGGAGTGGCCCCTCACCATCGAGCCCACTCCGACGATCGCCGGCCAGTCGGTGGAGCCCCTCGGCTGGCGGGGGCGGGCGTCGAGCGAGCCCATTCATCGCGAGGGCCAGGAGTTCGACCTCCCGCAGGTGCGCCGGTTCCGGTCGGGCCGCCGGCCGGGGTTCATCGGTCTCGAGCTCTGGGACGCGCTGGCGGCCGCCGGTGCACGGCTGCCGCCCTGCATGCCGGTGAGGGTCACCTCGCAGGCGTGAGCTGCAGGCCGCGGAGGACCAGCGGAACGCGTCCTCACCTGCCCGGTGTCGAGCTCTCCGGTGGACAGCTCCGGACAGCGGGTGAGCGGGAGGTCCAGGACCACGGCTGCGGCTCGCCGAAGTCGTCCCGGTGCGCCTCGAACTCGGCATGGAAGGCGACCATCCCCGCGACCAGACGGTGGCGACCCCGGTCTCCGGCCTCCACGAAGCCTCCGGCGACCACCACGGCGGCGTAGGCCCCCCGATGCCGGTGGCGCGACAGGCGGGACCCGCCGGAGTAATGGCGAAGGACGGTCATCCGAGACGACCTACGCCAAGCAGGGGCGGGGATTTCCTGCGCTCATTCGGGAGGCGACGACGGCCAGCAGCCGTCGCCCCCGTCACCCTCGTTCGCCGCCTCGCGCCGGGACGCGGCGCGATGCGGCGGAGCGAGGGCGTGTGTCACCTGCCGCTACGGCGCGTCGTCGTCCAGGATGGTGCCGATACCCTCGCCATCGCCGATGGTGGCGCCGGTCGCACCGGTGATGCGGAACGTGAACGACTCGTCACCCTCCGGCACCTTGTCGTCCTTGATTGGCACCTGGACCAAGACCCCGATTGCGCTTGCCGGGATCACCACGGTCCCCGCGGTGCGGGTGAAGTCGTTGCCGTGCCCTGCCGACCCGTCGACGGTCTCCACCGTGAGCGTCACCGGACCGACCGCGGCCGACGACAAGAGGATGGTGAAGGTCAACGCGCCTGAAGCCTCGGGGCCGGTCGCGTCGGACATCGAGACCGAGCGAGGAAGCGACTCGCAGCTGAACAGGTCGACCTTGTCCAGGTACCACCCCTCGCGGACTGAGCACTGGTCGGTGCCGAGGTCCCAGCGCAGCTGCACGGTGCTCCCCGGCGGCGCCAGGTTGCCGAGATCGACGCGCGTCGAGGCCCAGTCGCTCTGCGAGACCTGACCCCCGCGGGTTCCGCTCCAGGCCGGCTGTCCGGCGAGTGGGTTGGTGTTTCCTTGGTCCGCCGTCAACAGTAACAGGTTGTAGCCGTTGAAGGAGAACTGCGACGGCGGAAGCAGCTGGAAGGGTCCGCCGTTCACGCTGACCTTGAGGTTGCCCCCGTCGAAGCCCGCCTCCGTCGACACCCAGTGGTCGAAGATCGCCCGAGCGAACGATGCATTCTGCGGGATCGTGATGACCGGGCTGGTGAGGTGCCGGACACCGGACTCGTCATGCACTGCGCAGTCGGTGATCGGCGTGGGCGCGTGGAAGCCGCCGGTCCTCCCGTCGGGCAGCGTGCCCTTCCACGTCCATTCCGGGAGACTGAAGGTGGGCGACGGAGTCGAGTGAGTCTTGCTCCAGCCCGATGGGTCGGCGGCGAAGTTGAACGACATGATCGGCTGCGTGAACCCGGTCGTGTTGGCGGTACTGCACGTGGCGGGCGTTGCCGTCGAGAGCAGAGGCGTGAAGGTGCATTGCGGAGGCGTGCGCAGCTGCACCGCCGTGATTGCACTCGTCACCTGCCCGCAGTCGTTGGCGTTGATGGGTCCGTTGTTGAGCGGGTCGCTGCCGATCGACGCGAACGAGCTCCCGATCAGCTCCAAGCACGAGGCGTCAAGCGCGTCGGCGTGATCGCTGAAGTCGCTGTCCTGAACCTGATGGACGCTCTGCGCGCGGAAGTAGATTTGCGCCGCCTTGGTGCGACCGATGGCATTCACCGTCTGGCCGTTGTACGTGCCGCCCGAGACCAGGAGCGCGTACGCGTGGTTGGGGATCCCGGAGTTTGTGTGCACCCCGCCGTTATCGGAGGTGTCGCAGACGTAGAAGGCGGTATCCAGGACCTTGGCTGGATTCGAGTAGCAGGTCGGGTTCCACATGTCGCGGAGCGCTCCGCTGATGCCGCCGGTCGAGTCCTCTCCGAGCAGCCACTGCACGCTGTTGTCGGTACCGGGCCGTGCCAGCAGCGTTGCGTTCACGGGGAAGTTGTTGCGGATGGCGGTCCCCGTCCCCTGCTGGACGCCCAGCGACGGGATGGTGACCTGCGCCGCGACTGCGCCCGCGCCCATGCCCGGGAGACCGGTGGCAGCGTTGTTGGCGATGATCACCGCCACCGCGCCCGCGTTCTGGGCGTTCAGCACCTTCGTCGAGAACTCGCAGACGCCCCGATCGATGAGGGCGATCTTGCCGGCGACCTGAGCGCCGTTGATGATCGCGGTGCAACCGTTGGTCGGGCTCGCCGCCACCACCTCGCCGGTGATCCC
>RPRB01000180.1 GCA_003818285.1 Myxococcaceae bacterium
GCCTCTGGTCTGCTGCCGCCCTGGTCACGCCGACAGCGAGCCGGATTTTCTTCGACCAGGATCGCGGTCGCGGCCGCCCTGACTTAGACGAGCCCGGACAGCACCCGCCGCAGCCGCGCCCGGCGCCGCGGGCCGATGAGCCGCATCTCCGCGAGGTGGTCCACGAACTCTGCGAGGGCCACCCGCTGGTCGGGCTCGAGCCGGGCGGCCGCCGCCTCCAGATGCTCGCGGCTGACGAGGTCCGGCCCCTCCGACCAGGCCACCCCACACAGGGTCTGGGCGGCGATCCGCCGGTCCCGCCGCTCAGCGCCGTCCGGGCCGCCGGCGAAGGCGAGCTCCAGCGCGGACACCCGCTGGGCCGTGAGCGTCGCCAGCTGCGCCAGCGTGTCCAGCGACTCGGCGACGAACGCCGCGTCGAAGCCGTCCGCCGGCAGGTCGTCGCCGAAGGCTTCCTCGAGGAGGACCGCGCCCACCAGCGCATCCACCTGGTCCTCGCTCGCGCCCTCCGCCTCGAGTGCGCCCCGCGCACGCTCCAGCGGCCCGGCGAGCCGCTCGTCGTCTCCGAGGACGGTGCTCGCCGTCCGCGCCGCGAGGACGAGCAGCGCGTTCTGGGCGTCCTCCGGCGGGTGCGCCCTGCCGCAGGCGCGCTCCACCGCCGACCAGAGATCCGGCCGCGCCCGCGCCGCCAAGACGAAGGCCTCGTCCGTCGGCTCGTCCGGTGCGCATCCGTTCCTGCGCTGCCAGACGCCCCACGCCGTCTGAAAATCCATGTACCGTTGCAAGGCGGGGTGCATGCACTGTGAGGCGTAACACCGCTGGAGCCGCCGGGGAAACGGGTCTTCGCGCGCTCCGCACGCTCGCTCGCCGCGAGGTGTCCACCGTTTCGCTGAGGGAAGCGCTGCGTCGTGCCGGGCTGACCGAGCAGGAGGTTGAATCCGAGCTGGAGGCGGCGATCCGCCTGGGCGCGCTCGATGACCGCCGCTCGGTGCGCGTCCGTGCCCGGGCGCTCGTCCTCCGCGGCGGCTGGGGCCGGGAGGCGATGCATGCCCGCCTCGTCCAGCAGGGATATCCGCCCGCCCTCGCCGAGGACGCGCTCGCCGAGGCCATCCGTGACGAGGGCTGGACCGCCCGGGCCGCGGCGGCGCGCCTTCTCACCCCCGGTGCGGCGGCGCGCCGGTCCGCCCGGCGCCTCCTGGCCCGCGGCTTCGACCCGGCGCTGGTCCGAGAGCTGCTTCCCGGGGTGGAAGGGATGGACGAAGGAGGCTAGGGTATTTGCCCCCTCGATGCGCCTCGTCCGTCTTCTCCCACTCGCCGTCCTGATCCTCCTCCCAGGCTGCGGTCTGTTCGCGGGCAACGGCGACTTCGGCGAGCCGGACTACGCGAGCGAGGCGAGCACCAACCTCAAGCGCGGCGACGAGGCGCTGGACAGCAGCCAGTACCAGCTGGCCGAGAAGTACTTCGAGTACGTCAAGACCAAGTTCCCCTTCCTGGAGGCCTCGCGCCAGGCCGAGCTCCGCCTGGCGGACGTCTCCTTCGAGCGCGAGCTGTGGACCGAGGCCGCCGACCGCTACAACGGCTTCGTGAAGCTGCACCCCACGCATCCCAAGGTGGACTACGCCGCCTACCGCGCCGCCCTCTCGCACTACCGCGACATCCCCAGCGACTGGTTCCTGCTCCCGCCCTCGAGCGAGAAGGACCAGACCCAGGTGCGCGCCGCATGGGAAGCGCTGAACGATTTCACCCGGACTTATACCCAGTCGCAGTACCTCGAGGACGCGAAGAAGAAGCAGACCGAGATCCGCGACCGCCTCGTGCGCCACGAGGTCTACGTGGCCGATTTCTACGAGAAGCGCGACCGCTGGTCCGCCGCCGCGAGCCGCCTGGAGACGGTGCTCCAGAAGTATCCCGGCCCGGAGGACGACAAGTATCTCTTCCGGCTGCACGACCTGTATTCGCGGCTAAAAGATTCGAACAAGGCGCGCGATGCGCTCCAGCGGATCATCACCCGACTCCCGGGCACGCCTGCGGCCGAGAGGGCGCAGAAGATGCTCGGCTCGTGACCGCCGGCGAGCCGCGGGCGAGCCGCGCCCTCGGAGTCATCCTCGGGCTGTGCCTGCTGGTGGGAGCCGTCTGGGCGCTGCTTCCGCGGATGCTCGGCGCCGCGGGAGGCCCGGAGCCGGAGCTGGTCGCCGCTCTCCGCGCGGCGGAGCTGGCCCGCGCGCCCATCCCTGTCCCCGGTGGGCCCGCGTTCGAGCCGAGGAGCCTCCGCTTCGACCGGTTCAGCATCACCGTTGACGGCGATCGCGCCTCGGCGGTGGCCACCCTCGATGCGTCGGGCTCGTCCGGAGGCGTGCAGGTCTCGTCGCTGGGGCGAGAACGGGTCGGGTTCCGGCGGCGGGCGGGCCGATGGGAGCCGGATGGCCCGCTGGCGCCGGCGCTGGCCGGAGCGCTATCCGCTCTGTGGCAGCGGGCGGGGCTGCTCTCCGCAAGCGCGCCGGATGCGCTCGGGGCGCTGGTCACCGCCGGCGATCGGGAGCAGGCGCTCCGGGATGCGCGGATCGACTCCGTGCTGCGCCTTCCGGGGCATCGGTGGGAGCCGCGCGCCTGGTATCTCCGATCCGAGCGGGGGGAGGTGCTCGCCACCGAGGAGGCGATCCTGACTTCCTCGTCCAGGGAGCCCGAGGTCCGGACCGGACGCCTGCGGTTGTTGCCCTCCGGCGATGCTGGAAGTTTCGTCTTCGCCGGGGGGCTGCTGTAGGTTCACCTGACGACGATGGCAGCGTCGAGCACCGACACGGCCTGGGCCCTCCGGTTCATCTCCGGCAAGTACCAGGGGGGCGAGTTCCCCCTGAAGATGAACCGTCAGGTCACCATCGGTCGCTCGAGCGAGCTGGACATGGTCCTGGTGGAGGACATGGTCAGCCGGAAGCACGCGAAGATCACCGTCGGCCCCGGGAAGGTGCTGATCGAGGACCTGGGGAGCACCAACGGCACCTTCGTGAACGGGGAGAAGATCCGCCAGGCCCGCCTCAAGGAGGGGGACCGGATCCTCATCGGGACCTCCATCCTCAAGCTGGTGCAGCGGGAAGCCGGGGCCGCGACCGAGCTCTCCGACGCCGAGATGCGCGAGCGGCTGGAGGAGGCGGCGCAGGCCCAGGCCTCGAAGACCAACAAGACCTCCTCGATGACCGGGAAGATCGAGGACATCCCGCTGCCGGACCTGCTCCAGCTGTTCCACACCTCGAAGAAGAACGGGGTGCTGGTGGTGACCGGCGCCCACGAGGGGCGCATCTATCTGCGACAGGGTCGCGTCTATTACGCGGTGGTGGACGGGGACCACGCGCTCGGTCCCCAGAAGAGCTTCAACCGGATCATCACCTGGGAGGAGGGGGACTTCGAGCTCCAGCCGCCCGACGGCCAGGAGTTCATGGTCGAGCTGGACCGCTCCACCGAGGCGCTGCTGATGGACGCGCTGCGGCTCCTGGACGAGTTCAAGCGCATCGAGGGGCAGCTTCCCCAGGACGATTCGCCGCTGCTCGTCCGCCGGCCGCTGGTGCCCCGGCTGCGCGATCTCACACCCGAGCAGCTGGATCTGCTCCAGCTGGTGCACAACCACGGGACGCTCCGTGCGGTCATGGACCACTCCGAGGCCGACGACGTGACGATCGCCGAGGCCATCCTCGAGCTGATGCGCAAGGATTACGTGCGCCCCGGCTGATTCCCGGGCAGAAGAAGCCTCATGAGCCCAGAGACGCCGCGGCGACTGACCCAGTTCAGTCACTGCGCCGGTTGAGCCGCCAAGCTCCGACCGGCGCAACTGGCGCAGGTCCTGCGCCGCCTGAAGACCAGGAAGGACCCGCGGGTGCTGGTGGGCTTCGCCACGCACGACGATGCCGCGGTGTACCGTCTGTCGGCCCGCCAGGCGGTGGTGTCCACGGTGGACTTCTTCCCCCCGGTGGTCGACGACCCGTTCGCCTTCGGGCAGATCGCCGCCGCCAACGCGCTCTCCGATGTGTGGGCCATGGGTGCCCGGCCGCTCTTCGCCCTGAACCTGGTGGCCTTTCCCACCCAGGCGCTGTCCACCGAGACGCTGGCCCGCATCCTCGAGGGAGGGCAGAGCAAGACGGACGAGGCCGGCATCCCCATCCTCGGCGGCCACTCGGTGGACGACCCGGAGCCGAAATACGGGATGGCGGTCACCGGCGTGGTGCACCCGCGGCGCATCCTCACCAACGCCGGTGGGCGAGCGGGCGACGTGCTCCTCCTCACCAAGCCGCTCGGGTCGGGCATCGCCACCACCGCCATCAAGCGGGGGATTGCCTCGCCTGAGCTGGAGCGGAACGTGGTCGAGCTGATGTCCCGCCTGAACCGCGCCGCCGGCGAGGTGTTCGCCTCGGGCAGGTTCCCAGTGCATGCGCTGACCGACGTCACCGGATTCGGGCTTCTGGGACACCTCACCGAGATGGCGCTGGGGGCGAAGCTGCGGGCCCGGCTCTTCCTCGAGCGAATTCCCATCCTCGCCGGCGTCCCGGCGCTGGCGGAGCAGGGCGTGGTGCCGGGTGGAACCACCGCCAACCTCGAGCACTTCGGTGCGCACGTGCGCTTCCCCGACGGCTTGCCCGACCCGGTGCGGTGGGTGCTCGCCGATGCGCAGACCAACGGAGGGCTCCTCGCCGCGGTCCCGCGGGCCGCCGTCCGGAAGGCCGAGCGAGCGCTCGCCCGAGCTCGAGTAGATGCCGCGATCATTGGAGAACTCGTGCGAGGTGTACCCGGCATCGACGTTCATTGAAGGGCGCCGCTTGCGTCCCCGGGAGCGATGAACAGCTTGCACGCACCCCCAAACTAGGAGGACGTGTATGAAGCGGTTCATCATTGGACTCACCGCGGCGATGGCGCTGGCCTTCGTCGGGACGGCGCGCGCGGACGACACCAAGGCCACCGAGAGCAAGAGCACTACCCAGAAGAGCTCCGAGGCGACGAAGGACACGAGCAAGGAGGGCATGGGTGGTAGCGGCACGGCCACCAAGGCCGAGAAGAAGTCGACGACGGAGAAGGAGACCAAGACCGACGAGGCGAAGCCCCCTCCCGCCAAGTAGGTCGGACAGCGGTTGAAGTCGACGCCGGGGCGGGTGCTCTCCGCTCCGGCTTTTCTTTGCTCTGCGCTCCGTGGAGTGAAGCGCAACTTGCGTCCCTGCGAGCGATGACCAGCTTTCACGGCACCAGCAACAGGGAGGCTGAATGAAGCGACTGATCATCGGGATGACCGCTGCGATGGCCCTGGCCCTCACCGGGACCGCGCGCGCTGACGACACGAAGACCACCGAGAGCAAGACGACCGTCAAGCACAGCGAGGACGGAACTGGCTCGGTGAAGAGCGAGAAGAAGGCGAAGTCGGATCCGAAGGGTGGGATGAACGCCACCACGGACAGCAGCACCTACAGCAAGGACGTGGACAAGAACACCATGGGTGGGACGACCACCAAGGTGGAGAAGAAGGCCAAGCACGACGCTCCGGGGATGGCGAGTGACAGCAAGCTCGAGTCCAAGGAGACCATCGAGAAGGACGCCTCGGGCAACGTCGTGAAGCACGAGAAGAGCGGACCCGACGGGAAGACCGTCGAGGTGAAGTAGGCCCGGGGTAGCAGTTCCGGAGTAACATGCCGGGGCGGATGTCCTCCGCCCTGGCTTTTTTTTGCGCCGCGCTCGTCGCCGCCGCTCCGGCGGCCCCCCGGGCCCGGGTGGTGATCGATCCAGGCCACGGAGGCGCGCAGGAAGGGGCCATCAGCCCCGACGGGCAGCTGGAGAAGGCCGTCTCGCTCGACGTCGCCCGACGGCTCAAGGCGGCGCTGGAGCACGCCGGCGCCGACGTCCTCCTCACCCGGGAGCAGGACGTGCTGCTCGCCCTCGCCGACCGGGTCACCTTCGCCAACCGGTCGAAGCCGGACGTGTTCGTGTCCCTGCACCTGAACTCGATGCCCACCCGGCGCCTGCGGGCGAAGCTCGAGGGGGTGCAGACCTTCTTCCTCTCCGCCAGCGCCTCGGGCGAGGACGCGCGGCGGGTGGCCGAGACCGAGAATGCCGACTCGGCCGGGGTCGGTGCGCCCCAGCCCACCGACACGCTGGCGTTCATCCTCTCCGATCTGCGGCGGAGCGAGTCCCACGCCGACAGCGCGCGGCTCGCCTACGCGATCCACTCGCGGCTGGTGGCCGCCTCCGGTGGCAGCGACCACGGAGTGCAGCAGGCACCGTTCTACGTGCTCACGGGGGTGGAGGCGCCGGCGGTGCTGGTCGAGTTCGGCTTCATCTCCCACCCCGAGGAGTGCCGGAAGCTGGCGCGGCCCGAGTACCGGGACCGCATCGCCCAGGCCATCGCCGACGGGGTGCTGGCCTTCCTGGCCCAGACCGCGGTGCGCGATCGCCGGCCGGTAGCCTCCTCGACCCCGCCCTAACAGCGGAAACCGGGCTTGTCGATCGGCCCTCGCTTGCCCTCGCGTCCGATCCCGTCGTCGCTCGTCGGTCACGAGACTCGGGCCTCGCTCCCTCCTCGCTCCTAGGCCTCGGCCGCGATTGCAGCGCGATCATCCGTTCGACCAACCCGGTCTCCGCTGTGCGAAGCTCCCTCGCCCGTCCATGCGCTCCTTCGACCGAGGCCCGCTCGATCTCCGTCCGCTCACCATCACCCCGGGGGTGTCCCGGCACGCCGAGGGCTCGGCCGAGGTCCGGATGGGCCACACCTGGGTGAGGGTCACCTGCTCCGTCGAGGAGCGGGTGCCGCCGCACCTCCTGGGGAAGGCCAGCGGCTGGGTCACCGCCGAGTACGGCATGCTCCCCCGGAGCACCCACACCCGCTCCGCGCGGGAGGCGGCGAAGGGCAAGCAGAGCGGCCGGACGCAGGAGATCCAGCGGCTCATCGGCCGCGCGCTCCGGGCGTCGGTGGACCTCTCGCAGCTCGGGGCGCGCACCTTCACCCTGGACTGCGACGTCATCGAGGCGGACGGCGGTACGCGCTGCGCCTCCATCACTGCCGCCTACGTCGCGCTCGCGCAGGCGGCGCGGAACCTCCACGCGCGGAAGGTGATCTCCACCGTCCCGCGGATGGTCCCGGTGGCCGCCATCTCGGTGGGCATCGTGAAGGGCACGGTGGTGACCGACCTCGATTACGAGGAGGACAGCGCCGCCGAGGTGGACATGAACCTCGTGGCCACCGGCGAGGGGAAGCTGGTGGAGGTGCAGGGCACCGCGGAGAAGGGGGCGTTCGCCAGGGCCGAGCTGGACGCACTGGTCGACGCCGGGCTGGCTGGGGTGGCGAGGCTGATCGAGGCGCAGACGCGTGCGCTGGCCGGATGAGGCTGCTGGTCGCCACCCGGAACCCCGGGAAGCTGCGCGAGGTCCGGGCGCGGGTGCAGGGGCTCGACGCGGTGTCACTGGACGACGTCCAGGCGATGCTGGAGGTGGAGGAGACCGAGGACACGCTCGAGGGGAACGCGCGGCTGAAGGCGCTCGCTGCCGCGCGTGCGACGGGGCTCTGGACGGTCGCCGACGACTCGGGGCTGTTCGTCGACGCGCTCGGGGGCGTCCCGGGGGTCCGGTCGGCGCGGTACGCGCCGGGGAGCGACGCGGACCGGATCCGGGAGCTTCTCCGGGCGATGGAGTGGATTCCAGAGGGAGCGCGGTGGGCCGCGTTCCGGTGCGTGCTCGCCCTCGCCTCTCCCGAGGGCGAGGTGCGCCTCGCGCACGGGGAGTGCCGGGGGACCATCCTCCGTGCGCCACGCGGGACGGACGGCTTCGGGTACGACCCGGTGTTCCTGGTTCCCGAGCTCGGGCGGACGATGGCCGAGCTGTCGCTGGAGGAGAAGGGACGCCTCTCGCACCGCGCGCGGGCGCTGGACGCGCTCGAGCCGCTGCTGCGTGAGCTGGCCGGCCCCGCTCGCTAGCGCAGGGGCAGCTCCGGGAGCGCGGGAACGTCCGTGCGGGGCGAGCCTCAGGTCGCTGCTCGCTATTTTGCAAGCCGACCGTTCGGTAGGTCCAGCTCGAAGGCGGCGCGGGGAAGCGGCGCCGGTAGTCTCCGCGGTCCGAGCCGGGGAGGGAGACGATGAGGACGAGGCGGCTGGTCGGGTTGCTCCTGGTGCTCATCGGAGGGGCGGCGCGAGCCCAGGGGATCGAGTCGAACTTCAAGCCGTACATCGTCGGGGGCAGGGCCGCCGGGATGGGCGGAGCCTTCACCGCGCTCGCCGACGACGGCTCGGGCGCGTACCACAACCCCGGTGGGCTGGCATTCACCCGCTAGCCGTCCCTGTCGTTCTCGCTGAACGCGTACGGGTTCGCCGGCGGAACGGTGAAGGACGCGCTGGGGGACGGAAACGACTTCGTCTACCGGGACCTCCAGGTCTTCCCGGTGGCCTCGGCCGGCATCAAGAAGCTGGGAGCGGTGGAGCCGGAGACCGGGGTCGCGCCGCACACCCTCTTCTTCTCGGTGTTCATCCCCGACGGCCTGACCACCGACGACCGGGCCCAGCTGGGCGACGTCGCCAACGCGTACTTCTCGCGGCGGTACAACCAGACCCTCTGGATCGGTGGCGGATACGCCATCCGGCTCGGCCGGGTGGGAATCGGAGCGGGCGCGTACGCCCTCATCGGCTCGACCAGCTACTTCCTCGACCTGAACGTCGTCACCCCCGGCGGCGCCGAGTTCGTCATCCTCTCCGCCCGGGACGACCTGAGCACGCTCGGGTTCGTCGGCTCGGCGGGGGTGCGCTGGGACGTCACCGATCAGCTCCGGCTGGGCCTCTCCGTCTTCACCCCCGAGTGGGGGGGCGGCTCCCGGAACTCCTTCGTCCGCATCGGCTTCTCCACCGGGACGACCGCGGGGGGGTTCGCGAGCCAGGACAACGACCTCTCCGCGACGCCCTCGCTCCCCTTGAGGGTGCAGGCCGGCGTGGCCTGGGAGGCGGGCCGCTGGACGGTGGCGGCGGATCTGATCTTCCTCGGCCCGCGGAACATCCACGACAACCCGGAGCGGGCTCCGGACGGCCTGGACCGCATCGTGGTCCGCAGGCCGGTCCTGAACGTCGCGGTGGGCGGCGAGCTGGCGCTGGGGGGCGGATTCGCGCTTCGGGCGGGCTTCTTCACCGACTTCGCCTCCAGCGACCCGGCGCGGGTCGACGTGGACAACACCTCGCACGTGAACCACTACGGGTTGACCCTCTCCGGCGGCCTCAGGACCGAGCACGTGCGGACCGACGTGGGCGTCACCGGGTGGTGGGGAAAGGGGACCGACGTCATCCCGCGAAACCTGGATTTCTCGCTTCTCGGACGCACGGACGCGACCGAGTACGGGGTGTTCGTCTTCCTCGCCACGGCGTACGAGTTCTGAGCGCAAGGCCGCCGGCGGGAAATCGGAGGGGCCGGTGGGCCGTATCCGACCCGTCAGCCTCCGGGAGGTCGCATGCCCTTCGAACCAGCCGATCTTGCCTCCATCCTCGGGACGATGTTCGTCGGTGCCTCGACCTTGCTCCTCACCGCGGCCATCGCCTGGCGGATCGGGGTGAAGCCCACCATGCGTGCGCTGATGGAGTATCGCGCCGCGCGCCCGGCGGCTGATCCGCAGCTGCTCCGCCGCCTGTCCGAGCTCGAGGACGAGGTGCGCGGGCTGAAGGGCCAGCTCGCCCAGCTTCCCGAGGGCGGCGTGTCCCGCGCGCTGGTGGAGTCGCCC
>RPRB01000181.1 GCA_003818285.1 Myxococcaceae bacterium
GCACTCTCCAGTGGAGCGGCCACGAAGCCGAGGAGAAGTCCGAAGGCGAAGAGGAGGCCGCGCATGATGGAAGTAACGCAGGCGCTCCATGTCGCGCGGAGTGGGTGAACCTGGACTAACTCCTGCTCGGAGACCTCGGGCTGCGCAGCGCGCGCGTTCACGTCGTCGCATATGCGGCTCGGGGTGCTCCGAGGCGGATGATCTTCGTCTGCTACGGCCACACGCGTCGCGACCAGCGCACAAGCGACCACGTCGCACCGCGCGCCGGAAGGCTGCGAGCATCGAACCATGATGCGCTTACTCTCCTGCTCGATCCTGTTTGGCTTGATGGTGGCGTGCAGCAACGCCGACTCCCTCGGCATTGGCGCGCAGTGCACCAAGAACGAGGATTGTGACGGCTCGACGTCACAGATTTGTCTGACCCAGTTCAAGGGCGGCTACTGCGGCCGCCAGGGCTGCACGCACGACACCGACTGCGTCGCCGACTCGGCGTGCATCGCCCATGATGACGGGCAGAACTACTGCTTCCGGATCTGCGTGGACAAGCCCGAGTGCAACGCGAACCGTGACGCGATCAACGAGGCGAACTGTTCGGGGACAGCCACGTTCGTGGACGGGACGAATGGCCGCAAAGCCTGCGTCCCGCCGTCCTCTGGAATTTAGCGAGCCCATCAGGAACCGGCACGTGGGCCAGGCCGTGACGTCGGCGAGCCTGGCGGCCATCATGCAGACGCCGTCAATCGCGCGGCTGGACTTCACGGCCGCATCGCCAGCGTCGCAGGTCATCAGCCTACACCCAGATGATCGGCTCGCAGAGAAGAATGGGTACACAGACGCGACGCACGTACCCATGCGCGTCGACGAAGTCTTCACATCTGAGCTCGACCCAACATTCCCGGATCGGCGGTGCCGACTGCCCGGATGGACGGGCCGCCGCTTGAACTGTGGGCTGCTTGTCCGTGCCTTCGACTCCCGCTCCGGAAGAGGTGTCGCACGCGCAGCGCTGCCGTTGCGGTTTCGCCTGGAAGACCTGCTCGATACGTAGCAGGACGTGCGAGGCGGCACGGATTCTGACCAGAAACCTTCCTCTATCCTCCACGGCCTCGAGGATGTCCTCCTCTCTGAGGATGAGCTGTGTGGTCTCCCACTGGCGGAGTGCGATGGTTCCCTTCGGAGCTCTCGCGGGCCACCCGATGAACCACGTGGTCTCGCCCGCCTGAATCGCTTCCGTCTCGCTTGGTGGCGGAGGTTGCTCCAGGCATGCGGACTTCAATCTCTCCAGGTCGCGTGTCTCCATTGCCGTCAGTCCTCTCGCTACAACGCCTTGGCTCCCATTGCGGGCCCCGTTCGAGGGGTCAGGTGGGCCTCGGCCGCGCGCTTCAGTGCCGCCTTCGTCCATCCCTTGTCAACGAAGAGCGGCACATGCTCGGCGGGCACCCAGAGGCGGCCCTCCGGAGCTGCGAGGTGGAGGCTGGCGCGACGGTTCTCACCGCCGCCGGACCCATGTCTAGCTGCCCGTCGCTGGCCCGCGTCGCTCCTCGGAGCCATCCTACAAATCAGGTCAGCTTGAGCTTCTTCTTCACCAGCTTTGCGAGCTCAACGGCCACGTCTCCGACCTCCAGGTCGTGCAACTTCTGTCCCGGTCCACCCACCGGCCGGCAGACGGGCGCATTCGAATCCGAGGCCTCCGGAGGCGGAAGCCAGACGCCGACCAGCTTGCCACGCTGGCTGATGACCGTGATTTTCATAGCGGGTCCTGGATGTTGAGGTTGTACCTCACCGAGCGGGTGCTGGGATTCTTGATGGTCACGTTGTACGAGAGACCGCTATTGCTGGCCACGACGGCCTGGTCAACCGCGACGAGCTGGACCACGCCCAGGATGTCGTCGCTGATGTTGGGCGCCTGGATGACGATGCGGCGGTCCAGGCCCGAGCCGAATGTCGTGCTCCACGTCACTTGCGTGCCCGGCTGCTGAATAAAAAAGCCTCCGACGGATATGAAGAGGGCCATGGACGTTCTCCTTTCTTCTCCCCAATGATTCACCTCAGGGACTTCACGAACCAGCGGACGACCTTGAGTGGGAAAGGTGGTCAGGCGGGCCGCGGCCGCGCGTTCGGCGCCGCCTTCGTCCATCCCTTGTCAACGAAGAGCGGCACGTACTCGGACGGCACCCACAGACGGTCCTCTGCGGGCACCTGGAAGTAGCTCTCCGGCGGCCAGAGCGTCTTCTTCGCAGCGGGAGCGTGCGCGCCCAAATCGATGAGCCAGCGGTCCGGGGCGCGCCGGCCAGCCAGGTACCGCAGCTCAAACGGCTCGAGGAGCAGGGGAGTGGCGAAGACGCCTTTCTTGGCCTGCCGGGCCGCCCGGACGTCCCGGCGGGCCTCCTGAAGGCTGGGCGCGTCCTGCACCCGCGGATCATCGCTGGACTTCGGCACGGCGTCCGAGAGCGAGCCCTGGCTTCACGCGCGGTCGGCCGTGTGCACTCACCTCGGCTGCCACGTCCAGTGGAACCGGCGGGAGCGGTCCTGGGACTGCCCCTGCCACGGCAGCCGGTTCGACGTGGACGGAGCTGTGCTGAACGGACCGGCCACCAAGGGTCTCGAGGAAGCGGCCCTCGAACCGGGCATGAGGGTGCCGCGGGAGTCGTAGTCTTCGCGGACCGGCGAGCAGGGAACTTCGCCGGGAATGGTGCGTCGAAGCTCATCCGCGCGACCGCGACTGCCTCTGCTTGCGAAGCCACGCTGCCGCCCCGTTCCAGGTTCGCTGGACCGAGAAACCCGCGCGGTCTCGTTCAGCGTCATCCCGGCGAAGACCCGGCACTCGACCACCCGGACCGCCCGCTCGCTCCTGCCGCCCGGGGACCAACCACTGGCGCTGCTTGCGGCAACCCTCTTCACCGCCTGCGGCGGTGAGTCGGGACCACGGACGCCCCTGCACAAGGTGACGCCGCTCGCATCGTCGAGGACCGGCCCCGCGACCGGGGCCTAGTCCGGGTATCGCTCACCGCACTCCTGGTAACACTCGATGTACCTCTCCTCCACCTGGCGCATGCAGTACTGGAAGAAGCTGGGATCGCGGCCGCGCATGCCGCTCATCGCCCGGCAGTAGTCCCTTCCCCGGTCGTAGTCGGCATCGCAGTCCCTCTCACACAAATCGCGTTCGCTGGGCTGACAGATGGTGCTGAGTGCGCCCGCAGCAGCACCAATGCCCGCGCCCCACCATCCTCCGCGCGAGCCCCAGAGGCCCCCTCTCACGGCGCCGCCAACAACTCTCCCTCCGATGGCCGCGGCGAATAGCCCTTCTTCGTCCGTGCCCGAGACTGGGTCTGCGGCCGCGTAAAGGTAAGGTGCGTTGAAGACGGGTGACTCGGCCCAGACCGCAGCGGCACTGGAACCGAAGGCAGAGGTCTGGGGCAGGCTCTGCGCCGCCATGCTTCGGTGGAGAAGAACTCCCACCGGGTCGCTCTGCACATATCGGCCAGTGAAAGACTCGTAGTCGCGGTGGTGGTTGTAAGCGAGCCCTGTCTCAGCGTCGTGGTACTGGCCTGGGAAGCGCAAGTTGTAGGTGAAAACCCCCAAGCCCTCCGGATTCTCATCCGGCTCGGTGTCGCCATAGGGGGCGCTGTGCCAGGTCCACCGCGTCTTCCCGCCACCGCTGCTGACCCTCCGTGGCGCCGCCAGATGGTCTGCTTCCACGTAGCTGGTCGTCCGAGTCGCCGGAGTGAGGCTCTCGCCATCATAGGTGTACGTGACGACGGCGACGGGACGGTCGGCCAGCCAGATGTGCTCGGCCCGCGCTCTCCCCAATCCGTCGTACTCGCCGAGGAGTCTCGCCTGCTCGTCGTAGACGAAGATCTGCGTTCCTTGCGGGACGATCGACCCCTGCTTGCGCACCCGGAGGTTGAGCCCGTTGTACAGATATTGAACCACGTGCACGGAGGACCCGTCGGTGAGGGTTGACCGGCTGAGGCGCCCGCGAGCGGGGTAATCAAACGCGAGGTGCCCATCCCCCACCCGGTTCCCTGCCGCGTCGTAGGTGTAGTCGATGCCGTGGCTGCTCACCCCTGTCATGCGGTTGCTCGAAGGTGAGATGGAACACTCGTAGACGACGGGTGGTTCGTCTCCGACGCGGTCGCTCTTTGCAGTGAGATTCCCGCCGAGGTCATACGCGAAGCTCTGCGTTCTCTGGAGGGAGACGAAGCTCGTGAGGCGGTCCAGGTCGTCGTACCCGTAGGTGCGATCCCAGGAGCTGTCCGTCTCGTGGGAGATCTCGGTGATCCGGTTCGCCTCGTCCCAGGCGACCCGAAACCTCGCTCCCCCAAGCGTGTAGTCCTTCAGCCTGCCGTTCTCGTCCAGACTGCTGCGCCAGACCTGCCCATTTCCGAGGGTGAAGCTCTTCGGGCCGCCGAACGGGTGGTACTCCACCGCGGAGACGACGGGAGCGCCGTCCAGGGCGAGCGAGTCCAGCTGGCGGCTTTCCACCCCATAGCCGTAGGTGAGCACTCGACCCGAGGGATAGGTGAGCGACGTCCGTTGACACGTGGTGCTGTCGTAGCCGTACCTCACCTCGTGGCGGACGGTGCTCAGCGCCTGCGCCATGGAGATCACCCGCCCGTGCGCGTCGTAGACCCACCCGGTCGTCACTCCTCCCGGGTCACGCATCCCGGTCAACCGCCCGATGCCGTTCGGACCTTCGTCGTACGTGTAAAGGGTGGCCGAGCCGTCGCCGTAGTCCGCCGAGGAGAGGCGATTCAGGTCGTCGTAGGTGAATGTTGTCGTGTGGCCGCGTGCGTCGAGGACGGTCGCTACCTGCCCGCCGTCCGTGAAGGTGCGAGCCATGGTTCCCCGGTCCGGCGAATTCTCCAGGGTGATGTCCCCCAGGCCATTCACCTCGTAGCTCGTCGCCAGTGAGCGCGGGTCGATGACTCGAGTCACCTCGTCACGGCCATCCAGGTCGAGCTGGATGACAGGTGCCGGCTCCGAGGAGGCCGGAGGCGGTCGGGTCAGGCGCCGGAGGCGGTTCAACGCGTCGAATTCCTGAGTGGTCGTTCGGCCGAGGGCGTCGATTTCCGTGTGCAGATTCCCGTTCGGGTCGTAGAGGAGGCGGTGGTCCGGTCGGCCCTGCACCGGGGGCGGGCGGGACGGCAGATCCCCTCCATCCGGCGGCGGGTTGCCTCCACCTCCCGGGGGCGTGTCCCCTCCACTTCCGGGACGCGTGCTCGTTCCACAACCGGACGAGGCGAGGCTCAGCGAGGCGATGACCGCGGCGAGCGAAGCGACGAGCAATGCCTTGTTCATCGTGCCCTCCCTCATCGGCTTGCACCGGTGACGCGCTCGACCCGGTTGAGGGCATCCACGACGCGCGCGATGTTTCGCACCAGGGCGCCGCTGGGATCCTTCATGCGCTCCTGGGTGCGGTTGCCCGCGGCATCCAAGGTGTAATCCACGCGGTTTTCGCGGTGGTCGACGATGCTGGTCAGGCGATAAGCCGTGTCATAGCCGAACCTGAGACTCGACCCATCCGGCAGCATTGCCCGGGTCACCTGGCCATGAGCCGGGTCGTGCTCGAATCGAGTCACCTCGGCGCCCACCGTCTGAACGCGCAGCCGCATCCGGCTGTCGTACTCGAAGGTCGAGACCAGCCCGTTCGGGTCCACCACCCGCGTGGGAAGCGCGTGTAAATTGTAGTCGGTGAACCGCGTCACGTGGCCAGCGGCATTGGTGATTGTTTTCACGTTGCCGCGCTTGCCCAGGTCCGCGTCGTCGTCTGCGTAGTAGGTCCACGCCGTCCTCTTCCCGTTGGGGTCGGTGGCGGTGAGGACGCGGCCGTACGTTTCGTAGGTGTAAGACCACCGACGTGGATTGCCCGAGGGAAGCGCGCCGAAGCCCAGCGCGCCGCTGGCGTCGGTGGTGGCTTGTTCCGTGCGAGAGCACGCCACTGCAACCGGCTTGCCGTCGACGGTCATGGGCGGAGCACAGGAAGCGCCGTAACCATGGTACGTCGTGGTGATGATTCGCTTCGGCTCCGCGACCTTGGTCTTGAGGTGCCAGTCGGGGTGCCACTGCGTGCTGACGACTCGCCCCCCTGCGGGGGGATTGCTCAGGGCTGCAGAGCAGTCGGCGGTCCCGGGGAAGCCCTCGACTCTCTTCGTCTCCAGATTCCGGGTCGTATCGTAGGCGTAGCAGGTCTTGTTTCCGTTGAAGTCGACTCGCGACACGACATTTCCATTGGCGTCGTAGGTCATCTCGGACGAGGCGGGACCGCAGCCGGATCCCGCGGGCTGAGACGTGGTGATCACCATCGCGCGGCCCTGAACGAGCTGGTAGGAGAGGGTCCGGGTGGACTCGATGGCGTCGGTGACAGTCGTACGGCGAAGGGTCGGGTCGAAGGAAAACGACGACCGCTGCACGGCCTTCGTCTGACCCCCATCGGCCCACCAGGTGGACGACAGGGCCCTTCCCCAGACGTCGTACTGATAGGTGCTCAGCCGTTGCTCACGCTCGTCGATGATTCCGGTCACGGCATGCGGCAGGTCGTGGCCGCCGGTATTCGCTGCCTCGTTGTTGAGGTAGCGCCGCACCGACCCGTCCGGCCGGATGACGCTGGTCAGATTGTCCCGGCCGTCGTAGGTGTAGCGCGTCACGGAGCCCCCCGGGTCGACCAGGCGAACCAGGCGGCGCCGGGCGTCGTAACCCAGGGAGAGCGAGCGCCCGAAGCTGTCCCTGATGGCGAGAAGAAGGCCGGGCGGGAGCGGCTGATCGGTTGGATTGCCGTCGTCGTCGAGCGCCGGCGCAGCCCCGGCGCCGACTAGGCCTCCCGAGCTGTACTGCATCGTCTGCTCGACTCCGTCACTGAACTGCAGCTTGACCAGGCGCCCCCAGTAATTCTCGACGTTGCGCAACTCTTGAATGAATGTCTCCACCGCCTGCGCCGCCGGGTCGATGTAGATCCACTCAATGTTGGAAGATAGGCGATAAAGCCTTTCGCCACGCGCGCTCGACAGGGACCACCGCTGTCGCCCATCGATCACCGGGACGGCTCCCGTGACGACAGAGGTGCGCATCGTCCCGTCCGGCCGAAAAACAAATCCGCCGATGTGGTCGCCCGCGGACAGCGTCTTCCACCACATCCGACGCGTATAGGTATGCGTCCAGCGCGACGACATCACGTCGAAGCCGCGGTAGACGAGGCTGTTATAGGTGCGTGTCCATTGAAGGCGTCCGCGTCCCACCGGAGGCAAGTCCACCTCCACCAGCTTCTTCGCCCCCGTGGTCAGGACGACCGGTTTACAGGTGGAGCTTCCGTCTCCGTTCTCATTCGGGTCGGGACCGTCGGGAGGGCCGGGGATCGAGCAGGTGGTGCCGTCCGCACTCAGGACGCTCCCGTCCTCCGGACAGCGCGGAGGGAACTCGCATTGCCCTCCTGCAGTCAGTGTGCTGCCAATCGGACAGTGGAGTGCGAGGCACGAACCGTCAAGGGCAGGCCCGTATGGGTTTTGCGCCCACTTTGTCCCTGGCGGACAGATGGGGCGAGCGTAGACCGCGTAAAGTAATTCGCCGTTGGACGTCTGCAGCAACCCGCGCACCGGGTTTGAAGTGCCATGCTCGATCCCACCCGTGGTGTAGTGCCAGAGGGTGTAAGGGGGGAAACGGCGAACGATCAGGCCGCCGCCATGGTTCAGCTCGACGAGCCCCGTCACCGACGCAGGCAGGTAAGGCGGTCCGCAAACGACGAGGCCACAAGGGTTGCACTTACCCGCCTCATTCAGAAGCGGGATTGCTCGCTCGCAGGCCTCCCACGGAGTGTCGGCCACGGCAGACCCAGAATCGCAATACGGTCCGCCGTAAGGCCCGAACGCCTGCGAGTCCGTGTGCCACGAGACCGCGGCGAAGTGATACCGCTGAGGGGCTTCCACCCTCCGCGGGATGGCGGGCGCTGCGTGGACGTTCGCTGCGGCGGCGATCCCCAAGAGGCCGAGCCAACGCACCCAGTGACGCTTGCGTTGACTGCTCCCGCGCACCCCTGGCCCGGCACCCGATTTCCCCATGAGGTCCCTCCCGCGAGTCGCTCGTCCCCGAGCTCAGCAGAACCGGTGCGACGTCGCTCGGGAAGGTCGCACGACCGCCATCCGAAAGAGGCGCCGCCCACGACCGACCCCACGACAGACAGCCGCCGAGGCTAGGAGAGCTCTCCAAGGCCGTGCAAACTCGCCCGGCTCGCTTGCGACGCAGGGAGCGCGGTTCCCGGTGACCCAGGGCCCGCGACGTTCAGCGGCACTGGAAGGACCTCCCTCCGGAGGCGGCGGAGGCGCCGCCTCCTCGGAGGGGGCGGCACCGGAGACCGTGAAGAATTCGTCGAGGCAAGGTCCTCGACAAAGGACTTGTTCAGCCTCGGAACAGCTCGAGGTGGGGTGCACGCACCTCCGGCGGCTTCGGGGGGCAGAAGCGGAGGGCCTCGGGGTTGCTCCGCACCGTGTCGTGGTGGACGAGCTCGCCGGTGCTGACGTCCACCACCCAGACGCCGGCGTCGCCGTGGCCGAGCTTCCCGGCCTCACCGCGTTCGATGTGGCCCACCTGGTCGGGGCTCAGGCCGTAGGTGCCGAGGCTGAGCGCGCCCTCAATCTGCTCGTGGCAGTGGCCGATGAAGCGCGCCGCGGCGTAGTTCGTGTCGCCGGCGCGCATGCGCGGGGCGGCGCCGCGGATGAGCTCCTCGACCCGGTACCCATCCCAGTGAAGGTAGACGGCCACGTCGTGCACTTCCTGGCTGCTTCGGAAAACGACAACCGCCCTGTCGCCCATCGCTGATGTCCTCCCTCGTGGAGGCAGCGAGCGGGCCGCCTCGCAACAGGCGGGCGGCGCGGGCGCGGGGCGACGGAGGCCCGTGCGGCGGCGAGGAGGAGGCGCGGAGGAGCCCGCGTTCCGTGATCGTCCGTCCCGCAGGCTCGAGCAAGGCGCATGAGCCCGGCGAGATCCCCGACGGCATCTACCTCGTCGGCGACGAGGACAATCCAGAGCCCGCGTTCCAGCAGGCGATCATCGAGGCGGTGAAGCAGGTGACGCACATCGCGCCGGCGGACGCGCAGGGGAACATCATTGGCTCAAAGGTCGTGGCGCCCGGGGTGATCAACTACCCGGTGAAGCAGCTGGGGCTGTGCGCCGGTGTCACTGGCGCGCGCTTCGTGACGACCACCGAGGTTTATCCGGACAGCCCGCGGACGACTCCGGGCGAGTGCAATGAGGCGCAGGCTGCGGCGGTGAGCGCGGCGATCGAGTTCGCGTTGGGAGCATCGGGTCGGCGCTGAGGGCGCGACCCCACGCAACCGCTGGTGCGGGAGCCGGAGCGCTGTGCTCTCACTATCCCCGGCGACCCGAGCCTGTCCTGAGCGGAGTCGAAGGGACTTCGCTCAGTCCGCCTCGTCGTCGCTCTAGGTGTAGCTGTACGTGTTCGAGGACCGGCCGCCCGAGGTGGGCTCGCGCTTTCCGAGCGCGCGCTCCATGGCGCTAGGGCGGAGTCCAACTGCTTCGAGAACTTGCCGTCGGCGGCGTCGTTGAACGCGACGAGCACTTCCTTGGCCTGGGCGGCGCTGAACTTCTTGTCGGTGACCGACTCGCTGAGGATGGACTTCAGCTTGGCGA
>RPRB01000182.1 GCA_003818285.1 Myxococcaceae bacterium
GGAGGGAAGGTCAGCGCGCTCCAAGCAGATCGCCGCGGTCCAGCATCCACGCGTCTGGCTGGAAGCGCTCGCGGTCCACCCAGGCACGAACTTCGTCGGAGCTCAGTCGGGGAGCCAGCGGAGCGTCGAAATCGAGGAGCTGCCGCACCAGCACCGCGTGCGTCGCCGTGGAGGATGCAAGGAGTGCCGGAGCGATGCCGGCGAACGCGTCTTCGGGGGTGTGAATCTTAGGCTCCGGGCCGAGCACGTCCTCGCGCTTGAAGGCGAAGGTGGTGGGGATTCCCTCCAGCGCGAAGGGAGCGTGGTCGCTGAAGGCGAGGAACAGATGTCCGAGGGGCTCGACCCGCGGGATCCCGCTCGCCGTCCCGAGCGGCGACAGCGCCCGCTGGAGCCCGGCCTGGACGTCCTTCCGCCCGAACACCATCCAGTCGGTCCAGACCTGGGCGACGCCGTCGATCTGCACCATCGCCGTCACCGCACCGAGCTCCTCCCGATGCTGCCGGACGTACGCCTTCGACCCGAGCATCCCCATTTCCTCACCGGTGAAGGCCACCACGCGAAGGGTTCGTCGGGTGGGCCCGGAGGAGCGGATCAGCCGCGCGACCTCGAGCGTGGTGACCACCCCAGCGCCGTCGTCGAACGCCCCGGGAGAGCCGGCGACCGAGTCCAGGTGGGCGCCGAGGATCACCACCTCGCCGGGCACCCGCCCCGGCACCTCACCCACCACGTTGTGGGCGACTCCGGGCCCGGGCAGCCGTGGCCGGGCCATGAATCGCGCCTTCACCCCGCCCTTCGGCAAGAGGCGCTCCACCGTCTCCGAATCCTGCCCCCCGAGGAGCAGCACCGGCATGGGCATCACCGCGGCGGGGCGGGAAGGGTCGACGACGCTGACGCTGAGTGGGTGCTTCCCCTTTCCCAGCAGCAGGACACCCCGGGCGCCGGCCGCGCGCCCACGCTCGAAGAAGTCGATCACCTTCCGGAAGCGGATCGACATGTTGTCGGTGAGCGGCCCCCGCTCGGTGACCAGGACCTGGCCCTTCACCGAGGCATCGAGCGGCGCATCGATCGAGACGCGCCGAAGCGTGACGACCGAGGACTCCGCCGCGCCGGTCCACATCATCTGCACCGGGCTCAGCCGATGCTCCTCCGGGGAGAGCAGCTCGAGCCAGACGTCTCCGGGCTCCCAGCGCTCGGGGAGCTGCACCTCCTCGAGATGGACGTTGGTCATCCCCGCCTCGCGCATCCGGTCGGCGACGTAGCGCTCGGCCCGGGCGCAGGGCTCGGTTCCCGGGATGCGCGGTCCGATGTCTTCGGTGAGCACCCGGAGCATCGGGGCGCCCTGCGGATCCAGCAGCGCGCTTCCGGCGAGCCGGCGGAGCTGATCGTGGGTGTCGGATGGCGGCGGAACCTGGGTGGTCGCGGCTCCGGCGCAGGCGGCGAGGCCCAGCAGGATCAGGGCCCAGGACCGATGCATGAAGGTCTCTCTCGTCGAAGGTGGAATGGTCCGGGACTTGAGCGCATCGGACCATGCTGCTGCAACGAGCGCGTGCCAGCGGAAGGCTCCGCTCGCTGAATCGGTTGCACGCGGCCTCGCCAAGCTCTTGTATCGGGCCCCGTGCTCGCGCGGTGGAAAGATCGGATCAGGGGGCTGAGGCACGAGCTGGCGGCGCTGGCACTCGCGGTGCGCCGGCCAGACGTGCCGTGGTACGCGAAGGCACTCGGGGTGGTCGTGATCGCCTATGCGCTCAGCCCGATCGACCTGATTCCGGACTTCATCCCGGTCCTGGGCCTGCTCGACGACCTGCTCCTCGTCCCGCTCGGCATCCTGGCAGTGCGGGCACTGGTCCCGGCCGGCGTCCTCGCCGAGTGCCGGGCCGAGGCGGCGAAGGGCGTCCTGAGCCCCCGGACCGGATGGATCGCCGCCGCCGTCATCGTGGCGGTCTGGGCCGCGGTGCTGGGGGCTCTCCTTCGTTGGCTCTTTTCGGGCTCCGGGGGCTCCCTCCCCGGCCCGCCCTCGCCTCGATGAGGCGTCAGCCACCCGCACCAGGGGGACGCCTGACGAAGCGCGCAGTCGCGCGCCAGCGATGAGGCTCAGCCGGGCGCTGCCTCGCTCCAGGGGATCGAGAGCTGATGCGCGGACGTGGGCGGGGATGGGAGCCGGAGCGGGGTGGCCCGGGAGACCTGCACGTTCACCACGTTCGACACCCGCTCCACCCGCCCTTCCGCGTAGAGGAACGCCGAGCCGAGCAGCACCCGGCGGTCGCGCTCGAAGATCTCCGGGGGCACCACCAGGTTGGAGATGCCGGTCTCGTCCTCCAGGGAGAGGAACGACACGCCCTTGGCGGTCGGCGGCCGCTGGCGGCAGATGACCAGGCCGGCGATGCGGACCCGGGCCTTCGCCGGTGCGTCCTGAAGGCGCGCGGCGGTGAGCACCCGGCGGCCGTCCAGGAACGGGCGCATCAGCGCCAGCGGGTGGCGGGTCAGCGACAGCCCGGTGGTGCGGTAGTCCTCGGCCACCTGCTCCGCCTCGGCCAGCGCCCGTCCCGGCGCGGCCGAGCGGTCCATCGGCATCCCACGGAACAGGTCATCGTCCGCGGAGGGTCCGAGCGCCTGCACCTCCCACACCGCCTGCCGCCGGCTGCCGCACAGCCCGTCCAGCGCGCCCGAGCGTGCCAGCCGCTCCAGCGCGTGCCGCGGGATGCGCACCCGGCGAGCGAGGTCCCCCAGGTCGCCGAATCCTGTCTCGCCCCGGGCCTCCACGAGCGCCTGGGCGTGGGCTTCTTGAAGGCCCTTCACCTCCCGCAGCCCGATGCGCAGCTCACCCTCCTCCAGCGTGGCGTCCCAGTCCGAGTGGCGCACGTCGATGGGCCGGACGACGACGCCGTGTCGCTTCGCGTCCTCGACGATGGTGTGCGGGGCGTAGAAGCCCATGGGCTGGCTGTTGAGCAGCGCTGCGGCGAACGCCGCCGGGTGGTAGCACTTCACGTAGGCGCTCGCGTAGGCGATGAGCGCGAACGACGCCGAGTGAGACTCGGGGAAGCCGTAGTGGCTGAAGCCCTTGAACTGCTCGAAGCACTTCTCGGCGTACTCGCGGCTGTAGCCCCGGGCCACGCACCCACTCACGAAGCGGTCGCGCCAGGGCACGAGCAGCACCTCGGCCCGCTTGTGGCTCAGCGCCCGCCGCAGCGCGTCCGCCTCGCCCTGGTTGAACCCTGCGGCAGTGACGGCGAGCCGCATCGCCTGCTCCTGGAACAGGGGCACGCCCAGGGTCTTTTCCAGGATGCGCTTCACCTCCCCGGACGGATAGGTCACCTCCTCCAGCCCCTCCCGGCGGCGGAGGAAGGGATGGACCATGTCCCCGAGGATGGGCCCCGGCCGGATGAGGGCGATCTCGATGGTGAGGTCGTAGAAGCTCTTCGGCTTGAGCCGCGGGAGCAGGTTCATCTGTGCCCGGCTCTCCACCTGGAAGACGCCGATCGCGTCCGCCTCGCCCAGCATCCGGTACACCGCCGGGTCCTCGCTGGGGATGGTGGCCAGGTCGAGGTCGATTCCCTCGTGCTTCCGGACGAGAGCGAAGGACTTGCTGAGCACGGTCAGCATGCCGAGGCCCAGGAGGTCCACCTTGAAGATGCCCAGGGCGTTGAGGTCGTCCTTCTCCCACTGGACGACGGTGCGGTCCTTCATCGAGGCGTTCTCCACCGGCACCACCTCGGCCAGCTCCCCGTGGGTGATGACGAAGCCGCCCACGTGGATGGAGAGGTGGCGGGGAAAGCCTTCCAGCATCTGCGCCAGGGCGAGCGTCCGCTGCACGCCGGCGTCCTCGGGGCGAAGGCCCGCCTCGGTCACGTGCGCGTCGGTCAGCGTGGCCGTCCCGGCCATCTCGGTGTGCTTCGCCAGCCGGTCCACCTGGTCCAGTGACAGCCCCAGCGCCTTCCCCACCTCGCGGATCGCGAGCCGCCCGCGGTAGCAGATGACCTCGCACACCATCCCCGCGCGATCGCGGCCGTGCTTGCCGTAGACGTACTGGAGCACCTCCTCGCGGCGCTCGTGCTCGAAGTCCACGTCGATGTCCGGGGGCTCGGGACGCTCCAGGCTGAGGAAACGCTCGAAGAGCAGCCCCATCCGCACCGGGTCGATGGAGGTGATGCGCAGCGCGTAGCAGACCGCGGAGTTGGCCGCGCTCCCCCGCCCCTGGCAGAGGATGCCCTTCCCGATCGCGAAGTGGACGATGTCGTGGAGCGCGAGGAAGTACCCCGCCACCTCCAGCTTCTCGATGAGCACGAGCTCGTGCTGAACCTGTCTGCGCACCGCCTCGGGAACGCCGCCCGGGTAGCGGAACCGGAGCCCCTCCTCCACCAGGTGGGCGAGCCAGCTCTGGGTGGTGTGACCCGGCGGGAGGTCCTCCTGGGGGAACTGGTAGCGGAGTGCGTCGAGCGAGAAGTGACAGCTGTCGGCGATCTCCAGCGTGCGGCCCACCACCTCGGGCGCATCCGACCAGAGCCGGAGCATCTCCTCCGGCCCCTTCAGCGTCCGCTCGGCGTTGGGGAACAGCTTGCGGCCGGCGCGAGCCACCTGCGTCTGGTGGCGGATGGCGGCGAGCACGTCTTGCAGCGGCTGGCGATCGCGAGCGTGGGTGTGCACGTCGCTGTGCGCGCAGAGCGGCAGCTCGAGCGTCCGGGCCAGCGCCCGGGCCCGCTGCCAGCGCGCATCGTCTCCGGCGGACAGCGTGCGGCAGGCGCCGACGTAGAAGCGACCCGGGAAGGCCTCGGCGAGGGGCGCGACCCGCTCGGGCTCGTCCGGGAACGGCAGGAGCGCGAGGAGGCCGGCGCTGCGCTCGGCCAGCGCGCGCCAGCCGATGCCCGCCTCTCCCTTCGGGTGGGCCAGCCGGCTCGTCGACAGCACCTGGCAGAGATGGCGGTACCCCTCGGCATCCTGCACGTACACCACCACCGGGGGCGCGTCAGTGAGCGTGACCCGGGCGCCGTGGAGGAGCTTCAGCCCCACCTCGCGCGCCGCGAGATGGGCCTTCACCGAGCCGTAGAGCCCGTCACCGTCGGTCAGCGCCAGCCCGGAGAGCCCCAGCTGGACCGCCTGGAACACCAGCTCCTCGGGGTGCGAGGCCCCCTCGAGGAAGGAGTAGTTGGAACGGCAGACCAGCTCGGCGTACACGCCGAGGACGCTACTGCTCACCCGTTCAGATGGCCAGCCCTCCGGTCAGCCCCTCGAAAGTGCCAGGCTACGGAGTGCTCGTGGGAGCGCCCCCCGTGGTGGTGGAGCCGCTGGTGCTGGTCGAGGTGGCGCTCCCGGTCGAGGCGGGGCTTCCACCGCCGCTCCCCGCCGGGGGAGCCGAGGAGCCGGTGTCCACCCGGTACACGCCGGACGCATCGAGCGGGGGCGCTCCCGGGACCCGGTAGACGCCGAACAGTCGGGCGGCTGCCTGGGCGGCCGGATCGAAGGTGACGCCCCCCGCGCTCCCGGTCGTGCCACCCGTCTGCGACGAGGTGCCTCCGCTCCCGGTGCTGCCGGTCCCGGAGGTGCCGGTCCCGGAGGTGCCCGTGCCCGAGCTCCCCGTGCCAGTTCCGGTCCCGGTGCTCTGCGCCCCGGCCGCACCCGCCCACAGCATCGCCGCGACGAGCATCGTCCCCAGCCTGCGCGCTCCCATGCGATGCCTCCTTCAGGGGCCGGGCGGGAAGCCGCGGCGTCCCGCCTTCCAGTCTTCCCACTGGTCCAACCCGACCATCTGCTCCACAAGCTTGGTCTTCACCAGCAGCGCGTCCACCTGGGCGCGCGTCTGACGCTTGGGGATGCTCGCCGGCGAGTTGGCCAGACTCCAGACCAACGCCGCAGCGATGCCGGCATTGCGCCGCGCCTCCTTGACGTTCACCCGGTCCGGCACGTCGGACTCCGCGTGATAGTCGGGCAGATAGGGACCCGGTTCCTGGTCGGCGACGAAGTTCGGCACCCCGGACAGGAGGAAGTCGAAGTTGTCCGTCCCGTCCACTCCCTCGAGCGCGTGCGCCGAGGGCCCCAGCCCCGGGTAGATGGAGAGCGCCTTCGCCAGCACCGGCCGGAGCTCGGGGCGGCCGCTGACGTAGAAGCCCCGGGTCCGGCCCGAGCCGATGTCGAAGATGACGACCGCCGCGTGACGGTCCAGCTCGGCCTTGTGCCGCTCGACGTAACCGGCCGAGCCCCACATTCCTTGTTCCTCGCCACCGAAGAGCACGAAGCGCACGGTGCGGCGCGGCTCGAGCCCGAGCTCCTTGAACGCGCGGGCGACGTCGATGACCAGGGCGCTGTTCACCCCGTTGTCCTCGGCTCCCGTGCCGAGTGCCCAGCTGTCGAGATGGGCCCCGAGAACCACCACCTCCTCCGGCTTCTCCTTCCCGCGGATCTCCGCCACCACGTTCTCGGCGTCGAAGGAGGGGCCGATCCGGTTCACCACGTCCATCCGGACGCGCACCTCGGTCCGGTCGGCGAGCCAGGCCAGCCGGTTCGCCTGCTCGCGGGCGACGAGGACCACCGGCACCGTCCCCGGCGTGCGCCCGAACACCATCGGGTGCTGGTAGAGCAGCCCGCGGGGGCGGGTGGACTGGATGAGGAGCGCCCGGACCTGCGCCTGCGCCGCGGCCTTGAGCAAGGGCCCGGCCCGCATGTACTCGTCGAACAGCTCGTCGAAGGTCTTCATCTCCTTGGTGTGAACGAGCGCGATCGCGCCCGAGGTCGCGGTTCCTGCCTTGGCCCAGTCCTCGGCCCGACCGAGGCCCACGTCCACCACCTTCGCCTCGATCGGGCTTCCGGTGGAGGCGGTACCCGGGGCGGCGACCGCCCGCAGCGAGAACGACTCGGGGGCGGTGGCGGCGACCTCCACCGTGCCGGGAAGCCAGAGGAACGGGACGGCGAAGCTCTCGGTGATGACCGAGTCGACCCCGGCGGCCTTGAGCTTCTCCACCCCCCACCGCACGGCCCGGTCCATCGCCGGGCTCCCGGTGATCCGGCCGCCGACGCGATCGCACAGCTCGAAGGTGTCGGCGATGAGGGGCGTCTCGCCCTCGGCGCGCTGCTTCAGCGCGACACGCGGGTCGGAGGGACCGGCCAGCGCCGCCCCGGCGGTCGCGGCCACCAGGAGGAGAACGAGGACGGGACGGAACCGGAGCATGGCCGTCGAGCCTGCCACGGCCCGGTCACCCTCGCTGCAAGAACTCTTGGCGCCGCTGCACGCCCACCCCGGCGAGCCGTCCTCGCCGGGAGGATGGTGGCACCGTGCCCTCGCCCGCGATCCTCCGGACCGGCAGCGTCTGCGCCGCGGCGTTTGCCGCGACGTTCGTCTGGGTGACGGCAAGCCGGGCCGGGCATCCCGATCCTTCACCGCTGGCCAGGGCCCTCGTCGACCCCACCGTGCAAGGACGAGAGTGGGTGCTCTTCTGGGCGCTGCTGGCGATGCCGGCGATCTTCGTCGCCCTGCACGAGCACCTCGGGGCCGGTCCGCGCGCGGGCTGGTCGCGGGCCGGGCTCATCTTCCTGATGGTGTTCACCGTGCTCGAGGTCTCGCACCGCGGGGTTCTCCTGGTGGCGGGACCGGCGCTGGCGAAGACCGCGCTGGGCGAGGGCGCCGAGGCGATCGCGGCCTCGGTCTGGCTCCTCGGCCTCGAGCAGTCGGTGCGGGGGATCTACGTGCCCCTCCTGGCGGCGCACGGGCTCGGCTCGATCGCCGTCGCGGTCGCCGCTCAGGGCCCGGGTCCGGAGCGTCTCCTTCGCTGGGCATTCATCGCCAACGCGATCCGACTCGGGCTGCGTCTCGCCCAGTCCCCCGGCGGTCTCGCCGAGCTGCGCCCGCTCAACGCCGCGCTGCTCGGACCGGTGCTCACCCTCGTCTACGCCGGGGTGGCCGTGGCGCTCTGGCAGCTCGCCGGTCCGGTCGCGCTCAGGCGGCCTGGCGCTCTCGCGCGGGCACGACGGTGACGAACTCCCTCGCGTTCCGCCGCCACAGCGCCAGCGGGACGACCTCAGCGCCGCGGGTCACCATCAGCCGGTGGATGTCGTCCACGTTGCCCACCGCCTCGCCGTGCACGCCGAGGAGGAGGTCCTCGGGACGGAGC
The DNA here is from genome assembly GCA_003818285.1 of Myxococcaceae bacterium. GTDB lineage: Bacteria > Myxococcota > Myxococcia > Myxococcales > Myxococcaceae > RPRB01. The sequence continues at coordinate 8,097 of RPRB01000182.1, forward strand.
CCCGCCGTCTCCGCCGGCGAGCCCGAGCCGACGCTGAGGATCCGCACCGCCTTGGGCTGGCCGGTGGACGCCGCGAGGTCGGGCGACAGCTGCTCGCTCCGCGCGGCGACGCCGAGATAGCGGCGGTCCACCTTCCCGCGGCTCATCAGCACCGAGGTGACCCAGGTGGCGGTGCGCGCCGAGACGGCGAAGCCCATCCCCTGTGCCCAGGGGATCACCGCGGTGTTGATGCCCACCACCTCCCCGCGGGCGTTCACCAGGGGTCCGCCGGAGTTGCCGGGGTTGATCGCCGCGTCGGTCTGGAGGAGGCCCTCGAACAGCGTGCCGTTGGGTCCGGGCAGGCTGCGGTCAAGCGCGCTGACGATGCCCAGCGACACGCTCCGCTCGAAGCGGAAGGGGTTGCCGATCGCGACCACCAGCTGACCCACGGCGATGGACGCCGGGTCGGCGAGGGGGAGCTGCACCCGCCTGGCGTCGGTCACCTTCACCTCCGCGAGGTCGGTCGCCGGATCGGAGCCGACCAGCTCTCCCTTCGTCGTGTCGCCTCCCGGAAGACGGATGCGCAGCGCTCTCCCGCTCCCTGCCACGTGATGATTGGTGAGGAGGTAGCCGTCGCTCGCCACCACCACGCCCGTTCCCGCGCCCCTGCCCTGCTCCACGCCGACCACCGCCGGGCTCACCCGGGAGACGAGCTGCTGGAGCGCCTCCGACAGCTCGAGCAGCGAGGTCACGGCCGGACTCCCACCGCGACGGTGCGCTCCTCCAGCTTGCCCCCACGCAGCAGCTTCAGCGGCAGCGAGCGGCCCACGGCGTCGTGCGCCAGCCGGGCCAGGAGATCGTGCACGTCCCCCATCGGGGTTCCGTCGAGCGCGAGCAGCACGTCGCCGAGCGCGAGGCCGGCGGCGTCGGATGGCCCCCCTGGCTCGACCGACAGCACGAGGAGCCCGGTGTCCTGCCCCGCGGCGGCGCGCGCCTGCCCCTGGAGCCGCACCGGCTGGGTGCCGACGCCGAGATAGCCGCGGCGGACCCGGCCGTGGGCGAGGAGCTCCGCGGTCACGCGGGCCAGCGTCTCCGCGGGGAGCACCACCCGGCGCTCGCGCGGGCCGCCCGAGACGTACATCCCGAGCACGCGTCCTTCCACGTCGGCCAGCGCCGCGCCGGCCAGGCCCGGTCGGGTGGAGACGTCCGCGTCCAGCGTCGCGTCCACTCGCGCTCCCCAGGGAGTCAGGAACCCGGGCTCCACCACGGAGAGCACGCCGAGACGCGTCCGGAGCGCCCCGCGGGGACGCGAGACGGCGAGGACGAGGCTTCCCACGCGGCGCTGCGCGGGCTCTAGGAAGGTCACGGGAGAGAGGGCCGCGCCCGGCACGCGGAGGAGCGCGAGGTCCAGGCCAGGATCGCGCCCCACCAGCTGGGCCGGATGCCACGTTCCCCTGCTCTGGACCCGGAGGCCCTCCTCGCGGTCCGCGGCGTGCGCGGCGGTGAGGACCAGGTCGCTGGCCTGGGCGA
>RPRB01000183.1 GCA_003818285.1 Myxococcaceae bacterium
CTTCTGGGGCTGTTCCCGGGGTTCCACGTGCACCAGCCGCAGCTCTTCCTTGCCGCTGGAGATGGTTAACAGCCGCATCTCTCCGCGCAGCTCGCGCCCGTCCACCGAGAGCTGCACCTTCACCAGCGCCTCGGCGCCGACGTCCGCCCAGCGGGAGAAGGTGATGGTCGAGGCGGTGAAGCCCTCGCGGGCGTCGGCGAGGTAGCTCTTGCGATCGAGCACCTGGAAGATGCCCGCGGCGCTGCAGTCGAAGAAGAAGGCGTCGTCGAACTGGGGCGCGACCGTGCGCGCGCCGTCGTTCAGCGCCTGCGGCAGTGGCACTGCCAGGGGCAGGGGCCGGAAATTCGCCCCGGAGATCTCGATCACCGGCGCCTGGGCCAGCGCGGCGAGGGGACAGAGCAGGAGACTCAAGGTCAGCGTGCGCATCACCGCGCGGTCACTCCTGTGAGGGGTTCTAGGGACGGAACTGGAGAACGACGCCGTACTTCGCGAGAGCGTCGCGGAGGTGGGTGGGCGGTGGAGCGAATGGCGCGGCGCGCTTCACCGCCATCATCACCGCGGAGTCGAACAGGTCGTTCCCGCTCGACTTCGCGAGCCGGGCGCGCTCCAGCTGCCCGGCGGGAGAGATGACCACCGCCACCTGGGCGGTGAGCCGGATCCGCTCGGAATCGGGAATGGTGTCGGAGACATCGTAGAACCGGGTGATCTGCGACCGGAGCCTGGCGTAGTACGCCTCTCCCTCGGCGACGGCCGAGTCTCCGTGGGGGTCTCCGTCCGCCACCCCGGTGGTGTCGGGCTTCGACTTGCTCATCTTGTCGAAGGCGCCCATCAGCGTCTGGCGGGGGTCCGCCTTCTTCTCCCCGGCCTGCTTCGTCTTGGGCGGCGCGGGCGCGGCCACCGGAGCCGGTGCCACCGTCCGCGGTGGCTCGGGGATGGCGACCGGCTCCGGAGCCTTCTGCTCCACCGGAGGGGGCGGCGGCTGCTCGATGCGTGGGAGCAGCTTCTCGTCCCGGGGCGTTCCCTGCCGGACCAGCGTGGCCTTGATCGGCTTCTGGTCCAGGTCGATCGCCGGCTCCTCGTGGAGCTTGGCCCACACCAGCGCCAGCGAGAAGAGCGCGGCATGCACCAGCGCCGACCAGAAGAGGAACTTGAGCAGCGTCGCCTCGGGGCGCCGCACGAGCAGCGACACCGGTGCGGTGGAGACCAACGTCGTCATCGCGCCGGCGCGCCCTTCTTCCGCCCCGGCGAGACCGGGTCGGTGATCATTCCGAGATTTCCGATGCCCGCCCGCTGCGCGGCGGCCATCACCTCCACCACCACCCCATAGGGGAGCGCCTTGTCCGCGTGGAGGTAGATCTCCTTGTCCGCCTGGGCCTTGGCGTTGGTCCGGAGCTTGTCCTCCAGCTCGTCGATGGACACCTCGACCTCACCGAGGAACACGCGCTGCTTGGCATCCACCGAGAGGACCAGCTTCTTCTCGCTGGCCTCGACCGGGGAAGCCTTGGCCTCGGGCAGGTCGACCTTCACGCCCTTCTGGATGAGCGGCGCGGTCACCATGAAGATGATGAGCAGCACGAGCATCACGTCCACCATGGGGGTGACGTTGATCTCGCTCATCGTGGTGCGCCCGGGGGCGCCTTTCCCGGCGGACATCGCCATGGTGTCGCTCTCTCTTCGCCCGCTACTTGAAGAAGTGCCGCTTGATGATGTTCAGGAAGTCCGAGGAGAAGTTGGCCATCTCGGTGTCGAACACCTTGATGCGGCTGACGAACGAATTGTACGCCACCACCGCGGGGATGGCGGCGAAGAGGCCGGCCGCGGTGGCCACCAGGGCGTTCCCGATGGGCGCGGCCACGGTGGAGAGCGAGGCGTTGCCCTTCTCGGCGATCTCGTTGAACGCCGAGAGGATGCCCATCACCGTTCCGAAGAGGCCGACGAAGGGCGCCGTGGCGCCCACCGTTCCGAGGAAGCTGACCCGCGCCTCGAGCTCGGTGATCTGGGAAGTGCTCGCCCGGTTGAGCGCGCGCTCCACGTTCTCGATGCCGCCGAGCCGCTCGCTCATCGCGTTCTCGTGGCCGTCCTTGCTCTGGGCCAGCTTGGAGAGCTCCTCGTACCCGGCGCAGAACACCCGGGAGATGGGCGAGCTGGGGAGGTTGCGGGCCGACTGGTAGATGGCATCCAGGCGGGAGCCCTTCCAGAAGGTGTCGAGGAAGGTGATCGACTGGTCGCGGGCGCGGTTCAGCTGCACGGCCTTGACCGCGATCAGCGCCCAGGACACCACCGACACGGCCACCAGCAGCGCCAGCACCGCCAGCTCCACCGGCGAGCTCTGTCGAACGATGGAGAGATAGTCGATCGCCCCAAGGGCGACGGGGAGGGTGTGCATAGGGGGGTCGCCTGGAAGCGGTACCAGGCAGGTCCGACTGCCGTCAACGCTCGGAGCGCCGGCCACAATCCCGGACATGCTCCGGGGTGAATACCCGCGCCCTGGGCGGCGTCCTGAACCAGGCCGAGGAAGGGGCGAAGGGCTGCTCGTTCTTCTCGGGAGGACGTCCGACATGCGCATCCGTGGGCTCACCCTGGGGCTGGCTCTGCTGAGCGGGCTGGCAGCGTGTGACTCTCACCCCGGCGGGGCCATGACCGTCGGCTGGACCTTCGCCGGCGGGAGCTGCAGCGGGGCCGCGGTGGAGCAGGTCCGGATCGCCATCGCCGGCGAGCCGCTGCAGCAGGACACCTTCGACTGCCGGAGCGGCCTCGCCACCTTCACCGATTTCTACCCCGGCACCTACAACGTGACCGTCCAGGGGCTGGACTACACCCAGGCCGTCACCTGGACCGGCACCCAGTCGGTGCACCTCGACCGGGACGTGAGCGTCACCATCGACCTCCAGCCGGTCTCCCAGCAGAACGCGGTGTACTACTTCAGCTGGACGCTCGATCCCGCGACCGGGGACCCCGATCAGATCCCCCGCTGCGGGCCGGGCCAGCGGCTGGACAAGGTGGCGATCTTCATCGACCTCCAGGATTTCGGCAGCTACGACTGCGAGCTGGGCCTCAACGGGAACGTGGTCATCACGCCCTACGTCACGCCGGGGCAGCACCAGGTGGACCTGCTCGCGTACAACAGCCAGGAGAACGCCACCTCCTTCGCCGAGACCGGCCCGCTGACCATCAACTTCGTCACCGGGCAGGCCGGGACCCAGAACGTGCCGCTGCACTGGAACGTGGGCAGCGTCCAGGTCGGCTGGGCGCCGTACGCCAACCAGAGCGACTACAACGGCGACATCCGCCAGTCCTGCGCGTCCGCCGGCATCGCCGACCTCGTGCTCGGCTTCCACTCCACGGTGGGTGACCAGAATTTCGCGCTCGGCTCCGCCTGCAACGCCAGCGTGATCCTCGACAACGTCTACTCCGGCGGGTTGACCCCGTACATCGACGCCTGTGGGCCGGGTGGCACTCCCGGCCTGTGCGGATTCCAGGGCGGCGCGTTGCCCATCTACCGGGAAGACCCCAGCCTGGTGAACCCGACGACCATCACCGTCCAGCCCGGTGTGTTCTTCCAGGCGGCCAACCCGACCCCCTTCCAGGTCTTCATCCCACTCTTCCCCATCCCTTGAGGAGGGTGACCCGGCGCTCCCGGCGCTGGCACGCTTCGTGGTAGGCCCCTCCGGCGCATGGGGCTCACGGATCCACGGCCGATCGGCGTCTTCGATTCCGGGGTGGGAGGGCTGACGGTCCTCCGCGCGCTCCGCTCGCGATTCCCCGACGAGTCGATGGTGTACCTCGGCGACACCGCCCGGGTGCCCTACGGCACCAAGTCCGCCGAGGTGGTGACCCGCTACTCGCTGCGGAACGCCGCGTTCCTCACCTCCCAGGACGTGAAGCTCCTGGTCGTGGCCTGCAACACCGCCTCGTCGGTCGCGTTGCCGGCGCTGCGCGCGTCGCTGGGCATTCCGGTGGTGGGAGTCATCGAGCCCGGCGCGCGCGCCGCCGCCCGGGTGAGCCCGTCCGGCAACGTGGGCGTGGTGGGCACGCCCGGCACCATCGCCTCGGGGGCATACCAGCGCGCGCTCGTCGCCGAGCGCCCGGGCATCCGCATCCAGGTGCAGGCCTGTCCGCTCTTCGTCCCCCTCGCCGAGGAGGGCTGGGTGCAGGGGGACGTGCCGCGGCTGGTCGCCCACATTTACCTCGCGCCGATGCGGCAGGCCGGCATCGACACGCTGGTCCTCGGCTGCACCCACTACCCGCTGCTCCGGGGCGTGCTCGCCGAGGAGCTCGGCCCGGGGGTGACGCTGGTGGACTCGGCGGACGCCACCGCCGACGAGGTCGAGGCGCTCCTCGGCCGCGGTGTCGCCGGACGGGCGCCCGGGGGGCCGGGCGCGCTTCGGGTCTACGTCACCGACACCCCGGACCGCATTCCCGAGCTCAGCGCGCGGTTCCTCGGCGAGCGCGTGGAGCGTGCCGAGCACGTGGACATCCAGGCCGGCTGAGGGTCGGTCTCGGCGTTGGTCAGCGCATCAACCGCGTCTCGGCCCGACTGGACTGCTGAAGCGGCAGGCTCTCGGCGAGCACCTGCTCGGCGGCGGCGGTGCCCAGGTCGTCGCGGCGGGGGAGAGCGCCGGTGCAGGCCGTGATGCACCACTCGAGCACCGGGAAGAAGCGTGCCCAGTTCAGGGGCCAGTTCAGCCAGCCGGTGGTGATGCAGTAGTGCGAGGTGAAGGGCCGGGTGTGGTGCAGCTGGTGGTGCGCGGGCGGAAGGATGACGTGCCAGCGCTGGAGGAAGGCGACCAGCGGCGGGGGAGCGGGAAGGTGTGCCCACTGGTGGAACTGGTTGGTGAGTAGCACCCAGAACACCAGCGTCCCGAGGAACGAGGAGAGAAACAGGCTGCCGCTCCCGTCGGCTCGCGGCGAGAGCCAGAGCGCCACCCCGAGCACCGGGAGGCTGATGAGGCAGTTGTTGCCGTTGGTCTCGACGAAGTCGTGCCGGGTGATGGCCAGCGGGTCGCGGTGATGCTCCCGGAAGGGCCCGAGCACCGCCGGGCCGATGACCGGCAGGTCCGGCGACCCCCAGGTGTCCGCCGCCCAGTGGACCAGGCCCGAGACCAGATCCGCCGCCAGGTAGCCGAGGAGCGCCGCGGTGAGGACCACCCAGGAACGCTCGGGGACGAGCGGCGCGAGCCGCAGGGCGAGCCAGCAGGCCATTGCCGCGTAGGAGAGGAGGCTCGTCCAGTCGAGCGCGCGGATGGCCTTGCTGGAGTGCTGCTCGCCTTGCGCCATCAGGACTCCTCTCGCCGGCAGGCGAGCCGCCCGGATGTCGTCCAGCTTACAGGACGGCCCCGCCGCCGGTCTGCTGACCTACGGTCGTGCCGGTCCCGCGGATTCGCTGACCGTGTGTGTAGAGGTTGAAGCTTCCGCCCCGGACGAATGTGGCCAGCGCGACGCCCGCCCGCTCCGCGAGGTCCACTGCCAGACTGCTCGCCGCTCCCACCGAGGCCAGAACCGGAATGCGGGCCATCGACGCCTTCTGGACCATCTCGAAGCTGCTCCGGCCGCTCACCACCAGGAGCGCGGGGCGGGGCCCGGTCGCCGGGGCACGGCAGGGGCCGATGGCTCCGGCCAGCACCAGCGCGCCGACGGCCTTGTCCACGGCGTTGTGGCGCCCCACGTCCTCGTGCACCGAGAGCACGGTTCCGTCGGCGGCGAGGACCATCGCCGCGTGGGTGCCGCCGGTGCGGTCGAACGCCTGCTGCGCGGCACGGAGCCGGTCCGGCGCGGAGGCCACCAGCGCCGCGTCCACCGGCGGGGCGTCGCCGAGCGGCTCGATCCGGGCGAGGAGATCGTCGATCTGCTCGCGGCCGCACACGCCGCATGCCGCCGAGGTGAGGGTGCCGCGGCGGCTTGCGGTCACCCGCTCCCACTGGAGGTGCACCCCCGGCGCCGGAAGCACGTCGATGGCGTTCCCGTAGCCCTCCTGGTCGGTGCGACCGCAATGGCTCAGCGTGCCCAGGTCGTCGACCGAGCGGATGATGCCCTCGGAGAGCAGGAATCCCGCGGCGAGCGCGTGGTCCGCCCCGGGGGTGCGCATGGTGATGGCGAGGGTGTCGCCCGCCAGCCGGATCTCCAGCGGCTCCTCGACGGCGACCACGTCGGCGCGGGCGGGCGCTGCCGCCCCCGGCGTCACGCGGCAATACGCTCGCTCGATGGTTCCTCGGTTCCGCACGTCGGGCACGCTACCCCCGGACCCCTGGCGGCGCGAGGGACGGGAGCGTGCAGCCCGTCGCGGAGCCACTCGAACGCCAGCGCGGCCCCGAGCCAGTAGGGGGCGTAGTCCAGCCGTACCAGACCGTGGAGGTGCATCCCGTTCCGGTACCGCCAGGGAGCCTCGCCGAGCACGCGGCGCAGCGCGGCGCCGGAGGCGTACTCGGTGGCGTAGATGACCCCCAGGGACGCGAGCGCCCGGGTCACGCGCGACCGTCCGGCGAGCCTCCGGTGCAGCTCTTCCAGGGTGAGCCCGGCTGCGCCGTAGATGGGATGCATCCAGAGGTAGGTCCGGGCGGCGAGCTTCTTGTCCCGTGACAACGCGGCCTTGGTCCCGGTGAAGAGAACCTCGAGCACCCAGCCAGCGCACCCGTAGAGGGTGAACTTCCGCGCCAGCTGTTTGTACGCCGCCATCGTCCCTCTCCTGTCTTGCAAGTTGTGGACGAGGCCCGGTCGCGGCAATTCATTGGGCGGGGCAACGGCTGGAAGTGAGGAGTGTCCCGCTGGCATGCTGACTCCCATGTACCCCTTTGTGTTCAGGAGCCTGCTGATTGTTGCCCTGGCCACTCCCGCGCTGGCCCACGATGAGAAGGGCGCGTGCGACGAGGACCACGCCCAGGCCGCTCGCCAGGCGGCCGGAGCGGGTGCGCTGAAGCCGGGAGCCGTGCTGGTCCGGGGTGACCCCCTGCCGAAGAACCAGCCCCCGCTGCCGCTGTCCGCCGTGCTGAGCAAGCCGGAGGACGGGAAGAAGGTGCTGGTGGAAGGAGTGGTGCGGCGCGCCTGCACCCAGATGGGGTGCTGGATGGAGCTCGCGCCCGCCGAGGGAGGGCAGGGAGTGCGGGTGACGTTCAAGGACTACGGCTTCTTCGTCCCCACCGATTCCGCCGGCGCGAAGGCGCGGGTGCAGGGCACGGTGAAGGTCGCCCAGCTCTCGGCGGCGCAGGCCGAGCACCTGCGCGCCGAGGGTGGATCCATGCCGGCCGGCGCGCAGCGCGAGGTGCGTCTGGTGGCCACCGGCGTCGAGCTGCGGAGGTAGTCGCTGGAGGTCCGGTCCGGAGAGCTCGCGGACGCCGCGATGCTGGCCTCGCTGGGGGGCCGGCTCTTCGAGCAGGCCTTCGCCGCCGAGAACACGCCCGAGGATATGCGGGCATACCTCGCGGAGCACTTCACCGAGGCCGCGCTGCAGAGCGTGCTCCGCGATCCCGAGCTCCACACGCTGGTGCTCGAGGACGGAGCCACCCCGGTGGGGTGGGCGCTGCTGGCCTCCGGTCGGTCCGCGACACGCGCCGCCGGAGGAGCGAGCACCACCACCGGCGGCGAGGTGGAGATCCGCCGCTTCTACGTGGACGGCCGGCTGCACGGGAGCGAGGCGGCACCGGCGCTGCTCGCCTCGGCGCTCGCGCGGGCGCGTTCTCTCGGGGCGGGAACGGTCTGGCTCGCGGTCTGGGAGAACAACCGGCGCGCGCAGGCGTTCTACCGGAAGCACGGCTTCCGCCGCGTGGGGACGCAGGCCTTCCGCCTCGGCGCGGATGTGCAGACCGACGACGTGCTGCTCCGCCCCCCGTCGTTCGGGGTGAGCCTCGCGATCGTGGCCGGCGGCGGGGCGACGCGGCTCGGCGGCGTCTGCAAGCCGCTGCTCCGGGTCCGGGGCCGCACGGTGCTGGATCGTCTCCTCGCGTTGCGCACGCTCGCCGACGAGGTGCTCCTGGTCTCCGCCGACCCGCGGATTCCCGACGCCGGCCTCCGCCGCGTCGAGGACCTGCTTCCCGCCCGTGGCGCGCCGGGGGGAGTGCACGCGGCGATGGTGCAGGCGCGCGCCCCGTGGGTGCTCGCGGTCGCGGGTGACATGCCCTTCCTCGATGGGCGCGCCGTGCTCCCGCTGCTCGAGGCGCGCGGCGACGACGTGGACGCGGTGGCCTACACCGTCGCGGGGCGCCTCGAGCCCCTCGCGGCGCTGTACCGCCGTGACCTCGCTCCTCGATGGGCCGAGGGACTCGCGCGTGGCGGGGCCTCGTTTCGCATGCTCTGGGATGCCATTCGTGGGGTGACGCTGTCCGAGTCGGTGCTCCGGGAGGTGACCGGGGACGCTCGGGCCGTGTTCAGCCTCAACCGCCCCGAGGACGTCGCGACGTGGGTGGACGCCCCACCGGACCCAGGGTCGTGAGTGTCGGTCAGTCCGGGCGCTTTCCTTGCGCCACGCGAGCGGCCGCTGCTACCGTCGAATTTCCCCTCTGGTGATGGCGAAATCCTTCGATCGGGCCGTCAACGGCTTCAACCACAACATCTCGCACGCCGGACGGGTCTTCCACGTGCAGACCGAGGACTCCGGGGTGAACAACCCCAGCATCACCACCCACCTCTTCGTGGGCGGAAACATCCTCGCGAGCAAGAAGACGTCGTACGCCGAGCTGCTCAAGGCCGAGAACCTCCAGGAGCTGGTGCGCCAGCTCATGGAGGACCAGCACAAGCAGATGCTCCGGAACGTGGTGAGCGGGGTCTACGACAACCTCGACTCCGCGGCCCGCGCGTACCAGCCGGGACAGCTCGCCCCGGCGGCGGAAGGGAAGAGCGGCACGAAGCTCGCGCCGCCGCGCGAGCCGCTTCCGCCCGAGGTCGCGGCCGCGCGGGCGATGAGTGCGCCGCCGCCGCTCAACGAGCTGGGCGCGCAGACCATCTTCGGCGAGGACCTCATCAGCGAGAAGAGCCTGGACGAGGTGATCCTCAGCTACCTCGCCGGCGAGCACGAGAGCTGAAAGCGCGCAGGGGCGCGCCAGCGGCCGGGCTCAGCCCCCCGCACCAGGGGGACGCCTGTGGAAGCGCGCAGGGGCGCGCCAGCGGCCGGGCTCAGCGGCCGGCGTCGGCGCCCCCGCGGCAGAAGGCGAGCCGCTTCGCCACCGCCTCGAGAGGGAGCGCCACCTCCAGCGACAGGGCGTTCCCGTGCGTCGGCGAGACGCGGGCAAAACCGAGGAGCTCTGCGGCGTCATCGTCGCCCTGCGCGCGCGCCTGCGCCCGGGCCACCGCGAGCGCGCCGCCGAGCGTCTTCCCAAGGTCCTCGAGCTTCCGCGCGTCGTCGCCCGACACGTCCGCCACCAGCGCGACGTCGCGCCGCGCGTCGAGGTGCACCTCCACCTTCGACGCCGCCTCGACCAGCGCCGCCGCCCAGGGCTCCGAGCCGCCGAGGGTCCGCACCAGATCCGCCGCCGACACCACGCCGTACAGCTCGCCGTAGCTCTGCTCGGGAGAGAGCAGCGGCCGGGGCTGGGGTCCGCGTCCCTCCACCGCGTCGAGGACCCGCCGACCGTCCTCCGCCGAGTCTCCCAGATGCAGCAGCGAGTCC
>RPRB01000184.1 GCA_003818285.1 Myxococcaceae bacterium
TGCCCTCGACGGCTGCTGGCCTGAAGCTCTTCGACCCAGATCTCGGCGGCGGCCGCCCTGACCGCTGTGCCGCGGCCGCCCTGGCCTCGACGGCTGCTGGCCTGAAGCTCTTCGACCCAGATCTCGGCGGCGGCCGCCCTGACCTAGACCTCGACCAGAGCGAAGCGCTGCTCGGGGGTGGTCTTCGCCAGGAGCGGCATTGCCACGTTGAACACGGGGACCCCGCCGGGCGTCTTCCCCTGCCGCGAGCCGAAGTGGGAGTGGCCGTGGAACACCACTGCCGCGCCGTAGTGATCGATGGGATAGGCCAGTCGGCTGGTCCCGAGGAAGGGCATCAGCTCGGGCTGTTCCCCCACGCAGGTGTCGGGGATCGGGCTGTAGTGGAGCATCACCACCCTCTTTGGCGTCTCGAGCTGGCCGAGAGCGGCCTCGAGCTTCAGCGACTCGTTCACCCCCTCCTGGACGAAGGCCTTGATCGGCCCCTCGCCGAAGGCCTGAAGCGTGGCCCGACCGAAGCCGCCGCCGAAGCCCTTGATCCCCGCGACCCCCAGGGTCTTCTCGTACACGTAGTGGTCGCCATCGAGCACGTGCACGTTCGCCTTCGCCAGCTCGGCGCAGACCTGCTTGCTCGCCCCGGCCTCGAGGTCGTGGTTGCCGAACACCGCGACGCAGGGGATGCGCAGAGCCGAGAGGTCCTCGGCGAGCGTGCGCGCCTCCTCGGGGGTCCCGCGGTCGGTCAGGTCCCCGCACAGCAGCAGCACGTCGGCCACCTCGTTGACGTGCTTGATGAAGTTCCGGAAGCGGCCGTGCTGATCCTCCCGGCAATGGAGGTCACCGGACGCCGCTACCCGGATCTTGGAATTCGGATCCCGTGCCACCGATCACTCCTCGTTCTTGTTCGTCCCGTTCGCGTCCGCTGGCATACCCCCAGCTGTCGATGTCCAGCCGGTAGTTGACCCGGGACATGAGGTCCCCCCGACAGACGCGTTCCTCCTCCGCCCCGGACTTCAGGGTTTCCACCGCCCGTGAGAGCAGCCCGGTCATCACCCGGTCCGGCACCACGTCCCGGTCGCTCGGGTAGGCGAAGCGGAAGAGCATGAGCTGGGCGAGCAGGACCTCCCAGTACCGCTCGAACCGCCGGAGCAGCCGGTCCCACTCGAGCCTCGACCCCACCGCGCGCAGCAGATGCGCCACGTCGGCTCCGTCGAAGCGCTCCCGCTCCATGACGAAGGCCTTGCTCCAGATCATCTCCTCGGGGGGCACGAGCGGGACGTCCTGCCCGAAGACCCGCCCCGGCACCGCGTGCTCGAACCAGACCTCGTCGACGACGGCGACCCCGTTTCCCGAGCTGAAGATCAGGTCGACGAAGTACTCGCCCTTGAATCCCTTCGCCAGCCAGCCATCCGGGTGGTGCTCGGTGCGCCAGCCATCGGACGCCAGGACCTCCAGCGCACGCTCGACGTCGGCCGGGCGCACGAAGAGGTCGAGGTCCTTCGTGTCCCGGTAGATGCCGGTGTAGTGGGCATAGGCGTAGGCCCCGCCCACCAGGAAGGGCACCTGGGCCTGCTTCATGAGCTGGATCGCCCGGGCCCGGGCCCCGAGCTCGTCCCCGTCGCGCATCCGCTCCGCGGCCGAGGCCTCGGTGGAGAGCTCGCCGGGATGGTTCGGGTGCCGCGCCTCGCCCATGCCCGGGCGAAGGTAGGCAGGCGGCCTCGCCTTGACACCCCCCCTCACCTGCCGTTACGTCCACTTCCTCGACACCCCCACCGGGGCCCCCGCCCCGAGGTTTCAAGAGCATGGCCCGCGTCACCGTCGAAGACTGCCTCCCCCTCGTCGACAACCGTTTCGCCCTGGTGCTGCTGGCGGCGAAGCGGGCCCGTCAGCTGATGGCGGGGGCCCGGCCACTCATCGAGACCTCGAAGAACAAGCCCCCCGTGCTGTCGCTCCGCGAGGTCGCCACCGGCCGGGTGAAGTTCGATCGGGACGTCCGCGAGACCCTGTCCGGCAAGTACGACGCCGGGGCGGCCAAGGCCGCCCTCTAGGCGGGGCCACAGCGGAGACCGGCCGGTTTCCGCTGTCTAGGACGGCGGGGCGCTGAGAGAGACCACGCCCCGGCGGATGAGGTCCCGCAGCACCTCCTCCAGCTCGAGGGGCGACTCGTCGAGCCGCGCCAGCACCTCGCGCGGCGGCAGGCCCTGCTCGCAGAGAAGCCGCGCCGCGGGCAGCCACTGCTGAGGCCCGTTCCGCACGTAGACCTCGTACAGCTCGGGGTTCACGTGAATCTCCAGCGGGTTGACCATCAACCCGTCACGGAGCCGCCGCGCGTTGTCGTTGAGCAGCTGGCTGGCGCGCACCAGGAGCTCGGGAATCGGAAGCATCAGGGTCTGCCGGGGTCCGGGCGGGGCGGGGTTCCAGCTGGCCTCGGTGCAGCGACTGGCGACGAAGGCGTTGAGCGCACGCTCGCCCACCGCCTGGTGGGAGCCGGTCTGGGCCGAGGCGTGGATGGCTCGCCCGTCGCGGAACGCCACCTCGTAGGTGGCCCAGCTGTCCCGGGCCCGCAGCGTGCCGGTGTGACCCCCTGCGGCGAGCTCCCGCAGCGTCCACTGGACGCCCAGCTGTCCCACGGGGATGGAGCGCGCCGTTCCGCCGGTGATCTCCAGCCGCGCCTGCTGCCTCGGCTGGAGCAGAGACTGGACCTGGCTCACCAGCGCCTCGAGCCTGAGCGTCTTGGGGAAGTAGGCCTGGGCGCCCGCGTCGAGGGCCTTGAGCGACTCGCGGTAGACGTCCTGGCAGCTCAGCATCGCGAACGGCAGCTCGCGGGTACGGTAGTCGTCGCGGATCAGCCGGAGCAGCCCCCAGCCGTCCATCTTGGGCATGTTCAGGTCGGCGATGAGCAGCTCGAAGTTGCCCGACACCGCCGCCTCGTAGCCGGCGAGCCCGTCCGGGGCGGTGGTGACGTCGAAGCCCTTCCGCCGGAACAGCGCGCCGAACATGCGGCACAGCTCCTCGTCGTCGTCCACCAGGAGGATGGGGACGTGCGGTGGCGCGGGCGTCGGCGTCACCGACTCCATCACCAGCAGCTGCTCGCCCTCGCCGTCGGCCTCGACGTCGATGGGTCCGGTGCCCTCGGCGAGGAGTACCTCCGGCGCGCCTTCCGGCAGGATGTCGTACCCGCTCTGCTCCGTCGAGGGCGGCGGCACCGCCGGCTTCTTGTCCAGATGGATCGCGACCTCGGTGCCCTCGCCCTCCTGGCCGCTCAGCTGGACGAAGGCAAAGGGAGCGCGGGGGAGCGCCAGCATCGCTGCGAGCGCGACCTCTCCCTTTGCCTCGCGGTGCCTTGCTCCTCGCAGCACCCCATGAGTGAAGAGCGCCTGGCTCTCGGCGGGCGTGCCAGGGTTCAGCTTCAGCGCGCCCGAGCGGAAGGTCCGCTGGATGTGCTCCACCATCCGGAGGGCCTCGAACCCCACCACCCGCCCGGTGCGCTCGGGAAGCTCGGCCACCATCTTGCGGACCCGGTCGGGGTGCTCGAAGGGCTGGAAGGGCCGGAGCAGCATCTCCACTACCCCGCTCCGCATCTGCGAGACGAAGGGGGCCTCCAGGGCCTGCTCCCCGAGGATCACGACCGGGAGCCGGGAGAGCGTCGCGTCGTGCGCCAGGGTCCCCAGCAGCTGGGACACGAGCGGTGTATCCAGATTCCCCACCGCCAGCACCACGTCCACCGGCGTGGAGCGGAGCTGGGTCAGCGCCCGGCGGAGGTCCGGCACCGCCCGGAACCCGATCTCGGCACGGGTGAAGGCCTCGGAAAGCGCGCGGGCCGACTGGAGGTCGGGGTCCACCGCGAGGAGAGAGAGCTTCGTCACGGTCAACCGGTGGACTGTACCAGGACCCTCAGCCAGCGCGCGCCAGGTGCTGCAGCTTGGCCTCCGCGCCGAGCCTGTAGGCGTACCTGAGCGCCTCGAGCAGCCGGTCCAGCCGCCGGGCCATGACGTGGGCCAGGAGGCGAGCGGTGAAGAGCGCCGCGATCCGGTTCGCCTCCACGTACCGGCCCCGCTCCTCCAGGGAGAGCCCGGAGCGGTAGGACACGTCGCGGAACAGGCGGGCGTGGAGCTCCTGCGACGACGCGGGCTCGAGCCAGGGCCAGCGGTGGAGCACCAGGCTCGCGAACTTGTCCACCTCGGCCTGGACCTCGAGCTCGAGCAGCGTCAGTCGCCGTCCCAGCGCCACGGATCGCGCCAGGTACAGGAAGTGGCTCACCCCTTCGGCCAGCCGGCAGTACGCGTCGAGCCCGGGGGCGAGCCAGCCGGTGTCCCGGAGCGAGCGCGCCTCGAGGCGGGTCCGCAGCGCGGGCGAGTAGTAGAGGCCGATCTCCAGGCCATCCTCGTCCTCCCGCACCCACAGCTCCTCTTCCGAGCCGGGCGAACGGAGCAGTCGCGCCTGCTCGGGGTCGAGGAGGAACTGCAAGGCCCGCGGACACTCGATGTCGTAGATCGCCTCGAGCTGGTCCTGGACCTCGTCGATCAGCCTCAGTTGGGAAGCCCTCCGCCGCGGGGCAGGAGGCCCGCGTCCACGAGCACGCTCTCCAGGGTGTCGCTGCCGGTGCGGCGCCAGGACTCGTAGACCCGGAGGGCTCCGGCCGGAGAGCTGCGCGCCGCCGAGCGGGCGGCGATGCCCTCCAGCACTTCGACCAGCGGCCGGAACTTCCGCCCCAGCTCGTCGTAGACGAGGGCGAAGCCGCCGCGCGCCAGGGTGGCCACCTGCGCGTACGCCGCGCGGCCCATGTCGATGGTGTAGCCCTGGCCGACCACGCTCTCTCGCAGCGCGCCGGCGAAGAAGCCGGCCTTGTAGAGCGAGACGTCGCCCAGCCGCCGGAGGATGCGGATCCGCTCCTCGCGCTCGGCCGACTGCGCCCGGTGGTAGAGCAGGGCCAGCGGTTCCTCGGCACCGCCCGGCTCGTCGGGGGCGAACAGCCGGTCCGCGGCGGCGAACTCGGCGAGGAGATTCGCGAGGTAGAACTCGGTGACCTCCGCCACGTCGAGCCGGGTCTGTCCCAGCGCCTCGTCCAGGAGTGCCTTGAAGAAGTGCTTCAGCGAGGTGACAGCGACGAGATCCATCGGTGCCTGCCCCCCAAGAGTATCAACGAGGGCCTCGCCAGTGCACCCCCGACCCCAGTAGTTCCAAGGGGTTGTGCTGGCACTCCGACCCTCGATCTGCCAGAATCTGGCCTGGCACTCGGGGGTGCACAGTGCTCGACCCGCCGGCCTCCTGGACCGAAAAACCGAGCGGTTTCCGCTGCTTCGAGATCGTCCCGCCTGCCTTGACAGGTCGATCTCCACGGTTATTGTCCGCCCGCGCCAAGGGCTGGCACTCGTGTGGTCAGAGTGCTAACCCGCGCAACCCACACACCAACCGATGCACGAGGGAAAGAAGATGAAGATTCGCCCACTGCAGGACCGGCTCATCGTCAAGCGCGTCGCCGAAGAGAACAAGACCAAGGGGGGAATCATCATCCCCGACACCGCCAAGGAGAAGCCGCTCGAGGGCAAGGTCATCGCCGTCGGCAACGGCAAGATCCTCGAGGACGGCAAGGTCCGCCCGCTCGACATCAAGGCCGGCGACACCATTCTCTTCAGCAAGTACGCGGGGACCGAGGTGAAGATCGAGGGGGAGGACCACCTCATCCTCCGCGAAGAGGACGTGCTCGGCGTCATCGAGAAGTAACCGCCCCCTTTCAGGAAAGAGACGGAACAAATACATGGCAAAAGACATCATTTTCGACGTCCGCGCGCGTGACGCGATCCTCCGTGGGGTCAACACGCTCGCCGACGCGGTGAAGGTCACCCTCGGGCCCAAGGGCCGGAACGTGGTGATCGAGAAGTCGTTCGGCTCCCCCACCATCACCAAGGACGGGGTGACGGTGGCGAAGGAGATCGAGCTGGAGAACAGGTTCGAGAACATGGGCGCGCAGATGGTGAAGGAGGTCGCGAGCAAGACCTCCGACGTGGCCGGTGACGGCACCACCACCGCGACCGTGCTCGCCCAGGCGATCTTCCGGGAGGGCGCCAAGCTGGTGGCCGCCGGTCACAACCCGATGGAGATCAAGCGGGGCATCGACAAGGCGGTCGGCATCGTGGTGGCCGACCTCAAGAAGCAGGCCAAGCCCACCAAGGACAAGAAGGAGATCGCCCAGGTCGGCACCATCTCCGCGAACGGCGACGAGACGGTGGGGAAGATCATCGCCGACGCGATGGAGAAGGTGGGCAAGGAGGGCGTCATCACCGTCGAGGAGGCCAAGGGCCTGGAGACCACTCTGGACGTGGTCGAGGGCATGCAGTTCGACCGCGGCTACCTCTCGCCCTACTTCGTGACCGATCCGGAGCGGATGGAGGTCGTCCTCCAGGATCCGTACATCCTGATCCACGAGAAGAAGATCTCCTCGATGAAGGACCTCCTGCCCGTCCTGGAGCAGGTGGCCCGCTCGGGGAAGCCGCTGCTGATCATCGCCGAGGACGTCGAGGGCGAGGCCCTGGCCACCCTGGTGGTGAACAAGATCCGCGGCGTCCTCAACACCTGCGCGGTGAAGGCCCCCGGCTTCGGTGACCGCCGCAAGGCGATGCTCGAGGACATCGCCACGCTCACCGGCGGGAAGATGATCGCCGAGGACCTGGGCATCAAGCTGGAGAGCATCACCCTCGCCGACCTGGGCCGCGCCAAGCGGGTCACCGTCGACAAGGACAACACCACCCTCATCGACGGGGCCGGGAGCCAGAAGGACATCCAGGCCCGGGTGCAGCAGATCCGCACCCAGATCGACGACACCACCAGCGACTACGACAAGGAGAAGCTCCAGGAGCGCCTGGCCAAGCTGGTGGGCGGGGTGGCGGTGGTCAACGTGGGGGCCGCGACCGAGACCGAGATGAAGGAGAAGAAGGCCCGCGTCGAGGACGCCCTCAACGCGACCCGCGCGGCCGTCGAGGAGGGCATCGTCCCCGGCGGCGGCGTGGCGTTCATCCGGAGCCTGAAGGCTCTGGAGGGCGGCAGCTTCTCCGAGGGCGAGCGGTTCGGCGTGGAGATCGTCCGCCGTTCGCTCGAGGAGCCGCTCCGGCAGATCGTCGGCAACGGCGGACTGGAGGGCTCGGTCATCGTCAACAAGGTGAAGGAGGGCCAGGGAGCCTTCGGGTTCAACGCGGCCACCGGCGTCTACGAGGACCTCCTCCAGGCGGGCGTCGCCGACCCGGCAAAGGTCGCCCGCACCGCGCTGCAGAACGCGGCCTCCGTGGCCTCCCTGATGCTCACCACCGAGGCGATGGTGGCCGAGCGTCCGAAGGAGGACGAGCCCAAGGGGCCGGGCGGCGGCGGCATGGGCGGCATGGGCGGCATGGGAATGTGAGTCTCCGGCTCCGGCCCGAGCGCTGGAGTCACTGGAACAGCGGCCCCCGGTTCCGGTCCCTCTCGAGGGCCGGGGCGGGGGCCGCGCCGCTTCCGCGTGCCCCCTGCGCTCGACGCGCCAGCTCAGCTACGTCCGTGCGGAAAGGGACCGGGAGTGGGGAGCGGCGTTCCACTGGGGCCGACGCCGAAGATGCGGCGCAGCTCCTCCGGCGCGTCGGTGAAGGTCACACCCATCCGCCCGCGCATGTTCAGCCGGAAGTCGCCCTGCTTGGCCCAGGCGACGCGCCCCGAGAAGTCGTACTCCTGACCCTCGACCAGGATCGTGCCCTTCCCCGCGGTCACCTTGGGGAAGACCCGCCTCAGCTCGGCGCAGAACGCGCCCGCAGACACGTCGACGGTGAAGCCCGACGCGGCCCCCATCTGCACCTTGAACCGACGGCGCTGCCGGCCGAGGACCCGCGTGTTCTGCACTCCGATTGACCCCCAACGGACATCAGTGTGTTCCACTGGCATCCGGCCATCCCCGGTCGCATGACTGGGGCTGAGCCGGACTGGCAGTTGACCACGCCAGGACCGGGGCGTCCAACGTAGTCGGGAAGCAATGGCTGCCGTCACCATCTACACCACCGTGTCTTGTGTCTTCTGTTTACGGGCCAAGGAGTACCTGCGCTCCAAGGGCGTGGCCTACGAGGAGGTGGACGTGACGGGGGACGAGGAGGCCCGGGCCCGGCTGGTCGAGCGTTCCAGCGGCCAGCTGACAGTGCCGCAGATCTTCGTGGGTGAAGTCCACGTGGGTGGCTACACCGATCTGGTCGCGCTGGATCGCGAGGGGAGGTTCCAGTCCCTCCTGTCGCGCTCCTGAGGGGTGTGGGGTTCCCCCGCGCGGTCCGGTGCCTACGTTCCGGGGCACTGCCGGAGGAATCACCATGGCTGACATTCAGGCAACCGCCCCCGACCCGCTCTACGACCTGGTGGGCACGCTCTACCACGCGCTGAAGCAGGCGGCCGCCGCCGAGCGCCACGCGGCCGACGCGCAGCGGGGCCGCGACACCGAGCTCGCCGGGCTCTTCCAGGACGTGCGCGAGCAGTCGCTGGACCTCGCCGCCCGGTGCAAGACGCTGCTCGCAAGCCGGCTCGGAAGCGCCGCCGCTGCCCAGGACCAGAGCCGGGTGGAACAGGCGAGCCAGGAGAGCTTCCCGGCCAGCGACGCCCCGGCGTACTGACTCCGCGCGCGAGCCGCGCCAGCGCTCGTGCGGCGGCAGGAGCTGCGCTCGGGACTGCGCGTGGGGCGTGTCGGCAGACAAGACCGCCTTTCCTCACCGCGCCCTCGAGCCGCGGTCCGTCGCGTCGATGGGCTAGTGTCGAAGGATTCGCTCCTTCCCCGGTCCGACCCTGCTCGCGCTGCTCGCGGTGACCGCACTCGGGTGCTCCAGCGCGCCCGTGCGTCGCACCGAGCCGGTCCCCGACCTGCGCGTCTCGGCGCTGGTGGTCGAGTGGCTCCGGGCCTCGGGGGGCGTGAGCGACGACGAGATGCTCGCCCTGTCCGCACGGCTCGGCCTGCGCACGGTGAGCGCCGCCTCCGGACGGGCGCTGGTCTGGGGACCCACCGAGGTCCACCCCCTGCATCCCGAGCGCACCGACTGGACCGCCACCGATGCGCTGGGGTCGATCAAGGCCGCCGGCGTCAAGCCGCCCGAGGTGCTGCTGGTGCGCGCCCGGCTCGACCGGACCTCGTCCGAGGGGCGCCAGGAGGTCGCCGGACGCGGCGGCGGCGCCGGGGTCGGTTCCAGCGCCGAGTGGATCGACCGCGTGCGGATCGAGCTCATTCATCCCAGCTCCGGCCGCATCGTCGTGGAGAGCAACGCCGAGGTGCGGGTCGATCCCTTCCGGACCGACGGCGAGGGCCCTGGCCCACTGCTGGACCGGGTGGTCGAGGATGCGGTGGCAGGCCTCGAGGGGAAGTGGGCGCATCCCCCCCGCCCCGCCGTGGACGCCTGGCGCCTGCTCGGACCGACCCCGGGAGCGCTGGGCCTGGAGGGCGAGGTGCGCCGGCTGGCCCAGCTCCGGATGGCGAACCCCGGTCTCGGAGACGACGAGGCCGCGCGGCTGATGCGCCGTCCACCCGGAGTCTTCATCCGCGCCGCGCAGACCACCACCCGCCTCCACCCGCGCCCCGTGGTGACCGCCATCGACA
>RPRB01000185.1 GCA_003818285.1 Myxococcaceae bacterium
CATCACCCTCAAGCGCGGTGAGGCCCTGCGGCTGCCGCTCTTCGCCAACCGCAACAACGTCGGCATCAGCTACACCTGGACCGTCACCAAGCGGCCCTCGGGCTCCTCCGCCGCGGTCCAGAACCCCATCGGCGTGGCCAGCGTCAGCCGTCACTGGAACTACGCCTACGCCGACAACGTGGGCAAGCCCATCTTCACCCCCGACGCCGAGGGTGACTTCGAGCTGCAGCTGAGCGCGAAGATGGTGACGCCGGATGCACGGTACCCGGGCGTGCAGCAGTCCACCGCCGCGCTGACGGTGAAGGTGCAGTCCGGGGCCCAGGCCAGCGGTGGCTGCACCTCGCTGCCCCTGGGTGCTCCGGCCGCCGGCTTGGCCCTCGCCGCCCTCGGTCTCCTCGTCCGCCGCCGTCGCCGATGACCGAGGGGCCGGGGTCGCCTGCCCCGTCTTCAGGACGGGGCGGGCCGGCGAGGTGCGCCTGGATGGGATCGCCCTCAGCCCCGGTCGCGAGCCCGAGCGCTGGCGACTGCCTCGAGCGTGAGGTCGGCCGTCTTCCGGGCCGACGCCGGATTCTGGCCCGTCACCAGCCGGCCGTCGGCGATGGCGAACGGCTCGAAGTTCGGCGCGGTCTCCACCCTGGCCCCCAGCGACTCGAGCTTGCTCTGGAGCAGGAATGGCACGGCCTGCGCGAGGCCCACCGCTTCCTCCTCGGAGTTGGTGAAGGCGCTCACGCGCCGGCCGGCCACCACCCGCTTCCCGTCGGAGTCCAGCGCGCCCACCAGCCCGGCGGGCCCGTGACACACGGCCGCCACGACGCGCCCGGCCTGCCAGGCCCGTGACAGAGCGCTGGCCAGCGCGAGGCTCACCGGAAAGTCGAACATCGTCCCGTGGCCTCCCGGGAGGAAGACCGCGTCGAACCGAGTTGCATCGACCGACTCGAGCGGGAGCGAGTGGGTCAGGATCCGGCCCGCGGCCGGGTCCGCCAGGAAGCGCTCCACGACCGGCGCCTCGGGCCCGGTGGGGGGCAGGGACCGGGGATCCACCGGGACCTTGCCCCCGTGGATCGAGGTGACCGTCACGTCGGCGCCGGCGTCGATGAACCGCAGGTAGGGCACGGCGAGCTCCTCCAGCCAGAGGCCGGTGGGCTTGCCGGTGTCCCCCATCGTCGCGTGTGAGGTCACCACCATCAGGATCCTGAGTGCCACCATCGAGTCGCTGTCTCCTCGGGAGGAGGAGCTAACGACGATCTCGCGGCCGCGCCCGACCCCGGGGCCGCCTCCGCTCGCCGTGGTGAACGCTTCAGGACGGTCATCGCCCGGCGTGCAACGACCGGGTGGCGCCGTGTCCGCGGGCGGATGCGGGTGCGATCGGCGTCGGAGCTCCCGAGCGTGCCGGCAAGCCTCCACCGTCGTTGCCCGGATCGGGCCCTTCCCGAGGGCGTCGGCTGGTCGCCCACCGGCGAGCGTGGCTGATTCCCGAGCGAGGAGGGCGAGCGGGCGATACCCGTTCCTCCGTCGCTCGCTGCGCGAGGTGCCCGCGATGCCTCCCCGTCCGCCCGTCCCACCGTTCACCCTGGAGAGCGCGACCGCGAAGGTCCGCGCTGCGGAAGATGCCTGGAACACCCGCGACCCCGAGCGGGTGGCCGGTGCGTACACCCCGGACAGCCGCTGGAGGAACCGCGCCGAGTTCTTCAAGGGGCGGCAAGAGATCGCCGCGTTCCTTCGGCGAAAGTGGGCGCGAGAGCTGGACTACCGGCTGATCAAGGAGCTGTGGGCGTTCCACGAGAACCGGATCGCCGTCCGCTTCGTCTACGAGTACCACGACGACTCGGGCAACTGGTTCCGGGCTCATGGGAACGAGCAGTGGGAGTTCGACCCCGAGGGCTACATGCAGCGGCGGGAGGCGAGCATCAACGACGTGCCGATCCGCGAGGAGGACCGGAAGTTTCGCTGGCCGCAGGGGCCGCGGCCTGCGGATCACCCAGGCCTGACCCAGCTCGGTCTCTGAGCCCGGCGGCGGCCGGTCACTCGCGGAAGGTCTTCCCTCCGGGGATGGTTCCGGGCACGGGCTGCATCCCCTCCTCGTCCGGGTCGTCCGCGGTGGCGTCCTCGTCGTCCGGATCGGCCTCGGACTCGTCCTCTCCCTCGGGAGCGAAGGGGAGGTGCAGGGCCGGCGGAGCGGCAGACCCCGCCTGAGCCAGCCGGGAGCGGAACTCCTTCGCCGCGAAGGCGAACACCACCCCGAGGTAGAGGAGGACCAGGAGCACCACACCGCTCGACCCGGGAGCGGTCATCCCCAGGATCGGAGCCAGCGGGTACGCGAGCGGCGTCCGCGGCACGGGGGCCACCGTCCCGGGATGCACCAGATTCTGCAGCTCCGCCACCCGCTTGCAGAGGAAGGGATGCGAGGACATCAGCTCGGTCGTCGCCATCCAGAAGCGTCCGCTCTCCGCCCTCTGCTCGGCGAACGCCCGGAGGTTGACCTCCCCGGCGTGCTTCCCGCCCGCGGCGAGCACCACCAGCCCTCGCATGGCCGGCTCCAGCGCCTC
Organism: Myxococcaceae bacterium; assembly: GCA_003818285.1. Taxonomy (GTDB): domain Bacteria; phylum Myxococcota; class Myxococcia; order Myxococcales; family Myxococcaceae; genus RPRB01. The sequence continues at coordinate 2,547 of RPRB01000185.1, forward strand.
CACCACCGCGAGCCCGCACCGGTCGCCCGTGTACTCGCGCGCCCGGCTGTAGGCCGCTCCGAGCCAGGGCACGAGGCGGAACGGAAGCAGGAAGGCGTTCCAGGCGAGGTGTCCCGCCGCCAGGTGGCCGAGCTCGTGGCCGAGCACGAAGTCCAGCTGGCGCCGGTCGCTGCAAGCGTCGGCGAGCGAGGAGGACAGGATGACGAACCGGCGCGAGAGCAGCTTGGTGGCGAAGGCGTTGAGCAGCCCGTCCGCCTGGAGGAGGTACAGCTCGGGCACCCGCTCCAGCCCGAGCCGACCTGAGGCAGTCTCCAGCCGGCGATGCAGATCCGGCAGCTGGTCCGGGCCGACCCGGACGCCGTTGCCGCGCACCGAGGCGAGGAAGACCGCGTGGGCCATCGCCACGAAGCCCAGGGTGAGGACGGCGTAGAGGAGGCCGATGCCCAGGGTGAGCAGGGTCAGCGCCGCCCAGCACATGCCGGAGACGACGACCCCGAGGACAAAGAGGGGGGGTTCCTTCGGCGACACCAGCCGCTTGTCGAGCGCCACGTCGCCGGAAAGCCTAGCCGAGAAGGCACAGACGCCGCGGGTGGTGGCACAATGTGTCCCCGGAGGTCGTCGGTCGGTCCATGCCCGCGCAGCTCTTCCTTCATCAGCTCCAGCTCGGCCCGATGCAGAACTTCGTGTACCTGGTCGGGACCGAAGGGCAGCGGGAGGTGGTGGTGGTCGACCCGGCGTGGGACGTGGACGCGATCGAGAAGACCTGCGTCATCCACGGCAAGCGCCTGTGCGGGATTCTCCTCACCCATTCCCACAAGGACCACACCAACGGAGTGGGGGAGCTGCTCGCCCGCCGGGACCTCCCGGTCTACGCCAACCGGGCGGAGATCGAGTTCTCGGACGACCTGAGGACCTTCGGCGACGCGCTCCGGCCGCTGGGGCCGGGCGACCCGGTCCCGCTGGGGGGCGTGACCGCTCGGGTCATCCACACGCCGGGCCACACTCCGGGCTCGCAGTGCCTCTACGCGGCGGATGGGCTGCTCTCGGGAGACACGCTGTTCGTCAACGGCTGCGGCCGGTGCGATCTCCGCGGCGGCGATCCCGGGCAGATGTACACCACCCTCCACCAGACCCTCCGCAAGCTCCCCGGCGTCACCCGTCTCTTCCCGGGCCACGACTACGGCGATGTCCGGGTTTCGTCCCTCGACCGCGAGTCCACCCGCAATCCCTACTTCCAGCTCAAGGATGCGGCGTCGTTCGTGGCATACCGGATGCGGCCGCGGACCTGACCGCCTCCAGGGCATCGCTCGGGATCGGAGCCGCGCGGCGGAGCGCGATCGAGCCGGCCAGGACCAGCACCGCGACCGACACCGCCGACCAGAGGAGTGACCAGAGCACCGCGGGGACGTGGGTCTGCGCCGCGAGCAGCGCCGCGTCGCTCAGCCCTCCGCCCGGCAGCCAGAGGTCGTCCCGGAGGTCGAACAGCGCGTAGAGCCCGGTGAAGACGGCGATCACCATCACCACGGCCCGCTCTGCTCCCGCCGGCAGGAACCGCGCGAGCAAGAGCAGGACTGCGCCCATCGCCAGACAGTAGCCCAGGGTGAAGGCGTTCCCCGCGTAGATGAGCCCCATCGTGGTCACCCACACGGCCATCGCGTACAGGACCGCGCGGTGCAGCCGGAACCGGAAGGCGAGCACCAGCTGGAGCGCGCCGGACAGGGCGCTGCCCACGTAGCCGGCCGAGTACACGGCGATCTGCGGGAGCCAGCCGGTGGGCAGGGAGGAGAGGCACTGCCCCGACTCGTCCGCGCCGACGATGACCCGCTCGACCCTGCCGCCGAACGCCAGGGTCGCGAGCGCGTGCCCCGTCTCGTGCACCAGGACCACCAGAAGCCGGAGGGGGGCCAGCCAGGGGGAGCTCCAGAACCACAGGCCGACGACGACCAGGGCGGCCAGAAGGAGGAGCCGCCCGGCGTCGATACCGGGGGGTCTGCGGAAGGACGTGGGCACGGGTGCAGTCCGCCGATGGGGACGTCGGGGAGCGTGCTTCTATTTCACCCCCGGCGTCGATGGTTCTCCCGGCGTGGCCTGTCCCCTGGATGCGGGCCGGCCGCGGCGCGGCAGGGTCCCTCGACACTGGAACGCCCCGGGCCTCTCCGCGGAGGGAGACCCGGGGCGTCCGGGACTGCAAGCCGGCGCTACTTGGCCGGGGGGGTGCTCGGGTCGGTCGAGCTGCCGGTGCTGCCCGGGGTGCCGGGGGCGCTCTTCTTCCCCTTCGTCCCGGCGTCGCCCCCGCCTCCGTAGCCCGAGCCGCTCTGGTCGGACGAGCCCGCTCCGCCCATCGAGGAACCCGTCCCGCCCGACGTCGAGCCAGACGTCGTCGAGCCGCTGGTGGTCGAGCCGGAACCGGTCGTGCCGGTCGTGCCACCGCTGGTCGAGCCACCAGACTGGGCGAACGCAGCGCCAGCCGCCAGCATCGAGATCACTGCCACTCGCTTCCACCACGTGTGCATTCGCAATTGCTCCCGTTGACGGAGGACGCTCATGCCCTCCTGAGCGGCGGAAGCTGTGGTCCCTCCAGCGGATCTGGAACCGGCCGGATTGCGTTTCGGTCGAACGACGGACGTTTGCGCATTCCCCTCGGTGAGTCGCTTGCCGTGGGGGCCTACGCCTGCTCCTGCGGCTGCTCCGGGTCGTCCTGACGGGTCATTCCCCAGTCTTTCAGGCGCTTGAACAAGGTCGAGCGAGCGACACCCAGCTCTCTCGCCACCCGTTCGCGATTGTTGTTGAACTGTCGGAGCGCGGATTCGACGATCTGTCTCTCGGCCAGTTCCAGCAGCTCCTCGAGCTTCCGACCGGGAATATACTGACCGGCGACATCCCTGGCGTCCCGTAGCCGGGGGGAGGGATCGGGGTCGAAGGTGAGATCCGCCTCATCGATGGCCGACCCCCGACGAAGGAGCAGCGCCCGATGGACGACGTTTCGCAGCTCGCGCACGTTGCCCGGCCAGGGGTGGGACTCCAGTCGCGCCAGCGCCGCAGGCGTGAAGCGCACCGTCTGCCCCCGCGGTGAAAACTGCGACAGCAGGTATTGGGCCAGCGCCGGGATGTCTCCCCGGCGGGTGCGGAGCGGCGGAAGCGTCAGCGGGACCACGTAGAGCCGGTAATAGAGGTCGTCCCGGAACTGCCCGGTGCGGCTCGCCGCGAGCAGGTCGCGGTTGGTCGCCGCCACCACCCGGACGTCGACGTGACCGGGCCGGCTCGAGCCCACGCGCTTGATCTCCCCCGATTCCAGAGCCCGGAGGAGCTTCGGCTGCAGCTCGAGAGGAAGCTCGCCGATCTCGTCGAGGAACAGCGTCCCTCCGTCGGCCTCCTCGAACGCTCCCTTGTGTGCACCGACGGCCCCGGTGAAGGCGCCCTTCTCGTGGCCGAACAGCTCGCTCTCGATGAGCTCCTTGCTGATCGCCGCGCAGTTCACCGGCACGAAGGGACGCTCGGCGCGCGAGCTCCGGGCGTGAATGGCGCGCGCGACCAGCTCCTTGCCGGTGCCGGACTCGCCGAGGATGGTGACCGCGGCCGACGACGGCGCGACTCGCTCGATGAGCTCGATCAGCAGCTTCATCGCCGGGTCCGCACCCACCAGTCCCTGCCAGGAGGCAGGTGCGTCCTTGCGTGCCGCGGTGGCGGGCTCGACCAGCACGTCGGTCTCGCCGATGTGGAGCTGGGTGTGCAGTGGCACCTCGGCCTCGAACAGGCGCACCGCGCCGAACCAGGTGCCGTTGGTGCTCGCGTGGTCGAGCACGAGGAAGCGGTTCCCGCGCCGAGTGATGCGCAGGTGCTTTGCGGAGATGAACCGGTCGTCGAGCACCAGGTCGTTGCCGGAATCCTTGCCGATCGTCGCTCCCTCGCCGACCAGCCGGTGCACGGACTCGGTCCCTGCGTGCCGGAGCCGGATCTGGGCCGCCTGCCAGCGGTCCGAGCCCCCGTCCGCGCGGGGCTGGGCCACCGTGCCCCGGACCTCGGTCTCCGGGGCCTCGTCGCCGCTCGTTGCGTGCGCACGGAAGATGGCCCGCCACTGCCCCAGCGCGATCTCCGTGCCGTCGGTGAGCTGTGCCCGCGGCGCGCGCGTGCCCCCGACCACCGTCCCCTTCCCCGAGAGGTCCTCGACGCTGGCCGTGTCGCCGGAGAGGACGACCGCGGCCTGCTGCCTGCTCACCTCGGGATCGGGAATGACGACATCACACCGCTCCCCTCGCCCGAGGACGACTCTCGGACGTTCGAGCGAGAAGCGGAGTACCTCCTCTCCCCGCCGCAAAAACACCAGTTCCGGCATCCGACGGCCCCCCCGTACGCGATCCGGGACGCTACCAGCGGGATCGGCCGGAGTCCAACGCGTCGAACGACCAGTGAGGACGCAACTTTAACGCCCGGGGCGGAAGCTCGGCTTGCCGAGGTAACCGGTCAGCTTGGCGTTCCGGTACGCCGAGTCCTGGGGATCCACCGGGAGCTGGGTGAAGCCCGCGGCGATCATGCCCATCCGGCGGAGGAATTCGGCGCTGGGGCGGATCCGGAGGCTCAGGTCCGGCTCGGAGTAGGGCAGCGCCCGGGCCAGCCGCACCGTGCCCGTCGCCTGGATGTCCAGCTCGGGGCCCTCGATGCGCAGCGCCTTCACCGTCCCGGTACCGCGCTCGATGGGGAGCTCGGCCTCGAGCTTGCCGAAGTTGACCGGGGGCAGGTCCAGGGGAGTCATCTGCCCCATCAGCGGGACGGTGATCGTCCCCCCCTTCACCTCGAGGCCGCTTCCGCGGAGCCGCAGACGTCCGGAGGCCTGCGACAGGTCCGGCTGACCTCCCTGCGTCCCCGAGGCGGGGACGTCGAGCGAGAGCTCGCCCTCGACCGTTCCCACCGCGTCCACCCCGGTCAGGGTCGCGAGGCCGGCCCGGGCCAGGTCGAGGTGGTCGAAGTGGAGGCGAAGCTTCGACGCGCTGCCGGTACCGATCGCGCCCCCGGCATCGCCCCCGAACAGCGAGGCGGAGAAGCCCACCCCCCAGGGAATCAGCGAGGGCCGGAGCGTGAGCCGGTCCACCCGCACCGTCTGCGCCGGGGGGCGCGGCCCGTCGGACCGCTCGCCCACCCGAACTCCGCGGGCGCTCACCCCCAGGAACGCCGGCCCCATCGAATCGATGCGCACCCAGAGTCCCGCGGCGTCCGCCTCGTAGGCGATGCGGGCCCGGACCGCGTCGTAGGGGAAGGTGAGCGCCAGGAAGAGCGCGAAGAGGAACACTCCCAGGCCGACCCAGGCGGCGGTGCGTTGCCACCCGACCAGCGGGGGCACCTTGAAAGCGCGAACGCGCTCGCGCAGCTCGGCCAGGTCGATCAAGGGTTCGCCTTCAGCCGGTACGAGGTCACGGTGGTCCAGGCGGTGAGGACACCGTCCTTGGGCCTGGGCTCGATGCGCAGGAAGGTGACCCGCACCACGCCCGGACCCTGCTCGAGCGACCCGAGGAAGTCCACCAGCCTGGGCAGCGAGATGTCGGTCAGGGTGAGCTCCACGCTGCTCTCGATGATGCGGCCGTCGCCCACCGGCACGTCGCCCTTCGGGTTCAGTGACGGGATGTTCAGCCCGACGGTCCGCCCCTTCTCGTCCACGTAGGTGGGGAGGCTCACCTCGCTCGAGGTGAGCGCGGCCTCGGCCTGCTTCCGGGCCCGCTCGGCCTCGGCGTACCCCGAGGCGAGCTGCTCGGCCTCGGCGAGCCGCTGGAGCTTGCTCTGGGTCCGCCGGCGCGTGGCGTCGGCCGAGCTGGAGAGGAGGAAGAGCACCAGGAAGGTCACCACCACCACCGCGGCGGCGCCCGCGCCCGTGACCATCACCCGCTCGCGCGGGTTGAGGCCGAGGAACCAGGTCTGCAGATCGGCCCAGAGCACGCGCAGTCGTTCGATCATGACCCTGACCCCGCGCTGGCGACCGCGTCACCGCAGTCCACCTGGACGTCGAGCGTGAACTGCACGCGCGACGAGTCGCGCGCCCGCTCCACCTTGCCCTCCTTGACCTCGCGGAAGCAGCGGTACGTCTTCAGCGCCGCGGCGAGCTTGTCGATGCTGCGGGTGGAGTCGGTCTCCCCCCGGAGCTGGATCCGGTCCAGGTCGAACACCATCTGGCCGAAGGTCACCGTCACCTCCGGCGGCACTCGCAGGGCCACCTCCGCGAGCAGCCGCGTCGTGGAAACGCTCGGCACGGCAGCCGCCGGGCTCTGCTGACCCCGGAGAAGGTTGAGCGCCCGGTCGTAGTTCTTCTCGCAGCTTCCCAGCACTCGCTGGGTCAGGGCGCAGAGCCGGGCGTCCACCGCCGTCTCGCGCCGCCCGAGCAGGATGGCCCGGCTGACGTTGAACACGCACAGGAGGAGCGCGAGCACCCCGGCGAAGGCCGCCACCCGGATGAGCCGCTCGCGCAGGTAGTCGACGTGGCCCCGGAAGGCGAACTCGCCCTGGCGGAGATTGAAGCGCGGTGCGCGTGCGCTGGACATCGCTCCCCGGAGCGCGAGCGCGTAGGCCTGGGCGGCGCGAGGCTGGACCTCGGGCGGCACCACCGCCGTCGCGGCCGCGGGGAGGAGGAGGGAGTCGGCGGGCAGGCCGAGCTCCGTCCCCAGGTGCTCCACGAGCCCGGGGAGCCGGGCCGTGCCGCCGGCGAGGAGGAGCCGGGCCACCGGAGGGTGCTCCCGCCCGGACGCGGCCTTCAGCGTGGCACGGGCCTCCCGGACCAGGGGGGCGAGGGCGCGAACCAGCGCCGTCCGGGCCCGCTCGTGCTCGGGCCCGCCACCCGGAGCGAGCGACCCGTCCCGCTCCTTCCAGGCCTCGGCCTCGGCGAGCGGCACCTGGAACTCGGCCGCCAGGGCGCGCGAGAGGTCCCGGCCACCGCCGGGGAAGGTCCGGGCGAAGAGCAGGCCCTCGGCCGGACGCCCCACGGCGATGCTGATGCGCCGGTGGCCGAGGTCGAGGACCGCCAGCGCCGCGCCGGGCGCCAC
>RPRB01000186.1 GCA_003818285.1 Myxococcaceae bacterium
ATCCGCCGCGCCCGCCGTATCCACCGCGGCCTCCATCGAGACCACCCGGTGGCGTCGGAGGGCCGGGCGGAGTCGGTGGTCCCGGTGGGCCGGGAGGCATCGGCGGGCCCGGTGGCCCGGGTAGCGCCGGAGGGCCGGGCGGAGTGGGTGGTCCGGGTGCGCCTGGTGGTCCAGGCGGTCCAGGAGGCGTCGGAGGACCCGGCGCTCGACCTCCGGGTCCGAGCCAGCTGCCCTCGGGTCCGGGGACAGCAGGCGGCGGTCGCCCCGCGGGGCCGAGCACGTTGCCGTCGACCCCGGGCGGAGCCGGCGGTCGTCCCGCGGGTCCGAGCACGTTGCCGTCGGGGCCGAGCGGCGGCGGTGCGCGCCCCTCGACCGGGGTCCCGAGCGCTCCTCCCGGCTACGGGGGCGGTGACCGCGGCTGGGGCTCGCCCTCGTCGAAACCGGCGCCGTCCGCGCCCGGCTTTGGCGGGATGGGGAGCGGCTCGCAGACCCGGGCCGCCAGCAACCGGGGCGCCTCCAGCCGCGGAGGCGGCGGCGGACGCGGCGGGGGGCGGAGGTGATGATGGCCTCGACCCGCCAGCGTGCGTTGCTGAGGTTGCTGCTCCTCGTCTCCGCTCCGGTGCTGGCCGCGGGCCCGAAGGTGTACCCCGATCCGACGTCGGCGACCGATGCCCTGGTGGCCGCGGCACGCTCGGGCGAGACGAAGCCGGTCCTCGTCGTTCTCGGCGACCGGGCGAAGGACTTCCTCGTCTCGGGCGACCCGGTGTCCGACCGGGCCGCGCTCGCCCGATTCGTGGAGCTCTACGACCGGAGCCACGAGCTTCTCTCGCCAGACGAGTCCACGCGCACCCTCGCCGTCGGCGACGATGCGTGGCCATTCCCCATCCCGCTGGTGAAGGGGAAGACGGGGTGGACCTTCGATACCGGGGCCGGCGAGCAGGAGATCCTCTCGCGTCGGGTGGGCCAGAACGAGCTGGACGTCATCCAGGTCTGCATCGGCTACGTCGAGGCGCAGCGAGACTACCTGGCCCGGAATCCGGGAGCGGCGAGCGTCCCGCACTACGCGGACCGGCTTCTCAGCTCGTCGGGCAAGCGCGACGGACTGTACTGGAAGTCGGCTCCGGGCGAGCCGGAGAGCCCGATGGGGCCGGCGGTGAGCGGGGCCATCGGCAAGGGCTACACGCTGAAGCGCGGCGCGGGAGCTCCGTACCACGGCTACCACTTCCGCCTGCTGACGGCGCAGGGACCACACGCAGAGGGCGGGGAGCTCGACTACCGCGAGGGCGGGACGCTCACCCGCGGGTTCGCGCTCGTCGCCTGGCCGGCCTCCTACGGGAAGACGGGAATCGTGACCTTCCTGGTCAACCAGTCCGGAGTCGTGCTCGAGAAGGACCTTGGTCAGAGCACGGCGAGGATCGCCTCGGGGATGAAGCGCTACGACCCGGACGCGAGCTGGAAGCCGGTCGCGCCGTAGCGCTCAGACCCGGCCCGAGCGGAGCCAGCGCGCCCAGTCAGCCCGGCCGTGCCGGGCGGCAACGGCCGAGGCCGCGTCCCAGTCGTAGGAGACCTGGTGCTGCTCCGCCTGCCATCCCGTGGGCGTGCGCTCGCAGACCACGAATCGCGCGTGCGGCGATCCGTTCTCCACGTGGTGACGGCGAGGATGCTCGGCGGTGAAGGCCTGGAGGCCCACGCTGCCCGCGTTCACCACCAGCTGCCCGGTGGAGAGACGCACCGTCCGCGGGTGGTGCGAGTGTCCGGAGACGACCAGCCCCTGGCGATTGCCGGCCAGCCTCGCGGTGATCACCTCGTCGGTGGCGAGGGTGACCGGGGTGCCGAGCTCCTCGCAGAGGTAGACCAGGTCGGTCTCGGGCGTGCCGTGGCAGACCAGCACGTCGGGGGCGAGCTCGAGCGTGGCGGGAAGACGCGCGAGCCACGCGCGCTGCACGTTGGTAGTGTGCTCGAAGGCGTACTGGTCGCTCTCCCCGCCGGGAGCCGAGGCACAGGCGAGCAGCTGGCGCTCGTGGTTGCCGCGGATGACCGCGGCGTCGAGCCCCATGAGGGCGTGGGCGGTCTCGGACGGCTCGAGCGGCCCGGAGAGGAGGTCGCCCGCGACCACCAGCCGGTCGATGTCGCCCAGAGCCTGGATGTGGGCGAGCACCGCCTCCAGGGCCCGGATGTTCCCGTGGATGTCGGAGATGACGGCGAGCCGCACGTCGCGGAGCCTAGCTTGGGCCGGCTGCCCGCTGCACCCGGCCTACTCGCAGCTGACCGAGACGGTGAAGGCCTGGGCCCAGCGGTCGACGCTCGCCGACGCGGGGCCATTCACCCGGCTGCTGCTCGACGCGCCCTCGCGGGTCTGACCGACCTCGAGGGCTCGCCGCGGTGACGGTCACGAGCCCGTGTTCGCGAGCTTTCGAGCCTCGTGCTGCACGCGGGCGCGCAGCCAGACATGCGCGGGGTCGTGGCGGTGGATCTCGTGCCAGGCGAGGTAGAGGGTGAAACCTGGCACCCGCACCGGCGGCTGGAGGAGGCGCAACGGGTGGGCCTCGGCGAGGAGCAGGGCGATTCGGCGCGGCACGGTGGCGATGCGCTCGGTGTCGACCAGCACGTGGGGCAGCAGGAGAAAGCTCGGCACCTGCACCGCGACCCGCCGGCGGGCCCGCGTGGCAGCCAGCGCCTGGTCGACGACGCCACCGGGACGCCCCCACGGTGCCACCATCACGTGCTGGAGGTCGGCGAACCCTGCCCGGTCTAGACGCCGCAGAGGGTGGTCGCGCCAGACGAGGCAGGTGTAGCGCTCCTCCAGCAGCGGGCTCCACACCACGCCGGCGCCGCTGGTGCGCCTCGGCTCGATCGAGAGATCGAGTTCGCCGCTCTCCAGGGCCCGGTCCGGGGGTCGCGGGCTGGGGAGGAGCTCCCAGTCGAGCCCGGGCGCCTCGGTGGCGACCGCTCGGAGAAGCGGGGCGAGCAGGACGGCGTGGGCGTAGTCCACCGCCGCGACCCGGAAGCGGCGCCGGGCACTGGCCGGCTCGAACCGGGGCGACTCGGAGACCAGTCGATCGACTTCTCCCACCGCGGCGCGGAGCCGTGGCCGGAGCTCGAGGGCGCGGGCGGTGGGGCGCATCCCCCGGCCGGTCCGGAGCAAGAGCTCGTCCCCGAACAGCTGCCGCAGCCTCGCCAGCGATCGGCTCATCGCCGACTGGGTGAGGTGAAGTCGAGCCGCAGCGCGGCTGACGTTCTCCTCCTCCAGGAGCAGGTCCAGAACCCGGAGGAGGTTCAGGTCTGCGATATGCACTGAGGTCATATCGAAACTGGCTAGAATGAGATGGCAGGTGCTGGCAAGAGGGAGCATCGGAGGGGCGTGACCACCTCCAAGCACCGCGGGCTCCGCGCCCTCTTCGCCGAGGACCGACTCTCCCTTGGCCTCTTCTTCCCCATCGAGGCCTACCGCGGGGACACCCCGACGATGCTCCACCAGGACACCCTCGCCCGGCGCGCCGAGGCTCTGGGGTTCAGCGCCCTGTGGTTCCGGGACGTGCCGCTGCGGGATCCGAGCTTCGGGGACGTCGGGCAGATCTACGACCCGTGGGTTTACCTGGGCCACGTCGCCGCGCTGACGCGGGGGGTGGCGCTGGTGACCGGCGCCATCGTGCTCCCGCTCCGCCACCCGCTCCACGTGGCCAAGGCGGCAGCCTCGGTGGACCGGCTGAGCGGTGGCCGGTTCGTCCTGGGGGTCGCCACCGGCGATCGCCCGGCGGAGGCGGTCGCCTTCGGGGTGGATCCCGCCTCGCGAGGTGCTCTCTTCCGCGAGCACGTTCGCGTCCTGCGCGGCGCCTGGTCCGCTCCGGCGAGCACCTTCCCGGCGGAGCTCCTCGGGAGCGGGCTCGACCTCGTCCCCAAGCCGATTGGAGGCGACCTCCCGGTCCTGGCCGTCGGACGCAGCCAGCAGTCGTTCGACTGGATCGCCCGGGAGACGGACGGCTTCGTCACCTATCCCCGTCCGCTCCACGTCCAGAAAGGGATGGCGGAGGAGTACCGTGCCGCGACGCGGGCGGCGGGAGCGGTCCCCCGGCTGGCCCAGTCGCTGTACATCGACCTGCTCGAGCGACGGAACGCGCCACCACGGCCGATTCACCTCGGATGGGCGCTCGGGCGGGAGCCGCTCGTGGAGCTGCTCGAGCAGACCCGGGCGCTCGGCGTCGGGCACGTGGTGCTCAATCTCAAGTACGGGAGCCGCCCGGCCGCCGAGGTCGTGGAGGAGCTCGGCGCCGACGTGCTCCCGCGATTCGGCGCGACATCCCGGGACCTGCCCGCGCCCGTGCCGGCAGCGATGTGACCCCGACAGCCCGCGGGCCCGCCCCAAGAGCTCGGGTCCGCGGTCGTCATCGGCGCCGCAGAGTTGCTCGCCCGCGAGCGTTCCTCGAGTCGGGGGAGTAGCGCTGACGCCACGCCCGCCGGCAGCTCAGCGGGCGATGAAGCCGAGGACTCCCGTCGCATGGATCTGCGACAGGTCGCCGTCGCCGGTGTGCATCACCGGTCCGTCCTCGTGACCGCCGAACCACCGACCTGGCGAATCGGCAAGGACGCTGCGGATCTCGTTGTGCCGTGGACCTCCCGGCAGGGAGATCCGGGCAGGGTCCGCATCGGGCGTGGGCAGCTCGACCAGCAGCTTGGAGCCAAAAGAGAAGACGCTCAGGCCGGAGGGGTTCTGGGCCCACCCCTCGCTTCCTCCGGCGAGCCACCCACCTCCGGGGAGCCCATCGACGCTCAGAAAGATGCTCGACGCCTCCAGCTGGAAGGTCCGTGACCGACGGAGCGTGCCGTCACTGCTGCTCACGGTGAGGAACGCGTCCCAGAAGGTGTTGTCGAAGCTCGGGAATCGACGGGCGCGACCGACCACCGCGACCTCGCCGTGCGCCGCCCGGAGCGCGTACGGCTCGTCCTCGAACTCCGTCCCGACCACCCGGGCCCAGATCCGACGACCGTCACGGTCGAACTTCTCCAGCAGGACGTCCGAGTCCTGCGACTGCGGATTCGTGGAGACCTTCTTCAGGTCGTCGCCGGCGAACGCCGAGTGGGCCCGGATCTTCCCGGGGTTCGCCCAGTAGGCCAGGTAGGCATTGCCATCGGCGTCGACGTCGAGGAGCGCCCGGAACGAGGACCACATGGCCCCGAAGGTGTCGAACGTTCCCCCGATCGGGAGAAAGGGCGTGTGGTGACTGACCGGGAGGACCAGCGTGCGTCGCGGGTCCTCCCACTGCGTCGAGAAGGCGAGCCGGTACAGGAGGACCGACTCCAGAGGAGTGACCACCGCGACCACCGTCTCCTCGCCGTCGGCCGCCGACCGCACCGAGTCGCGAGGCAGCGCGTTGGCCGTGACCTCGGTGGGAGGCGGAGGTCCGCCGGGGGGGAAGGGATCGTTGACGATCTGTGGATCCTTCAGCTGCTCGAGGTCGAGGAGAGCGAGCTGCGCATCGAGGCGCGCGAGCCAGACCGAGAAGCTGGCATCCACCAGCACCGCGCTCACCCCTCCGGACGGATGGAGCGCAGCGTCCTCGATGAAGAGGCCGGCCGGGGCGGTCCAGGGGAGGACGTCGGGCGCGTCGACACGGCGAATCCGGCTCGCGCCCGGCTCGGCCACGGTGAAGCTGGCGAGTTGCTCCTCCAGCACCACGTCGGTCCCCGTGGGGGTACGCATCCGTCGTCGCACGGACCACCTCTCCGTTCGCTCGAACGAGGGCCCGGGATCGAACGCCGGGTCAGCCGTCCCGGCGTCAGGCGGTGCGGAGCCGGTCGCTCCGGCGTCCGGTTGCGTGGAGCCGACCGTTCCGGCGTCGGGCGGCGACTGGAGCGCGCCGGGGCTCGCTGGCGCCGCCGCCCCACAGGCCGTGAGCGCAAGCACCAGCGCAGATGCTGGTCCGCACCACCAGCGCAGCCGTGAGAGGTCGCTGTCGATTTGCATCTGTACCAGCGACCCGGCCGAGGCGCATGGTTGCGAACACTCGGAGGGGGCCCGGACGGGTACAGATCGCGCAGGTCATCACCCGGCGCCGGGAATTAAAGCGCGAAGGGGCAAGCCCTGGAGATCTGGAAGCGCTGATGCTCCAGTGACCCCGACAGGGATCGAACCTGTGACCTAGCGTTTAGGAAACGCTCGCTCTATCCAACTGAGCTACGGGGCCGAGGGCTCGGCTCGTACGTTGTCCCGATCGCGAGGTCAAGTCACTCGGCTCTGCCAGTAGCCCAGGAGCTCAGCCGCCGGAAGCGGCGTCCAGCGGCGCATCGGATGCCTCGAGCGTCATCCCGCGCGCGCGCAGCCGCTCGACGAGCACCTGACCCAGCCCGGTGGCAGGCGTGAGGACGCCTCCGAACGACGGTCCACCGGGGAGCCTGTCTCCGTCCACCGCGAGCGCCAGAGCCGCCTCGCACAGGCACTTCACGGTCACGGTGTTTCCCGGATCGCCCCGGTCCTTCACCAGGCCGAACGCGCGGCGTCCATCCTCTCCGCGGGCCACGAGATCCAGCCGGAACCAGCCGTTCCGGCGAACCTCCTCCGACGGGCCGGTGCCTGGTGGTGGCAACCGCCTCTTCACGAGTGGGCGGAGCGGCGAGGCGAGCGCGATCTGGACCCCGGCCAGCCCCACCGCGAGTACCGTCGCCCGCAGCCGGCTCCGCATCGCCATGAACTCCCGGTAGGCGAAGCGCGGCCCGTAGGGCCTGCCGGCGTCGGCTGCGAGCATCGCGCTCCGGCGTACCACCCGGGTGTTCACCATCGCCATGAAGAACGGCGCGAGCCAGCGGCGCAGATCCGCGTTCCACCGGACACCCTTGGGGTCTCGCTCGCGAAGGAACTCCTCGCGGGACAGCCGAGGGCGGGCCGCGCCGTCGAGCAGGAACGGGTGCCCCGACCGCCGTGCCTGACCGCTCTCGAAGAGCTGGACCGCCGTCGCGGCGGTCCCGCCGTTGATCCCACCGCGGAGGCGGAAGGCGGAGACCACCTCGGCGCAGGCGGTCCCGCGGTTCCGGAGGTGCTCCACGACGAGCAGCGTGCCCAGGTCGCTCGGCACCGAGTCGAACCCGCAGAAGGGGATGATCCGCGTTCCGTCGACGGCGGCCTGCGCGTGGTGCCGCTCGATGACGTCCGCCACCCACGGCGTCTCGCCGGTGATGTCCACGTAGTGCGCCCGGTGGCGCACGCACGCATCGACCACCGGGTCCCCGTACGCCGCGAACGGGCCCGCGGTGGTCAGCACCACCCGCGACCGGGAGACCGCCGCGTCGACCGTCTCCGGTCGGCAGCTGTCCGCCTCGAGAATCTCTGCCGGACGGCTCGGTCCCTCCGCCGCGTCCCGCGCCGCCTCGAGCTTTCCGCGGTGCCGCCCCGCGAGCGCCCAGCGGAGTCCGGGCGGCGCGTGCCGGGCGAGCTCGGCCACCGTCAGCCGGCCGGTGAAGCCGCCGGCTCCGTAGAGCAGGACGTCGATGGGCTGGGTGTTCATCTGGCCGGCTTCATCGCACACCCGCGCCGGCGCGGCCCACGCTCCGGGTGTGGCTCCGGCCGCAACACGAATGACACAGGGGCATACACGTAAATCCTTGATTTGACATGACACAGCGTCGTGGTCTGATGCCTGCAACGCCGGAGGCACGTGGCCGTCACCGAACGGTCACCGACAAGGAGCTGCCGTGGACCTGCCTTCCCTCCTGTCTCACGCATCCGAGCCTCGAGGCCGTGGAATCGCGCTCTCGTCGGCGCTGCTGGCGGTGCCGGCCCTCGCCGCGTTCCATCCGTCGGGCGCGATCCTGTTGGCCGCGGCGGTGGTCGCGACGGCCGTCTTCGTCGAGCGGCGCGCGCACGTGGCCCCTCGCCATCTCGAGCTTCACGGCCGCGGACTCACCCTCGTGCCACGGCCTGCGCGGACCCGCCCGGCGCACGCGGCGCCGCAGGCCCGGTGGGAGCTCGTGGAGCGCGACGGACGGCGCTCGTTGTCGATGCGCTGGAGCTGAGCGGGAGCGCGGGGCCCCGGGTCATCGGCGAACGGGGGGTCGCTCCTGAATCCGGACCCTCAGCGAAGGCGCTCCAGGGCGTCCACCTCGTCGCGAAGTCCGAGGTACTCCCACCTCAGGAGCGACACGGGGACATAGCCATTGGCGAACAGGAAATCGTGAATGTCGCGGAGCCGGAACCGCTCCCCCTGGCGGAGCCGGGCATCGGCGATGAGCCGGAGGATCTGCAGCTTCCCCGTCTGGTAGGTGATGGCTTGCCCGGGCGTGCTGGCGAACAGCGCAGCCTCGGCGCGGGCCGTGGAGCGGTCCATGGGGACGGTGGTCGCGAGATAGTCCGCCGCCTGGTCGAGCGTGAACTGCCCCAGCGCGAGCTTCACGTCCACTTCCACCCGCAGCGCCCGGAGCCGCATCATGTTGTAGACGATGTCACGGCTTCGCGGGCTGTCGTCGAAGAGCCCCGCCTGGAGGAGCATCTCCTCGTCGTAGAAGGCCAGGCCCTCCGGCGTGCCGGAGTCGTAGTAGTACCTGCGAAGCGGCCTCGGATTCGCGGAGGAGAGCGCGGTCTGCAGGTAGGAGCGCCCTCGTGCATGATCTGCAGGCGCGGATCCCTTGCTGCCGCTCCCTGGAAGTAGCCCATGTGCTCCGTGGGCGCTTCCACGTATGCGCTCCCGTCCTGGTCCAGGCGACCGGGGCCGGTGAGGTCGTCCGGCACTCCGACGTCGGCCATCGGCACGAGGTAGTCGGGCATCGGCCGGAAACGGTAGTGACCGAGCCACGCGGGAAGCGTCAGCAGCTGCTGGTCCGCGTAGAACTTCCGCACCCGCTCCTCGTCCGCGCGCTCGCGGTCCACCACTGCCGTCACCCCCGGGAGGAGAGGAAGCGGCGGGATCGAACGACTCCGGTTGAGGGCCAGCGCCTCGAAGGTCAGCGCGCGGTCGAGCTCCTGCCGGCCCGCGGCGACCAGCTGCTCGGGGGTGAACGGCACCAGCGCCACCTCCCGGAGGAAGAAGAGGTACGCCTCGCGGCCAACCGCGGTCTCCTCGGGAAGGCCCATCGCTCGCTGCTCCAGCCAGGTCCGGAACGACTCCAGCGCGGCCGCCGCCCGCTCGGCGGACGGACCGATCGCGCCCGCGGCGTCCCTGGCAAGGACCGGCCGCAGCGCCTGGGCCATCCGTGACAGCCGTGAACGCACGTCACGGAGCTGCTCCAGTGCGACGCGGAGGAAGGGTCCACGCATCCGGTCCAGGTTCTGCCTGGCCTGCTCGACCAGCGCGGGCACGGCATCCAGGCGCCGAACGAGGTCCCGGCTTCGCTGGGAATCGAAGGGGGGCGGGATGACCAGCAGCTCATGCGGGCTGGCCAGCGCCTGATCGACGTAGAAGGCAGGGGCCTGCCTCCAGCCCGGGTTCACCTCGAGCTCCCATCGGACCCGGGCCAGCGCGGACCCGATCAGCCGCCGATCGACCTCGGCCGGGATCTCGGTCCGCACCGGAAGCGCCCGGAAGCGCTTCTCCAGCTCGGCCAGCGTCGCGCGGCGGCGGGCGATG
>RPRB01000187.1 GCA_003818285.1 Myxococcaceae bacterium
GAGCGGGCAGCCGCGTCTCCAGCATGTTCACGATCCCGCCGCCGAAACAGAATCCGACCACGCCGATCTTGCCAGTGCAGTCCGGCCGCCCCTTCAGATACTCGGCGGCTGCGACGAAGTCCTCGCGCACCTTCTGGGGGTCGAGCTTGGCGAAAAGCTCGCGCGCCTTGTCCTCGTCGCCCGGGTAGCCGCCGAGGGGCGCCAGCGCATCGGGAGCGAAGGCCATGAACCCCTCGAGGGCGATCCGACGAGCGATGTCCTCGATGTGCGGATTCAGCCCGCGGTTCTCGTGGACGACAAGGACTCCGGAAAGCTTGCCGGACGCGCCGGCCGGGCGGACCAGGTAGCCGCGCATCTTTCCCTGCCCCCGCGGCGACGCGTACTCGACCATGCTCGCCTTGAGACGAGCATCGTCCTTCGGGATCTGCTGGGCCTCGGCGAAGCGCGGGCTCAGCGCATCGAGGAGCATCGAGGCAGTCATTCCACCGACCGCGTACTTGGCCACGCGCTCGAGGAAACCGCGGCGGTCGATGTCGCCGTGCACGTACTTGTCGAAGAGGTTCAGGACCTCCTGGTCGAAATCGGCCGAGGTCTTGCGTTCCATGCTGGGGCCCTCCCGGTCTCGGAGAATAGATACGGACGGCGTGAAGAACAGCGGCAGGCGACGGCCCATGCCTCCGGCGAACACGGCGCCGCCCTGCAGCTCGAGCGCCGCCCTCGGTCCTGCATGGCCCGAGTCCCGGGGACGCCATCGAGCCCTGCGTGCTGCTGAGCTGCTCGCCCTTCTGACGAACGCGAGCCCGAGCCCGCAATCGCTGCGCGCTCCGGGCCCGGAGGTGCAGACACTGCACGGAAGGGCTCAGTGGAAAGGCGGAACAGCCGCTTTTGCATTCGCAAGGCCGGACCGGGGGGGTCGTCCCGAAAGGAGCGTCGGAGCTCCGTGCATGGCCGATGCATGTCCCACCCCGAAAGGAGGATCAGCCATGTTCGCGTTTCTGAGCTGGATCGTCATCGGGGCGACGCTGGGCGCGATTCTGGCCGCGCTCTGGAAGGTCCGCGGACTGACACTGGCCTGGGGCTTCGCGGCCGGCGGCGTCGGCGGAGTGGTGGGAGGACTGATCGGCCGGATGCTCGTCCCGCAGCAGGTCTTCGCGGATGGACTGGCTCTGCTCGCCGCGATCGCGGGCGCGGTGGCGGCCATGGGGATCTCGCGCGCTCTCTTCACGAAGGAGCGCTCCGAGACCCGCTGAGCGAGTGCACGCACACGACGGTGTAATCGATTCTGGTCTGCGGCAATCGCCCCGTCCTGGCCTGGCGAGCGCTCCGGCCGGCACGCCACCTTCCCGGACGTGCGTCCACTCCTGCCAGCCTGCATTCTCGCCGCCTGCGCCGCGCTCGGCTGTCATCCCCGCGCAGGTGTCTCGGGGGGCTCGTCCACCGCCAGCCGCTGTGACCCGGCTCCGGCCACCGGCGACCGCCAGCACGACTTCGATTTCGAGTTCGGCCGCTGGACCGCGAAGCTGTCCCGACGTCTCCGTCCCCTCACCGGATCCGACGAGTGGGTGGCCTACGAGGGAACCTCGGTGGTCCACCCGCTCTGGCAGGGACGGGCGAACGTGGGCGAGCTCGACGTGACCGGGTCCGCCGGCAAGATCGAGGGGCTCACGCTCCGGCTCTATGACCCGGCCTCGCGGCAGTGGACCGTCCGCTTCGCCAGCAGCCGGGACGGCGAGCTGACACCGGGACTGGTGGGCGGGTTCTCGGACGGGCGAGGCGAGTTCCTGAACCACGAGACGCTCGAAGGCCGGCCCATCTGCGTGCGCTTCATCTTCTCCGAGATGACGGCAGATACCTTCCGGTTCGAGCAGGCCTTCTCGCCCGACGAGGGAAGGACCTGGGAGGTGAACTGGGTCGCCACGTTCAGACGGGTCGTTCCCTGAGACAGGTCCAGGGCTCGTGGTGGAAACCGCGAGAGCGCGAGGGCAAGTCACGCTTCCTGGAGCGCTTCACCCGAAGAAGACGCTGTCGCCGAGCACGTCCACCACCTGGTGCGCGACCCACGCCGGCCACAGCGAGCGCTGTTTCAGGACCACCCAGCAGGGTGCTGACGAAGATCAACGCCCGCAGCGCCCAGGCATACTGGGAATGCACCGCGGCGAAGAGCGCGCTGGTGATCACCGCAGCGCCGAGCCGGCTCGAGGTCACCCGGACCGCGACCGCGAACAGGAAGCCCCGGTAGATCCACTCCTCGTAGAAGTTCGAGAACAGGTTGCCCAGGAACGACCAGCCGGTCATCGGGTGCCAGCCGAGCGCCGGACGCTCCGGAGGCATGGCTCCCAGCGCATGAAGCCCGAGCAGGGCCGCGAGATCGAGCAGGAACACCGCGATCCCGAGGCCGACGCCCCATCGAATCACGCTGCGGGTCGAGCCGCGCAGGACGCTTCCCGGCGAGGCCATCCAGCCCATCCGGGCGAAGGCCCACCACACGCCCCAGCAGATCAGCGCGGTCACCGTGGAGTAGAGGAGCCCGTGCTCCACCGTGACCCACGGCCCGCGGAACGGTGGGCGATGAGCCCAGTCGCGGACCACGCCACGCCAGAGGTCCCCGATCATCCTGCCGCCCTCGAAGGCGAGGGCCGCCCCGGCGACGAGCGCCGCCCGCCGACTCCACGGGACTCGCGCGGACGGAGGATCGTAAGCCGACGCGCTTTCCCCGGCTGCGACCGTCTGGTGGATCCGAAGCAGCTCCCCGGCCTCCCGGAAGTCACACGCGCGTGTCGGTCCTCGATTTCCTCTGTACCTCGAGGGTCGCAGCGGCGTGCGCCGGTGTCGGACGAGGGGGGATTCAGGCCCGGGCATGGCACATGCGATGCTCGGACCCTGTCCCCATGGAGCTCACGGCTGGCCGCGCCCCTGTCTCGGACGACGCCCGGTGCGTTGGCTGCGCGGAGCCTGCCGCCGCGTCCCGCTGCCCGCACTGCGGCGTGGCGCAGCGGGCTGGCGGATACACCATGGAGCGCGTGCTGGCCCAGGGGCCGCACGCGCGGGTCTACGTTGCCGCCGATTCCACCGGGCATCGGGTAGCGCTCAAGGAGCTGCAGTTCGCCACCGTGCCCTCGGTGCAGGAGCTGGACGCCTTCGAGCGCGAAGCCGACGCGCTGCGGACCCTGCAACACCCCGGCATCCCGGCCTACGTGGGCCGGTTCCGCGAAGGGCAGGGCGTCTCGCTGCGGCTGTACCTGGCCTTCGAGCTGATCGCCGGGGAGACGCTGGCCTCCCGCCTCGTGCGTGGCCCGCTGGCCGCCCCCGATGCGCTCCGGCTCGTCGAGCGGCTCCTGGACATCCTCGGCCACCTCCACGGACGGACGCCGCCGGTGCTGCACCGCGACCTCAAGCCGGCCAACGTGGTGCTGCGGCCGGACGGGACGGTCGCCCTCGTGGACTTCGGCAGCGTGCGCACGCTCTCGTCAGAGCGCACCCACGGCTCGACGCTGGTCGGGACCTTCGGGTACATGCCTCCCGAGCAGCTCGGGGGGACGGTCGACCGGACCTCGGACCTCTACGCCCTGGGCGCCACGCTGCTCCATGCGCTCACCGGCCGGCCGCCGAGCGAGTGGCTGGGTCCCTCACTGCAGTTGCGCCTGCCGCCGGGGCTGCCCGCGCCCTTTGATGCCTGGCTTCCGCGGATGCTGGAGGTGGATCCGGCACGGCGGCCGCCGGACGTGGCGCAGGCCCGGGCGCTGCTCCACCGACCCAGGACGGGTCGTCCGCCGCGGTTGCTCCTCAGCGTGGTGGTCGGTTCGGTCGCGGCCATCGTTGCAACGGTGCTCGCGCCGAACCTCCTCACCGCGGGGGTCACCCGGAGCACGGCGACGACCAGTCCTCCGCCCGCGCCCCGCCTTCCCGCGGGACGGGCGTGGCTCAGCCGGATGCGACCTCGATGCAACGCCGTCGAGGCTCTCCAGGCGGTGCTGCGCGAACCACCGCCGCCAGGTGCGGAGGGGGCGGGCGCCGGGGCGGCATGCCTGGCGCTGGGCGGGAAGATGGACGCGGCGCGGAAGCTGATCGTCGCCCTGCCCGAGAGTCAGCGCGCGTCGGCCGCGGCGGTGGTGTTCGAGGCCGGGCACCCGGCGGCGGACATGGGCGACGACGTCTCCGCCGCGCCGATCATGAAGCTGGTGCTCGAGTTCTGGCCCGAGAACTACCAGGCGCTGTACCACGCTGGGATGTCCGAGCACGCGCTGGGCCGGCCGTCGGAGGCGCGGCCTCTGCTGGAGAAGTTCCTCGAGCTCTACACCTACGACGACGGGTTCACCCGCGCGGCGAAGCAGGCTCTGAAGCGGATCGACTTTGGCCTGCCGCCCGAGAGCGAGAGCCGCCCCGTGGAGCACTGAGGAATCCACGGCGAAGACACGCGGGGCCGCTCGATCGCCGGATCGAGCGGCCCGCGCGGGAGACTGCCGAGCTCTCTCAGATGTCGAAGTAGAGCGCGAACTCCATCGGGTGGGGCCGCAGCCGCACCGGGTTCACTTCCTTGTCCATCTTGAGGCTTATCCACGTCTCGAGGACGTCCTCGCTGAACACGTCGCCCTTGAGCAGGAACTTGTGGTCCTTGCGCAGGCAGTCCAGCGCCTCGTCCAGGCTCCCGGGCATCTTCGGAACGTCCTTCAGCTCCTCCGGCGACAGGCCGTAGATGTCCTTGTCCAGCGGATCACCCGGATCGATCTTGTTCTCGATCCCGTCCAGGCCCGCCATCAGCTGCGCGGCGAAGGCGAGGTAGGGGTTGCACGACGGGTCGGGGCTGCGGAACTCGAGCCGCTTCGCCTTCGGGCTCGGGCTGTACATCGGGATGCGGATCGACGCGCTCCGGTTCCGGCTCGAGTAGGCCAGGTTCACCGGTGCCTCGAACCCGGGCACCAGCCGCTTGTAGCTGTTGGTGGTGGGGTTGCAGAGCGCCGCCAGCGCGCGGGCGTGCTTCAGGACCCCGCCGATGTAGTAGAGCGCCAGCTCGCTCAGCCCGGCGTACCCGTCACCGGCAAACAGTGGCTTGCCGTTCTTCCACAGCGACTGGTGGGTGTGCATGCCCGAGCCGTTGTCCCCGAAGAGGGGCTTGGGCATGAACGTCGCCGTCTTGCCGTGGCGCCAGGCCACGTTCTTCACGATGTACTTGAACCAGCTGAGGTTGTCCGCGCACTTCACCAGCGTGTTGAAGCGGAAGTCGATCTCCGCCTGACCCGCGGTGGCCACCTCGTGGTGCTGCCGCTCCACCTCGATGCCGACGTCGGCGAGGACGCGGCACATCTCGGTGCGGATGTCCTGCTGGCTGTCGAGCGGAGCGACCGGGAAGTAGCCCTCCTTGTAGCGGACCTTGTAGCCCCGGTTGCCCTCCTCCTTGCCCGTGCTCCACGCCGCCTCGCTGGAGCCGATCTCGTAGAACGAGGCGTTCGGCCTACTGTCGAAGCGCACCTCGTCGAAGATGAAGAACTCGGCCTCCGGGCCGAAGTACGCCGTGTCCGCGATGCCGGTGGAGCGGAGGTACCTCTCCGCCTTGATCGCGATGTTTCGCGGGTCGCGGCCGTACGCCTCCTTGGTGATGGGGTCGACGATGTTGCAGATGAGGCTCAGCGTCGGATCCTTCATGAAGGGATCCATCACCGCCGTGGTGGCGTCCGGCATCACCAGCATGTCCGAGGCGTGAATCTCCGCCCAGCCACGGATCGACGAGCCGTCGAAGCCCAGCCCCTCCTCGAAGATCTCCTCCTTCAGCTCCGCGAGCGGGATGGTGAAGTGCTGCCACAGCCCGACGAAATCCATGAACTTGAGGTCCACCATCACCGCGCCGCGGTCCTTGGCGAGCCCCAGGACGTCCTTTGCTTTCATGCGCCCTCCTGGCGGCATCCACTGCAAACGTGCTGGCCGATAAAGCCCCAAGAGGGCGGAAAAGGGAATGGTCTCGGAACCCCCCGGGAAGAGGCGCCCAGAAACTGTGCCCCTCATTGAAACGGGGGCGTCACCCTTCTACGCTTGCCCTCGTCGAGCCGCCATGGCCGAGCCGCTTTCCGACCGCGCCCGCGAAGTCCTGCACGCGATCATCCGCGAGTACATCTCCACGGGTGATCCGGTGGGGAGCCAGCAGCTGGCGCGGACCAGTGGCTTCGAGGTCTCCTCGGCCACCCTTCGCAACGTCATGGCGGACCTGGAGGAGCTCGGGTACCTCGAGAAGCCGCACACCTCGGCCGGCCGGCTTCCGACGGACCGGGCGTACCGCTTCTACGTCGACACCCTCATCCGCCTCCGCGACCCGAACCCCCGGGACCGCGATCTCATCCAGCGGGGCATCCCCACCAGCGGGACGCCGCTCGAGGACGCCCTCCAGGGCGCCGGCCGGATCCTGCACTTCCTCACCCGTCACGCCGGGGTCGTGGTGACCCCGCGGCCCACCTCCGGGACCTTCCACCGCATCGAGTTCGTCCGGCTCCGGGAGGGCCGGGTGCTGGCCATCCTGGTGGACCAGGACGGTCAGGTGCACAACCGCCCGGTGGCGCTGGATTTCGAGATCTCCCAGGAGGAGCTGGTTCGCGCCTCCAACTACCTCAGCGAGCTTCTCGGGAAGCTCCCCCTGGAGCAGGTCCGGGGGCGCATCGAGCAGGAGCTGGCCCAGGACCAGGCGGCCTACGACCAGCTGGTGGCCAAGGCGCTCAAGCTGGGCCTGCTGGCCACGGGCGTCCCGCCCACCGAAAAGGTGTTCATCGAGGGCACGGGGAGCTTCCTCGAAGCCCCGGAGTTCGCGGACGTCGAGCGGATGAAGGCGCTGTTCAGGACGCTCGAGGAGAAGACCCGGCTGGTGGCGCTCCTCGACCGCGTGCAGCGGGCGCGAGAGATGCAAATCTTCATCGGCCATGAGAGCGACCTCTCACCCGGTGGCGACGTGTCGCTGGTGGCCACTCCGTACGGCCCGGCGGACCGCTCGCTGGGCACGGTGGGAGTCATCGGACCGACACGGATGAACTACAAGCGCGTCATCCCCCTGGTGCAGTTCACCGCCCAGGTTCTCTCCTCGGTTCTGGAGGACTAGGAGAAAGCCCTGGACGCGTCCCTTCCGAGGCCCGAGCCAGGCCGCTGGCTCCCGCTGGCCCTCTTCGCCACCACCCTGGTGACGGTGTTCGGCACGTATCTCTTGGTCCAGGCCGGGGCGTGGACCGAAAGCGGGGCGATCCGGATCAGCAGGACCGCCCTGCTGAGCTCGCTCCAGTTCACCGTGGCAGTCGTGAGCATCCTGGGGGCGCACGAGCTCGGGCACTACGTGCTCGCCCGCTGGCACCGGGTCAGCGCCAGTCTTCCCTACTTCATCCCGCTCCCGCTGCTGGGGTTCGGGACCCTGGGAGCGGTCATCCGGGTACGGGACCGCATTCCGACCCGGAACGCGCTGGTGGACATCGGCGCCGCCGGTCCGCTGGCGGGTTTCGTGATTTGCCTGCCCTTCCTCGCCTGGGGATACGCCCATTCCCGCTTCGTGCCGCTGCCGCCCACGGGGGGCCCCGTGCTCGGGCCGATGTCGCTCTGGAACGTCCTCCAGCACGGACTCCCCAGCCTGGACGTGCCCATCTACGGTGACAATCTCCTGCTCCGGCTCTTCGAGCGGGTCTTCCTCGGCCCCCGGCCTCAGGGCATGGAGGGCATTGAGGCCCACCCGTTCATTCTCGCGGGTTGGCTGGGCACGCTGGTGACGATGCTGAACCTCTTCCCCGTCGGGCAGCTCGACGCGGGGCACCTGACCTACGCCCTGTTCGGAAAGCGGGCGCGCGCCATCGGGTGGATCGCCCTCCTGCTGCTCGCCGGGCTGGCGGTGCTGGTCTCGTTCACCTGGGTTGCCTGGCTGCTCGTCGTCTTGCTGGTGGTCGGGGTCAAGCACCCGCCGGTCACCCTCCCGGAGGAGCCCCTGGGAGCCTCACGTGGGTGGTTGTGCGTGGCCACCCTCGTGGTGGCGGTGCTCTGTTTCCTTCCCGCGCCCTTCGTTGCGCTCCTCTAGACTTTCCGGTGTCCTCTAGACTGTCCGTCGCCTTCCGAGCCTGCCGCGCCGGACGGGCCTCTCCCCGATGAAAGTTCTCTGTCCTTCCTGCGAGCGCCTGGTCGAGCTGGTCGACCTCCGGGTCGAGAAGGGGGGGCTCGTCGCGCGCTGTCCGGCGTGCGGGGCGGAGCAGCGTCAGCAGCTGCCCGCCCGGCCAGTGACGGTGCCCTCGCCAAAGGCCGCGGCGAAGGCGTCCGTCAAGAAGAAGGGAAAGAAGAAGGAGCCCGAGCGCCCGCCCCCCGACGAGAAGGACGAGGACGACGAGGGCCCCACCATCATCCTTCTCACGCCGACCTCCGACGCGGTTCCGCTGGCGGTCGCGCCGCCCGGCAAGAAGAACGCATCGGGCAAGAAGAAGGAGCCCGGGCGCCCGTCCTCCGACGAGGATGACGAGAGCGACGAGGGGCAGACCCTCATCCTCCTGACGCCGACCTCGGAGGCGGTTCCGCTGGCGGTCGCTCCGCCGGGAGCGGCAGCGCCGCCGAGACCGGCGGAGGTGGCCCGTTTCGAGTCACCCGCGAAGCCCCCGACCATCGCTCCAGTCACGCTGGCCGGGCCCGCCCCGTCGCCGCCAGCCAAGCGGGTGGTGGATGCCGAGTTCGCCCAGCTCCTGGACCAGCTGGGCAACGTGCACCCGACGACGCCACCCGCGCCCCAGCCTCCACCACAGCCCGCCCAGGCCCTGAAGCCGCGGAACACCGGCGGCACTCCGGTGGTGGTGCCCGGCGTGGCCCGCGGCTCCACCATCCAGATTCCTCCGGGCCACTGCCCGAAGTGCATCACTCCCCGGACGCCGCAGGCGCTCATCTGCAACGCCTGTGGTCTGGTGTTCGCCAACTTCCGCGCCGAGGAACACCAGCCGTCGGCCGCCCTCGAGTCGGCGTGGCGCGGCCTGGAGGAGCGCTGGAGCCGGCAGGAGGAGCACGACAAGTTCCTCCAGATGGCGTTCAACATGGACGAGCTCGCGAGGGCCGGGCGGCTGTACCGCATCCGGCTCGCTGCGGTCCCCGACGATCCGCAGGCGAAGGTCGCGCTGGAATCCATGGTGCGGATGGCGTCGACCGCTGCGACGGCCGCTGCGAAGACCGACCCCGGTGAGCTCCAGCGGAATCGGCGCAAGGTGCTGGCGGTCAGCGCGATGCTCTTCTTCGTGCTTCCGATCGCCGCGCTGCTGGTCAACTTCCTCCTGAAGGCCAAGTAAGTGCTCCGACCGGGATGTCCTGTGCGCTGCGGCGCCCGATCCTCTCGCTGCGACGCGCAGCCTCGTCGTTGCGCTGCTCGACGTGCCACCGGGCACGCCTTCGCTGCTCGCTCCTCGGGTGCGCCGTCTCGCTTCGGTCTCGGCCGCCTCGCCGTGCACACGACACCCCGGTCGGGCACCTCAGTGCTCCGACCGGGATGTCCTGTGCGCTGCGGCGCCCGATCCTCTCGCTGCGACGCGCAGCCTCGTCGTTGCGCTGCTCGACGTGCCACGGGGC
>RPRB01000188.1 GCA_003818285.1 Myxococcaceae bacterium
CCCGGACCGGTCTGCCGCCGCCCGCCGGTGCCGAGAGCAAACGATGAGCAAGACGGACCAGATCCTCCTCAAGATGCAGACCGCGCAGGCTCTCCGCAGGGAGGACGCGGAGCTGGCGGAGGTGTTCGCGCGGTCGGCGGTGCGCGCGGCACTGGAGCTGCCAGGCGCAGGCGTGGTCGATGCTCGCTGAGGTCGCGCGAGCTGCGGGTGACGATGCGCGCGCGATGGAGGCGGAGTTCCACCTCGGCGTGCTCACCTGGCGACCGGGCTGCGGGCCCTGGGAGAAGGCGTGAGGCCTGAGCCGGGTGTCCGGGATGGTCGCTCGAGGCCGTGGCGGGCGCTGGATTGTCGGCGCGCGGCCTCGGCGAAGCGTGCGGAAGGCGCCCGGAGGAGACCCGGTCAGCGGCGTCAGCCAAGCGAAAAGGCACGTCCCGACTGGCCTGCGCCGGCTCCGGCGCTCCGGGAGCCGCGGCTGATCCAGCGCTGATCGGGGACGCTCAGCACGCGAAGACGAACGTCGGAAGGCGATCCGGGTAACCGCGCCGCTCAGGGTTCCTCCACTCCGCCCGGCCCAGGCTCGGGGCGAGCGGCGACAGCGCATGAACCCCCGTGCTCGCTGCCGCGTACCGGCGCGACGCTCACCCGCCGCGAGCGGCGAACCGTCGGCCCCATGTTGGGACTCTCGCCCCCGCGCGGGAGGGCCCCGCCGGAGGCACCTCGAACGCTCAGAGGCAATAGCAATAACTTGGAACCTGAGTGCGAGTCGGCGCCTCGTAAGTACCGAGACCCTCGTTCGGCGTTTTCACGGCCGTGCGAAGTTGTTGCTATAACCTCTGAGCGTTCGACCCCCTCGCCCCCGGGCCCAATGACCGAGGGTGGTGTTCGTGGACGCGGCTCGACCCGGAGCGCCAGGGCTCGCGCAGGCCGACCTGAACTGCGAGCGGATCAGAACGCGATCAGGCGCCGGCCCGCGAGCGAATGACGGGTCCCTTCCTGGTCCGTCCTGCCGCGGATCCCCGGAGCGGGGGGGACCGCGCAGGGACCGGCACTGCGAGGACACACCCGCCCTCCCGCGTCCCCTCGGGGCAGATCCCCGTCCCCGTCTAGAGGACCACCTGCTCCCGGTGCTCGCCGAACACGTCCCGGAGCGCGTCGGAGATCTCCCCCAGCGTCGCGAGGGACTTCACCGCATCGAGGATCAGCGGCACGAGGTTCTGCCGCTCGTCCTTCGCCGCGACGCGGAGCGCATCGAGCCGCCGCTGCACCGACGCACCGTCGCGCTCCTTCCGCAGTGCCGCCAGCCGTGCCGCCTGTGTGCGCTCGACCCTTTCGTTGACCCGGAGCAGCCCCTCGGGCGGCGGCTCCTCCTCGCGGAACTCGTTGAGGCCCACCACCACCGACTCGCGCGTCTCCAGCGCTCGCTGCGCGCGGTAGGCCGCGTCCTGGATCTCCTGCTGCGGATAGCCCTGGGCGATCGCCTCCACCATGCCCCCGAGCGCGTCGACCTTGGTCAGATAGCCGTCGGCCCGGGCCTCCAGCTCGTCGGTCAGCCGTTCCAGCGTGTAGCTGCCGCCGAGCGGATCGGCCACGTCCGCCACGCCGGTCTCGTAGGCGATGATCTGCTGGGTCCGGAGCGCGAGCTTCGCCGCGGCCTCGGAGGGCAACGCCAGCGCCTCGTCCTTGCTGTTCGTGTGCAGCGACTGCGCTCCGCCGAGCACCGCCGCCATCGCCTGCAGCGCCACCCGCACCACGTTGTTCTCCGGCTGCTGGGCGGTGAGCGTGGAGCCGGCGGTCTGCGCGTGGAAGCGCAGCATCTGGCTCCTGGGGTCCTTTGCTCCGAAGCGCTCCTTCATCAGCCGCGCCCACAGACGGCGAGCTGCACGGAACTTGGCGATCTCCTCGAGGAAGTTGTTGTGGACGTTGAAGAAGAAGGACAGGCGACCCGCGAACGCGTCCACCTCCAGGCCTGCGCGGCGCGCCGCGTCCACGTAGGCGATGCCGTTGCCGAGGGTGAAGGCGATCTCCTGCGCCGCCGTCGAGCCCGCCTCGCGGATGTGGTACCCGCTGATGCTGATCGGATTCCAGCGCGGGACCCGCTTCGCGCAGAAGGCGAAGACGTCGGTCACCAGGCGCAGCGACTCACGCGGCGGATACACGTAGGTCCCGCGAGCGATGTATTCCTTGAGAATGTCGTTCTGGACCGTGCCCGAGAGCTTCTCCAGCGGAACGCCCTGCTGCTCGCCCACCGCCGCGTACAGCGAGAGGAGGATGGCCGCGGTGGAGTTGATGGTCATCGAGGTCGAGACGTCGGCCAGCGGAATTCCCTTGAGCAGCACCTCCATGTCCCGGAGGGAGCTGATCGACACGCCGACCTTGCCCACCTCGCCCCGCGCCCGGGGGTGGTCCGCGTCACGGCCCATCTGCGTTGGCAGGTCGAACGCGACCGAGAGCCCGGTCTGCCCGGACTTGAGGAGGTAGTGATAGCGGGCGTTCGCGTCCTCGGCGCTTCCGAACCCGGCGTACTGCCGCATCGTCCAGTGGCGGCCCCGGTACATCGTGGGCTGGATGCCACGGGTGAAGGGGTACTCGCCCGGGAAGCCGAGCTCTTTCAAGTATTCCGCATCGGGGCTGGAGGGCGCGTCGACCGGCCCCAGCTCGATGTCGCTCGTGGTCCGGAACACATCCTTTCGCTCGGGCGACTTCGCCCGGGCCCTGTCCCAGACCTGGTCCAGCCAGCGTCGGCGCTCGTCGGACATGACCTACTCCACCGTGAGCAGCTTGGCGTTGGCCTCCACCGCGCTGCCCTCCTTCGCGAACACGGCGATCACGGTACCCGCCTTGGGGCTCTTCAGCTCGTTCTCCATCTTCATCGCCTCGACCACCACCAGCCCCTGACCTTCGGTCACCTGGGCGCCAGGAGCCACCAGCACCCGCACCACCTTCCCCGGCATCGGCGCGGTGACGACCACCTTCCCGCTCACGCTGAACCCTGCCGTGCCGGCACGCAAGCTCACCGCCCGCTCGTCCGCCACGTCCACGGTGAGCAGCTCGAAGCCGACCAGGACCTGCACCTCGTCCCCCGACTCGTCCAGCTCGACGTCGTACGAGCGCCCGTCCACCAGGAGCGAGACCGCGCCGTGGTCGAGGACCCGGGCGTCGACGGTGTGGGGCCTCCCCCGCACCGTGAGCACGTAGTTGCCCTCGTCTTGCTCCGCGATGTCCACCGGGACCGACTCGCGCGCGCCGCGGACGCGAGTGACGTAACGCTTGGACCCGTTCACCGCCGACTCCCGCGGGTGCGCAGCCGCCACGGCGAGGGTCCGGCGCGCTGGCCCGAGACCGGGGTCAGGCTGCGCCGCCTCCGCGCGTCCCGCTGGTAGGCGTCCACCACCGCGGCGAGGAGCGCCACCTCGCCCAGGGCGTGGTCGTGGCGCCCGAGCAGCGCCGAGTGGGCCCGGGGGAGGAAGCCGGTGTCGTAGTTGCCGCCGACGAAGTCCGGGTGAGCGAGGATGGCATGCAGGTAGCGGATGTTGGTGGTGATCCCCTTCACCACGTACTCGGAGAGCGCCCGCCGCATCCGGGCGATGGCCTCCGGCCGGGACGGCGCCCACACCGAGACCTTGGAGATCATCGGGTCGTACACAGTCGGCACGGTGTAGCCGGGGTACACGCCCGAGTCGTCGCGCACGTTCGGTCCGGACGGCACTCTCAGGTACGTGATGCGGCCCGGGCTGGGCATGAAGTTCTGCGCCGGGTCCTCGGCATACACCCGCACCTCGATGCTGTGCCCTCGGGGCGGCTCGGTCCGGAATCCGAGCGGCTCGCCCCGCGCCACGCGGATCTGGGAGGCGACCAGATCCAGCCCGGTGACCCACTCGGTGACCGGGTGCTCCACCTGGAGCCGGGTGTTCATCTCCAGGAAGTAGAAGTTCCGGTGCTTGTCGACCAGGAACTCCACCGTGCCCGCCCCGACGTAGCCCACCGCCTTCGCCGCGCGGACCGCCACCTCGCCCATGGCCGCGCGCATCTCGGGGGTGAGGATGGGAGAGGGGGTCTCCTCGACGACCTTCTGGTGGCGACGCTGGGCCGAGCACTCGCGCTCGTTCAGGTGGACGGTGTTCCCGGCCTGGTCGGCGAAGACCTGGATCTCCACGTGGTGCGGCTCGTCCAGGTACTTCTCGAGGTAGACCGCGTCGTTGCCGAAGGCGTTGAGCGCCTCGCTCTGGGCGGCGCGCCAGGCGGAGTCGAAGTCCGCCAGCCGCTCCACGCGCCGCATCCCCTTCCCGCCTCCACCGCCGGCCGCCTTGAGCATCACCGGGAAGCCGATCTTCTCGGCGTAGGCGCGCGCCTCGCCGACCGAGGGGAACGGGGCGTTGCTGCCCGGGACGACCGGGACGCCGGCCTTCTCCATGTTGGCGCGGGCACGTGTCTTCTCGCCCATGGCGTCCATCGCCGACGCGGGAGGGCCGATGAAGACGATTCCTGCCGCCTCGCACGCCCGGACGAACGCGGCGTTCTCGCTGAGGAAGCCGTAGCCGGGGTGGATCGCGTCCGCGCCCGAGGCCTTCGCCGCGTCCAGGATGCGCTCGAAGGAGAGGTAGGACTCGCGGGAGGGCGGTGGGCCGACCCGGAAGGCCTCGTCCGCCATCCGCACGTGGAGCGCCACGCGGTCTGCATCCGAGTAGATGGCGACGGTGGGAATCCCGAGGTCCCGGCACGAACGGATGATCCGGACGGCGATCTCCCCTCGATTGGCGATCAGGACTTTCCGGATGGGGCTGGTTCCCTGGGCCACGCTCGCTCGCTTAGCACGGGCGAGCGAGCGTGCGTGCTGGCTGGACGGGGTCCCTGGCCGGGGAGTCCGCCCCTACCTTTCAGGCGAGTTCCATGAACGGGGGGAGCAGGCGACGGTCATGAAACGAACTGCATGGCATTGGGTAGGAACGGGCGTCCTCGCGGGAGCGGCGACGCTCTGGCCGGTCACGGCGCTGGGACAGTCGTCCGGTGGAACGGGCAGCACCGGCGCGGGGGGCTCGACAGGGAGCTCGGGCGCGGGGAGCCTCGGCAGCAGCGGCCCGATCGGCGGAAACGCCGGTGCGCCGATGGGCACCGGGACCGCGGGGACGACCACTCCCCGGACCGGAACGACGGGCCCGCTGGGCCCGGGAACGGGGACGGCGCGTGACAGCACGGGTGCGTACTCCGGCACCGGCGGCGCGGGCACGACTGCCGGGAGCGATGGCACGCTGAATTCGCCCTCGCCTGCGCCGGCCACGGGGAGCTCGGCGGCGGTGAATCCGAACACCGGCGTCGGCGCGCCCAGCACCGGGAATCCGGCCGGACAGCCGAGCACCACCGGGAGCGGCCTCGGCCAGCCGAGCACCGGTTCCGGGGTCGGCACGCCCAGCACGGGGACGGGAATCGGTCAGTCCACCACGGGGACCGGGAGCGGAACGTCCTCGACCTCGGGCGCCACCGGCACCGGGAGCACGGGGACGGGTAGCGGCGCAGCGGGAACGGACACCACCGGGACGGGAACGACCGGGACCGGGACCACCGGGACGACGGGCACGGGCGGCGCCGGGACGAGCGGGACGTACCGGGTTCCTGGCTCGGGCTCGACCGACGGCACCGGGAACTACCGCGTTCCGGGCACCGGGCAGACGGGGAGCGGGACCGGCACGGACTTCGGGACCGGCTCGGGGACCACGGGCACCGGCACCACGGGCAGTGGCATGGGCACGACCGGCACGGGCGCCACCGGCACAGGGACGACGGGAACCGGCACGACCCCCGGCAGCGGTCGCTGAGCGCCCGACGGACGGCGAGCGGGAACGCTGGCCAGGTTCTCGACAGCGCCGCGCCCGGCGCTGTTCGGGGCGTTCTCGGTGTGATCAGGCTGCCGTGGCGCGGTGTCGTGCGGAGCGCCCGCGATGCTGCCGGCTTGCCGGCGGTGCCTGCCGGCGGTGCCAGACACCTCGTTACTTCCGGAGGCCCCTTCCGGAGGTGCCAGTCACCTCGTTACGGACACCGTGCCGGCCCCCCTCGACGGGCGTGACGGCCGGCGCGAAGGTGCGTGCCGGCCCCGGGACGAAGTGCTCCGGGACGAAGTCCCGGGACGAAGTGCCAGACACCTCGTTACCGGACACCTCGTTACCGCCTCATGACGAGACCCCTCGTGACGACAGCCGCCTCGCTACCGGCGCCTGCATGCCTTCCGGTGACCTCCGCACGGCGGTGACCCGGCGGGACCGGCGCTCTCCGCCACCGCAGTACAGTTCGGACCGCTCGACGGCGTTCAGTCCTGCCGCTGCAGCCAGTGCGCGCGGCGGGACGGCGGACGGCCGGTCCCCGGGGAGCGATCCCGTGTACGACCACGGGCATGCACCGACGAACCATGCTCGAGCTGGTCGGAGCCGCGGCGCTCGCGCGCGCTCTCCCGGCCAGCGCGGCGGCCGCGCCCACGCCGCCGCCGGCCCTCCGCTTCACCCGTCTCACCTGGGCCGGCATCCGCCTCGCCGCCGGTGAGACCACCCTCTTCATCGACGCGACCGTCGATCCATCCGAGCCCGGCAGCGCGCCGCTCCAGGCCTCCACGCCGGAGCGACACGCTCTGGTCACTCACTTCCACGGCGATCACTGCCAGCCCGAGGCCCTGAAGCCGGTGTTCAACGCCCGCAGCCGCCTGGTGTGCGACCGCGACACCGCCCTTCGCCTGGGTGACCGCGAGGTGCCGCTCCTCCCGGTGGCGCTCTACCAGCCGGAGTTCCTCTCTCCTCGCACCGCCGACTTCGTGGTGTTCGCCGTCCCGGCCTCCGACGGCCTCGGCAGCCCGCAGGTGTCGTGGGTCATCGACGGGGGAGGCCGCCGGGTGTTCCACGCCGGCGACACCCAGGTCCACGGCCACTTCTGGAACATCGGCCGCGCGTACGGACCCTTCGACGTGGCCTTCCTCCCCATCAACGGCTTCCGCCAGACCCTCGGGCGCACCACCCGCGTTCCGGCGCCGATGTCGCTCACGCCGGAGCAGGCGGTGGAGGTCGCGCAGGTGATCGGCGCACGGCGGGTGGTCCCCATCCACTACGGAGGCGGAAGTCAGGGGTACGCCGAGGTGCCGGACGCGATCGGCGCCTTCGTCAAGGTGGCGAAGGCCGCCGGGCTCGCGCACACGGTGCTCGCGCCGGGCGCCACGCTCGACTGACCGGCGAGGCGTGAATCCCACCCCCGGGGCTCGGTAAGGTCCCTGCCCCAGGTGGCCGGACCTCATCACGTCGTCCTCGTCCCGGGCTTCTTCGGCTTCGCGAACCTGGGCGACTTCGCTTACTTCGGGCACGTGCGCGATCTTCTGGCGGAGGTCGGGCCCGCGGCGGGTCTGGATGGCGAGATCCGGGTGGTCTTGACCGAGCCGTCGTCCTCGCTGCCCCGACGCGCCGCGCTCCTCGCCGAGTCCATCCACCGGCTGGTCGAGCAGCGCGGCGGCGTGGTGAGCATCGTCGGCCACTCCACCGGAGCGCTCGACGCGAGGCTCCTGCTCAGCCCGGGCTCCCTCCTGCCCACCCGGGTCGATGTCGAGCGCTGCGCCGGGGCCGTGCGCGCGGTGGTGGGCGTGGCAGCGCCGCACCACGGGACGCCGCTCGCCGAGCACTTCACCTCGCTCTTCGGTCGCCAGCTGCTGAAGCTGCTCTCGCTGGCCACCGTGTATTCGCTGCGCACCGGCCGCCTCCCGGTGGGGGTGGCCCTCCGCCTGGCGCGCCTGCTCCGCCGGAAGGACAGCATCCCGACCGGCGTGGTGGACCAGCTCTTCCTCCAGCTGCTGTCGGACTTCGCCGGGAAGCGCCGGCGCGCCATCGAGGAGTTCTTCTCCAGCGTCCACAGCGACCAGGGTCTGGTCCCGCAGCTTGCGCCCGGGGCGATGGAGCTCTTCAACGCCGCCACCGCCGACCGCCCCGGGGTGCGCTACGGCGAGGTCGTCACCCGTGCGCGGCCGCCCGGCCTGCGGTCGCTCGGACGGGCCGGACTGAGCGGCTACGCGCAGACCACCCACGCGCTGTACATCGTTCTGTACCGGCTCGCCCGTGGCCGGCCCACGGATCCGCCCGCGAAGGTCTCGCCGGAGCACCGGAAGTTCCTCCGTCGCGCGTACGGCAGCATTCCCGACCATCGGGCGAACGACGGCATCGTCCCCACGCTGAGCCAGGTGCGGAACCAGCTGGTGGCTGCGGTCTGGGCGGACCACCACGACGTTCTCGGCCACTTCCACCGACCGCGCCACGTCCCTCCACACTTCGACTGGGTGGCCTCGGGGACCGGCTTCGATCGGGAGCACTTCGAGGCGGTGTGGAAGGCCGTGGCCCGGTTCATCGGAGAGGCGGCCTAGAGCCGTCGCTCCAGGGCCGACGGATTGGCGGTGAAGCCCTCGGCCTCGTACAGGGTCCGGCCGTCGGGCGTCGCGTGGAGCCAGACGCGAACCAGCCCCCGCTCCTTTCCGAGCGCGAGGAGCCGCCGGAGGATGTCGCGCGCGAGGCCACGCCGTCGCCAGATGGGCTCGGTGTACATGTTGAGGACGTAGCCCTCGAGCCCTCCCGGATTGTCGGCCAGGGGCAGCCGCCGGAGCACGCAGAGACCGCTGGAGGCGACGAGTCGGCCGTCGACCTCGGCCACCACCGCGAGGAAGGAGCCGTCGGCCATCGCGCGCTCGAGATAGCGGCCGGTGGCCTCGGCGAGCGCGTCCGGCTGGTCGACCGGGCCAAAGGAAAGCAGCAGCGCGAGGCGAAGACGGATCAGCTCGGGCATGTCTGCCACGCCCGCCTCGCGCACGACCGGATCCGCCGCCCGCGCGCTCATGCCGCGGAGGAAGGCGTGACTGGTGCCGGCGCGGGTGCGGGCTCGACCGGCTCTGTCCGGTGGCGGCGGAAGCGTCCGGCGACCCACCGCATCCAGGCCGGAGTGACGATCTGCTGGCGGCGGATGGCCAGGACGATGAACCACGCCCCCAGGACGACCCCGAGCACCATCGCCGGCAGCCCCGCCTCGGGCCCGAACGCGCCGCCGGTCAGGAGCGTCGGGCCGGGAAACCGCGCGTCCGCGAGCACCGCCACGTCGTTGCCCGAGACGCGCGAGCCCCACACCGGGCCCTCGAAGAGGTTCCAGGCCCAGTGCAGCCCGATGGGCAGCCACAGGGAGCGGGTCGCCACGTACGCGGCCGCGAGAAGGGCGCCGGCCTCGATGGCGATCGCCACGCTGCTGACCCAGGTCGCGCCGGGATTCCCGCGATGGCCGAAGCCGAAGAAGAGCGCGCTGGCGACGATCGCCAGCCACGTCCCGATCGCCTGCTCCAGCTGGCGGAAGAGGATGCCCCGGACCACCACCTCCTCGAAGATGCCGACGGCCAGGAAGAGCAGCA
>RPRB01000189.1 GCA_003818285.1 Myxococcaceae bacterium
GCCCGCCGAGGTCGTCCCGGTTCAGGAGATACACGAAGCCCTGCTTCCCCGCGGCCACCCCGAGGTGCGGGAAGGCCGGGGTTCCGAACGAGTCCGGGAGTCCCACCGGCCCGCCGGAGCCGAAGTCCGCGTCCCAGGCGTTGAGCGCCTCGGCGTCGTACGGGGCAATGAAGTCGGTGGCCTGCAGGGTGCCGTTGCCCAAGACGTTCAGCCGAACCCAGGCCTGGGCGAGCACGTTCGGGGGCGGCTTGCCCGGCGTCGGCTCATGCACCAGGTCTCCATTCCCGGTGGCGACGATGAAGGTGTCGGGTCCGTCCGCCATGGGGGCGCCGCCGCTCTGCCAGATGCCCGCGCCCGGGAATTGGGCCGCGGCGGACCAGCGAGCGCGGATGTTGCCCGCAGTGTTCACCCCGACGACCCAGCCCTGGTAGTTGCCGAGGTCGCACAGACCGCCGAACGCGGCGTACACCGTGTCGCCGAGCATCAGGAGCCCGGGTCGCTGCAGCTCGTACGTCGCGTCGAAGTTGACGCCGGTCTGGTTGTCGGCCGTTCCCTGGATCTGCACGGGGAAGCCGGTCCGCTCGGCGAGGGTGGGGATGTCCACCGCGTGCATCCAGGCCACCGCGGGCCCGGAGGTCCCCGACTGATAGCTCTTGGTGACGAAGTACGCGGTCACGTTGCCCGGATCGCGGATGTCGATGACCGGGGTCCCGGTGATGCCCACCTTCGGGGCGAGGTCGGGGCAGCCGAGGTCGGAGGCGTTCCAGGGCGGCTCGAGCTGGCGATGGTGGAGGACGGCCCCGGTCACCGGGTCCAGGGTGTAGATGTTGTTGGTCTCGGTGGCGACGAGGACCACGCCCTTGGCCAGGAGCGGCTGCGCGTAGATCTGCCCGTCGAGCTGGGTCTCGAAGAGCTTGCCGAAATCGGGGGCCGAGACGCTGGCCGGGGCCAGGGCGGGCTGGTTGTTGTACCAGCCGGTGCGGAGGTCATCGGCGCTCGAGCCGATGCCCAGCGCGGCGCTCCTGGCGGGGGGGAGCCGCGGGAGGTCACCGCCCGGGACCGAGGACCCGCACGCGCAGACAGAGAACAGAACTGCCGCCCAAGCGCTCCGACCCATCGAGTGCGAGACCCCTCCGGTGCTGGCCTGAAGGAAGGCCCCTGCAGGCGGCATGGGGAAGGGCCGTGCAGCGGCTGACGTCCACGACCGGACGGAATTCTCGGCCCGGGAAAGCACCCGGGACGGCAGACGACCGGAAGTAGGCCCAAAGTCCACCGCGTTTCGTCCTGGACCCTCGCTCTCGGAGTGCGGGAGCTTGCGCCGTGGGCATGAACCCCGGTCGGCGGCGCGGAAGCGTTCAGGTGGCGGTCGCCGCGGCGCTCGCGGCGGGGCTCGTGGGCGGGTTGGGGGCGTTCACTTTCCGGTACGCCGAGGGCCTCTCGTACTTCTCGACCGACCCGCGGGCCTGTGTGAACTGCCACATCATGCGGGACGAGTACGCGTCCTGGCAGCACGGCCCGCACCACGCGGTCGCCACCTGCGTGACCTGCCATCTGCCGCACGCCTTCGTCCCGAAGATGCTGGCCAAGGCGGAGCACGGCTGGAACCACAGCAAGGCGTTCACCTTGCAAGACTTCCACGAGCCCATCCGCATCACGGCCCGGAGCGCACAGCACGTCCAGGACAACTGTGTCGCCTGCCACGCCGAGATGGTGTCGGAGCTGGTGCACGGCAGCACGACGGATCAGGACGCGGTGCGCTGCGTTCACTGCCACCGCGGCGTCGGGCACGGCGCGCGCAACTAAGGAAAGGGCTCGACCATGGAACCACGGGCTTCGGAGAAGAAGCGCTGGCCGGCACTGGTGGGCATCGCGGTCGCGGCGGCGCTGGTGGCGGCGGGGATCACCGCGCTCCTGGTGAGCATCGTCCAGCGGAAGAGCGAGGGGCAGCAGCAGTACCTCAAGCTCGTCGAGGTGACCGAGGACACGGTCGACCCCAAGGTGTGGGGGACGAACTGGCCCCGGGAGTACGACAGCTACTTGAAGACGGTGGAGCCGAGCCGGACGAACTTCGGCGGCGGGGACGCGTCACCGGCGCAGAAGGCGC
Source organism: Myxococcaceae bacterium (assembly GCA_003818285.1). Lineage (GTDB taxonomy): Bacteria > Myxococcota > Myxococcia > Myxococcales > Myxococcaceae > RPRB01. The sequence goes on from RPRB01000189.1 coordinate 2,105, forward strand.
AGCAGTTCCCGTGGCTGACGCGGATCTTCGCCGGGTACGCCTTCAGCCTGGACTACCGGGACCGGCGCGGACACGCGTACATGCTCCTGGACCAGGAGAAGACGCGGCGGGTGACGGAGAAGCCGCAGCCCGGGGCGTGCCTCCACTGCCACGCGAGCATCATCCCGGCGTACCGCTACGTCGGGAAGGGCGACGTGATGAAGGGCTTCGAGGAGGTGTGCGCCATGAAGTACCAGGAGGCGCACGCGCTCAAGGACGCCAGTGGGAAGCCGCTGGTGGACCACCCGGTGAGCTGCGTGGACTGCCACGACCCGAAGACGCTGGCGCTCCGGGTGACGCGGCCGGGGTTCCTGGTGGGCATCAAGGCGTTGAAGGAGCACCAGGGGGTGAAGGACTACGACGTGAACCGGGACGCGAGCCGGCAGGAGATGCGGAGCTACGTCTGTGGCCAGTGCCACGTCGAGTACTACTTCCGTGGGGACCGGAAGACGGTGACCTACCCCTGGAAGAACGGGCTCAAGGCGGACGAGATCGAGGCGTACTACGACGACGGGGCGAACTTCGCGGATGGGAAGCCGTTCAAGGACTGGGTGCACGCCGAGTCGGGCGCGCCGGTGCTGAAGGCGCAGCATCCGGAATTCGAGCTGTGGAACCAGGGCGTGCATTCGCGGAGCGGGGTGTCGTGCGCGGACTGCCACATGCCGTACGTGCGGGAGGGGGCGCTGAAGGTGAGCGACCACTGGGTGCGGAGTCCGCTGCTCAACGTGTCTCGCGCCTGTCAGACGTGCCACCCGTACGAGGAGAAGGAGATCCAGTCGCGGGTGACACAGATCCAGGCGCGGAACCACGACCTGCTCCAGCGGGCGGGTGGGGCGATCTCGGAGATGCTGGATACGCTGAGGGCGGCGAAGGCGGCGGGGGCCACGGATGCGCAGCTGGCTCCGGCGCGGGCGCTGCAGCGGAAGGCGCAGTGGCGCCTGGACTTCGTGGCCGCGGAGAACAGCATGGGGTTCCACGCGCCGCAGGAGGCCGCGCGGCTGCTGGGCGAGGCGGTGGACTACGGCCGGCAGGCACAGATCTCGGTGGAGAAGCTGCGGCTCGGAGAGGCGAAGCCTGCGGCGGCGAAGAGTGGGCCGAAGTAGACTGCGCTGGCTTGCTGAATCCGTCCGTTCACGAGGAAGAGCTCCGGAGGCGTGAAGAGGCCGCGCGGTCCTCGGAGGGGCACAGCGCGGACCCGATACACGCGATGGTCCTGCGGATCCTCGAGGCCGAGGCAGCGCAGGGAGAGCTGGTCGACGTTGGATGCGGCCGGGGAGATCTGTTCGGGCGGCTGCCTCCGGCGATCAGTTCGTACACGGGAATCGATCTGGTTCGGTACGAAGGCTTCCCGGAGTCGCCGCGGGCGAGGCTTCGGGTCGGAGATCTGAACCAGCGCCTTCCGGTGGAGGATGCCATCGCAGACGTCGTGGTCTCGATCGAGACCATCGAGCATCTCGAGAATCCGCGGGCGCTCCTGCGGGAGCTGATTCGAGTTGTCCGCCCCGGCGGTCTCGTGCTCGTGACGACCCCGAACCAGCTGAGCGTCCTGAGCAAGCTGAGCTTCGTCGTGAAGGACCGGCATGCGGCCTTCCAGGCAGTGCACTATCCGGCGCACATCACCGCGCTGCTCCCGTCCGACCTGATGAACATCGGTGCGGAGCTGAAGCTGGAGCGGACGCGCATCGTCTATTCCGACGATGGTCGGATCCCGGGAACGGCGCGTCACTGGCCCCCGGGATTCAAGGGTCGGCTGTTCAGCGACAACGTCGCGTACGTGGCGCGAAGGCCGGGGTGAGGCTCGGATCAGCGTCCGTGCTTCATCTGGTGGTCGAGATGAACCCCATCGATCAGAGAGTCCAGCGAGCCTGCATCCGTGGCGACGCGAGCAGTGGTCGTCGGCTGAGCCGCCGTCGAATGCGCGTTCCGCTCGATGCGAACGGGCCGGGTGACTCCGACGACGGCAACGATGGAGAGGATGGCGAGCGCGAGCAGCGCAAGCAGCCCCACAGACCGGTTCACTGCGGGCGCTCTGCCGCGCGCGCGTCGAAGACCACGCGACCGGCGACGATGGTCATGAGGACCTTGCGCTTCACGATGTGCTCGGGCGTGTCGAGAGGTCCGTCGAAGACGGTGAGGTCTGCGGCCTGACCGGGACGGAGCTCGCCACGCCAGCCCTCCTCGAACGCAGCGTACGCCGCTCCGGTGGTGAAGGCGCGCAAGGTCTGCTCGACCGTGAGCGTCTGGTCGGGGAGCCACCCGCCGGGCGGCTGACCGTGGAGATCGGTGCGAGTGATCGCGGCGAATAACCCGAGGCGCGGGTCGCTGAGCTCGACCGGGAAGTCGCTCCCGAACGCAAGGTGTACTCCGGCGTCGAGGAACCGGTGCCAGGCGTACGCGCCCGCGAGGCGGGCTCGGCCGACGCGCTTCTCGGCCCAGGGCATGTCACTCGTGCCGTGGGTGGGTTGCATCGACGCGATGACGCCGAGCTGTGCGAATCGGGGAATGTCGGCCGGGTCGACGATCTGCGCGTGCTCGATCCGGAACCGGGCCGCGGGAGTGACGCCGGCGCGGGCGTACGCCTCGAGAACGTCGTGGTTCGCGGCGTCACCGATGGCATGCGTCGACACCTGGAAACCCGCGGCGAGCGCGCGGCGGGAGATCCGCTCGATCTCGCTCGCCGGAGTGAGGACGAGCCCGGTATTGTGGGGGTCGTCGGAGTAGGGAGCCTTGAGGTGAGCTCCTCGCGAGCCGAGGGCGCCGTCGGCGTAGATCTTGATCGCGCGGAGACTGAAGAGGTCGTCCGGTCCGGCGTGGAGGGGCCCACGGCGGAAGGCCTCCTCGAGGGTCTCCGGGTCGGCGCTCCAGTGGGCGTAGATCCGGATCTTCAGCCGGCCTTCGTGCGCGAGGCGCAGGTACACGTCCGCGACCCCGGGCGAGATGCCCATCTCGTGTACGGAGGTGAGACCCTGGGAGACGAGGAGGTCCTGAGCCCTGAGGATCGCCTGCTCGACCTCGGCCTCGGAGGGGAGGCCGATGGCGTTCTCGACCAGCTCCTCGGCCCGATCGATGAGGATCCCGGTGGGCTCGCCCTGCGCATCCTTGAGGATCTTCCCCCCGGGAGGGTCCGGGGTGTCGCGGGTGATCTTGGCCCGTCGAAGGGCCTCGGAGTTGGCCCAGGCGGCGTGTCCGTCGACGCGGCGCAGGTAGACGGGCATGTTCGGCGCGACGGCGTCGAGAGCGGCACGGGTGGGGAACTGCTGGTCGGGGTACAGGTTCTGGTCCCAGCCGCGTCCCTGGATCCAGGATCCGGATGGAACCTTTGCGAGCATGTCCCGAACCCGGCCTGCGCAGTCCTCCGGAGAGCGGCAGCTCCGGAGTTCGACCCTGACCAACGAGAGCCCAAGACCGACGACGTGCCCGTGGGCGTCGGTGAGGGCGGGGACGATGGTGCCGCCGTGGGCGTCGATGACGCGGCCAGACTCGGAAGGACTGGCTGTTGAGTCCGCAGCAACGATGCGGGAGCCCTCGACGGCGACATTGGGGGAGCCAATCACCTTCAGGGAGGTAGGAGAGCTGTCGGAGATGGAAGGCTTTGGTGTCACGCAACCGAGACCAAGGAACAGAAGGACGAGCGCCCGCACGCCGGGAGCATGACGAACACCGCAGCGACCGCAAGCGGAGTTTTCTGCGAACCTTGTCTCGTCGTCACCTCACTGGGCTAGAGGTGCATCTTCGCAAACGCTGTAGCGTCCAGTCCGACGATGATCTTCAACGAAGTTACCTACTTTCTCCTGTTCCTCGCCCCGAGCGTCCTGGTCTTCCACCTAGCTCCGCGAATCATAAAGCCCTGGGTGCTGACTGCGTTCGGGTTAGCATTCTTCACGTGGTATGCCTACCTGCACTTTGGCGGCCTCTGGGGGAGCGCGTGCGTTCTGATCTTCGTATGGGAACTGACGATCTCGCGTTTCTACAGACCGCGATCGTGGTTCTGCATCCTCGGGATCGTCCAGGCAATCCTCATCCTGTGTGCTTTCAAGTATGTCCCCTTCTTCTCAAAAATGTGGGACGACACGTTCCTGATGCACACACACACAATCGTTTGGAGGATGTTCCTGCCGCTCGGAATTAGCTTCTTCACGTTCGAGTTTATCCACTTTGCCGCAGATTCATACGCAGGGCGGATCAAGAACAGTACGCTTGGGGAATATGCGGCGTTTATATTCTTCTTCCCAAGTATGGTGGCTGGTCCGATTAAGCGTTTCCAGCATTTCCAAGCTGAATTAGGTGGTGCCAGATTCGACTCAGCGCTCTTTTCGAGGGGAATCACGCGAATATTGGCCGGACTTGCAAAAAAACACGTCCTAGCCGACACCTTTGCTCTGCTCTTTGAGCCGCTGCAGACCGATCTCGCGAACCTAAGCAGACCACAGGCGACAATCGGTCTCCTAGCGTACGGAATGAGAATATATTTAGATTTCTCAGCATACTCAGACATCGCGATCGGAAGCGGGATGTTATTCGGAATCGTGCTGCCTGAAAACTTTCGCTGGCCATACTGTAGCCAAGACATCGGAGAATTCTGGCGGCGGTGGCATGTCTCGTTGAGTCAGTGGATCCGAGACTACGTGTACGTCCCTCTAGGCGGATCCCGACACGGCGAGACCAGGACGAAGCTCAACCTTCTCATCGCATTCGCCGTTTCCGGTCTTTGGCATGGAGCTGGGTACAATTTCATCGTATGGGGCCTATGGCACGGAGCCATGCTGGTTGCTCTTCGACAATGGCGCGCGATTGCAGGGCCGCGAGGGATATTTCTGCCGCGGATGGTGGGCCAGACACTGACCTTCGTTGGAGTCACCGCAGGCTGGGCATTCTTCAGCATGGATCTCAGTAAAGCGGGGCGAGTGCTTCGCCTCATCCTGCTTGGGAGCGCCTGAAGTGACGCGAATCGTCCGAGTGTTCTTCTGGCTGGAGGTCCTGGGCGGCGCCCGATCGATTCCGGGTCGTCTCGGGAATACTCGCCTTTGGTGGTTTATCCTGCCGCTTTGGTGGATGATCCTCCTGATCGCAACCGTTGCTTTCGTTGGACGAAGTACCAAGTTCATCTATGTCGATTTCTAGAGCAGTCCCGCCATGGTGGTCGTTCTTCCTCTTTCCCGCTCTCTTGCTTTGCGTGGATCGGTGCTTTGGTGCATTCGCGAGCCAGCACTTCATTCCAGCGCGAAAGCTCGAGACCGCGCTAGGGGTTAGGGCAGCGGATGTCGTCGTTACGGGGGACTCACGTATGGCGGCAGCTTTCGTTTCTCAGTCCTTTGGAACCGGCTGGCGGGCGGGGACTGGGTTCGCTCCTAGAGTCGCCGATATGAGTCTCGGAGGGGTCGGGCTTGCCGGGCAGGTCGTCGCAGTTCGCCGCTTCTTCGAACGTGGAGGCACGGCGCGTCTTGTACTGCTAGGTACCGTCCCAGAAGCGCTCAAGTACGAACCAGCCGACCCGGACAACTGGATCGGAAACGAGGCGATCACTATCTGGTGGTCCCATGCAACGGATGCCAAGGTCCACTTCAACGAAGAGTCATCGAATCCTCGAACGTTCGACGCTCGATTCAGGTTTACGATGTACCGGGTGTCAACACTGGCTTCCCTCCGCTCACTCCTATGGTTCAGAGCTCAACGCCTGCAAGACTCATTGCTGCAAAAAGACAGAATGCCCTCAAATGCCTTTGGCGAGGTTGATGAAATGCGGGCCCTCGAGGCCAGATGGGTCGCGCAGGGGTTGGAGGCCTCGCGCGCGGGAGTCGCCGCCTGGACCCTCAGTCCTTGGGTGTGTGAACTCCGGCGGGTGGTCGATGACCACCGAGCGCGACTGATTGTGGCCGAGCTTCCGATGCCGTCGAGCTATCGTCCGGTACGGGAATCTGGCCTTGGGCAAGAGCTGCGCACGCGTTTGCCGACGGACTTCTGCGGTCGAAACGTCCCCTGGGTCGATCTCTCCACGTTGCCGGGCCTCACTGACGCAGACTTCTCGGACGGGTTGCACGTTGGTCATGGCGGCGCCGAGCTTGTCTCTCAGTTGCTCGGGTTACGCACTGCGGTTCTCTCACCACCCCGCGAGTGAGCCGCGCAAAGTGTCCACGGGTCGAAATGGCTTCATCGGATCATCCGGATGGCCAACTGACCACGAGCACGGACGAAGCCCACCGCTCATCTGACAAAGGTACCGACACAGCGTCAGATCGTGACCGGCGCAACCCGTGGACCGCGTCCTGACTTGAGGATGGGCGCCGCAACCCCCTCAGCGTATACTGCTCTTTGATACTCGGTAGAGCGCGTGCCTCGTCACAAGCCGGCCCACACGAATCCGCGTGAAGCCCCACCGCCGTGGATACTTCTTACCGTCTCACCGTTGCGGTCGAGCAGCTTGACCCTTCGCACGGGCGCGACTGCCCTCACCACAGGGGGAACGGTCTATTGGGTCGATGGCCTTGCCGAATTCAAGGCGGGTGCTGTCTCCGCGACGGTCAACGAGGTGGAGGTACACGGATTGACCGCGCTCAGGCTCGGGGATGTCATCTCGCAGGGCGAGTACTTGTATCTCGTACTCCCCGGCCCCCGCAGTCAGGAGACGTCGCCGCGCCTACTCGACCACTTCATCTGGACGACGCGCCTTGAGGAGGAGACAACCGCGGGAGAGCGACACTTTGCGGTTCTTCTTGGCCGCTCGGGAGCATTCGCTAGGGGGCACCTTGCGCAGGTCCTCCAAGCGTCGCGGGAGGGGCTTGGAACGCGGACGCTGGTCGCTCCCTTCGGGCGGGACTTGGCGGAGTTCCTTGTTGTCGGCGCCGACTCGTCCTACTTAGAGGCACTTAAAGAGGCGCTCTCTGCAGCCGCCATGGTGCACGGCGAGACCATTCGATGGGGTGCGGCGTGGTTTCCGCGCGACGGGGCAACCGGCGAGGAACTCTGGGCCGCCGCTGTCGATCGTCTGCTGGGGCTGGAGATGCCAGAGCCCTCGGACTTGGTTTGGAGTGACCCGTGCATGACGCGCCTCCTGGCACTTTCGGAACGCTGGTCGGGGAGATCAACGAGCCTCTCAGTGGTGGGGGAAGAGGGTGTCGGTCGCGAGTCAATTGCCCGCTACATCCGACTGCGCGGCGCGCCGAACGCACCTTTCA
>RPRB01000190.1 GCA_003818285.1 Myxococcaceae bacterium
CGGGCGGGACCCAGTGGTCCTTCCGCCCGAGGAGGAAGAAGACGGGCATCTGTAAGTTGGGTGCGAGCTTCGGGAGATTCAGGCACGAGGTCTCGGCCCACATTGTTTGGAGCGAGAACCGGAAGCCGCGCACGATGTTGGGCAGGTCCAGGATCGAGGACTCGGGACGGCCGAGGACGGCTCGCCACATCGTCCACGCCGAGGTCGCGGCCTCGTCGCGATCGAGCCGGGCCAGCTGCATCCGCTCGGTGAACAGCTTCCCGGGCCCGTAGGGCGGGGGGCCGATCGCGCGCAGCTTCCGGAGAGCCTTCCGGTCGTGGCGGCGCTCCGCCTCCGCGAGCGCGAACGCGTAGGACGCGGACTCGGCCGCGGTGGAGTCGCCGATCTGACCGCTGCCCGCGTAGACGGCGACCTTGCTCGGGAAGCGCGCGGCGTAGAGCACGCCGAGGGCCGATCCCCAGGAGTGCCCGTAGATGACGACCTTGTCCTTCGACAGGCGCCGGCGCACGTACTCGACGAGCTCGTCGAGGTCGGCGATGAATTGCTCGACCGTCATCGACGCGCGGGGGATCGTCCGGCTGAACGACTTCCCGGCGCCGCGCTGGTCCCAGTAGACGAGCGTGAAGTGCTTCTCCAGAGGTCCGTTGAAGTGACGGAACATGCCCGACTCGGGCATGCCCGGCCCGCCGTGAAGGAGGATGAGTGGAGGATTGGAGATGCTCTCGCCCCGGAGCATCACCCACTGGTCGACTCCGCCGAGGCGCAGGTACCGGACCTCGGTGATGCTGCCAGCCAGAATCGATCCATCCGGTCCGCGATAAGGCTGTGTTGTTCCGAGATGTTTCATCCGGTGCAGCGGATGCAAACGCTCTGCCGCACGAGCTGATTCTCGACTTCGCCGTCGCTCGACCTGATTGTCGCCTGTGGCGCGCGGGGCTCCCGTCCGGCGGTGAACGACACCCCACAGGACAGTCATGAGACTGACCCGCAATGGCTGCGTGCTCCGGGCCCGGAGGTGCACGGCGTGCACAGGAGGTTCTGCCAATGGAGCCGGCCGGTCGACGGTGCATTCGCCGGGCCGAGCTCGGCCAGCTCCTCTGGAAGTCAGTACCGCCTGAAGGAGAAACGGACGACGTACTCGGTCTCGAACGGCTCTCCCTCGAAGATGGCAGGCGCGAACCGGGCGCCCGGGAGCCGCTCGATGAACCAGCCGGCGGGCGCCGAGCCTGGTCCGCGACAGTCGTGGGCGTGCCCCATCGCGGAGATCCAGCAGACGATGTCCCCTTCCGCACCGGCGAACCCCGATGCGGGCGGTGGCGAGACGTCATCCAGCAGGCGTGGGGCCTGGAAGGACTCGTCGAGTCGACGGCACGCGGCAGGCAGACCGGCGGCGCAGGCCGCGCCGAGCAATCGGCTGGCGCGGTCCACCTCGCGGGTTCCTCCGTCGGGGGACAGGAGCCCGAGCGCAGCAGCCATGCAACCCTGGGCTTTGGTGCCCTTGCATGCATCGATCTGGCTGGGGTCGAGAGGTGGGCGCCATCTCCCTGGCGCTTCGGGAACGTCGAAGCGAAGGTCGAAGAGGTAGGAGCTCCGGACTGGCATCCCGCGATAGGTCGCCGGGACGAACGAGGCGCCTTCCAGCTTGGCGATCACCCACCGGTCGAGCTCGGGGATGTACTTCGAGACCTGACACTCCTCGGCCCGGCCTTCCTCGGTGATGACGCACCGGACGTTCAGCGCCCCCGCCACCGGGGCGGTCGTCTCCGGGGGATATGACCAGTCGATGGGGCTCGCCAGACGCGGTCTGGTCACTCCTGAGGGAAAGCCCCCCGGAGCCTCGCCAGAGCGGTGCGTGCATGCGAGCCAGGAGAGCGCGAAAGCCGCGAACCAGCTCCACGACCGTGGGATACGCCCTGCTCGCCAAGCGTGCATTGGCTCGTCCCTTTGGGCGTCATTCTTACGCGACAGCAGCGCTGGCCGGCTCGGTGAGGGGCAGCAGTTCGAAGCTCCGGAACCCCGCCTCGCTGCACCATTCCCGGAAATCCATCCCGGGATGTTCGGAGCTCACGGTGCTTCGGCGAGGTAGCGCTCACCACGAACCGGTCCGTGGTGTGCCTGTGCTCCCAGGGGCACGAGCCCGCTTCGCAGACCCGTCGGGACGGTTCCGTCCTCCAGCAACAGGACCTCGTGGCGGCCGGGCCGGTTCCACGGCTCGCGGATGAGCACCTGGGCGCCGCGCTCCCGGGCGAAGAGCTTCACCCAGAGGGCGCAGGTTGCGAACCGATCCGGCGCCGTCTCGTTGACCAGCACTCCCCGGGAGATGGGGAGCGCCCGGGCTACCTCGCGGCAGGCATCGCCGTTCGCGGTGCTCTCGAACCCGCGGGAGAGCGTCGCCACCAGCTCCGGGCCCCGCCAGAGTGGCAGGACCGCCCAGAGGAGAGCCGCGGCTGCACCAGCGCCGAGCACGAGGCGGGAAGTGCGGGTCACCGCCGGGACCCAGGCCACCGCGCAGAGCGCCACCAGAGGGGCGAGGTGGACGATGAGCGGGGCCTGGAGATTTCCGTGCCGCAACACCGTGAGGAACGCGACCTCGAAGAGGACCAGTGCGCCGAGTGACACCAGCACCCGCCGGGTCACGGACGAGCGAATGGCGGCGAGGATCGAGCCGCAGAGCAGGGCCACAACGATCCAGGGGGCGCCGGAAGGCACCCAGGCCTCCCCGGCGGTACGGGACGTGGAGAGCAGCCACTCCTGCACCGACCCTGGCCCGACCCGGTCACCGCCGGACGCCGCCCCGGCGGCGAGCGTCTGGAGCCGCCAGGTGAAGGGCACGAGGACCCAGGCGACCATCGGCGTGAGCAGCCACTTCCAGAGGAACCTCGCCCGCCGCGGGATCTCCGCGGCCAGCCAGACCCGCTCGTGCCAGAACGCGTACTCGACGAAGAGAAAGAGCAGCGGAGCGCCGAGGGCGACTGGATCGCGTGCGTCGCGGAGGCTCACCTCCTGCCCGAAGAGGGTGGCACTCAGGCCTCCGGTCCTCACCAGCCACCATCCACCCAGGAGCACCGTCAAGCCCAGCGCGAGCAGCGGCAGGCCCACCGGGCTCCGTGCCCCCCGGAAGAGTGCCGAGAGGACCGCGCTCGGCGGCCGCGACCACCCGGCCTCGCCGGCTTCCACCAGCAGCACCGCCGCGGCGAGCATCAGCCCGTCCTGGAAGCTCACGTGGAAGAGGGCGTTGCCGAGCAGGACCACTGCCCAGGGCCGGTACGTGCGGGAAGCCCGGGAGGCGAGCCAGGCCGCGGCACTTGCCAGGGTGAAGACCGCGGAGGGCATCTCCAGCGTCCCGCTCACCGCCTGCCCGAGCAGATCGCGATTGCCCAGCAGGATGAGCGTGGAGATGGCCAGAATGACGACGGCCTCTCCGGCGGAGCGGCCCACGCACCGGGCGGCCAGCCCGAGCACGAGGAGGAGCAGGGCGGTGAAGCCGAGGGAGACGCCGAGCTCGACAGCGAGTGCGTGCGCCGAGCCGGCCAGCACGTGGGCCGGGGCCGAAACGAGCCGGAGGAGGGAGCCCGTTTCCGAGGCCACGACGGAGCCAGCGAGCTCCAGCAGGTCGCCCCCGATGAGGGCGTCAGCGGCGTCGACGTCGAGCATGACGCGGCGAGCGGCGTCATCCGTCAGCGCGTGGCGGTTGGGGACGTCGGGGAGAACCATCGTCAGGCGCAGTGCCACGGTGGTGGCCACGGCGAGTCCCACGATTCCCGCGCGCGCGATCCACCGGGCCTGGGCTCGCGCGCTCGTTCCCGGAAGCGCGATCGTCGCGGGATTTGCGAGCTCGCCGGTGGCGGACGTCACTGGGCGAGATTCGCTCGCCCGCGCGTCGATGACCAGGCGTCATGCTGCTTACACTGTCCCACTCTCCGAGCTGGCCGCGCCGTTGCCATCGCCGAGCGACGCATCTCACGGGGTCACCGCGCCGCGGAGGTCCTTCAGGGCGATCGCGCACCCTTGGGCGGACGAGGACAACGCCTGACGTGCGGGGCCGGCACCTCACGTTAGAGTGGTCGCCTGTGCGACCGCCGCCCCTCAGGTTGAGGAAGACGCTGGGTTGGGGTGACGGCCTGGCCCTGGTCGTCGGCATCATGGTCGGCTCGGGGATCTTCCGGACTCCCGGGATCGTCGCGAGCTCGGTCGGGCGTCCGGCGCTCACCTTCGTCGCCTGGGCGCTCGGAGGAGCCGTGGGTCTGCTCGGCGCGCTGGTCTTCGCCGAGCTGGCCACCCGGCACCCCCACGCGGGCGGGAAGTACGTGTACGCCCGGGAGAGCTTTGGCCGGCGAGCGGGGTTCGTCATCGGCTGGGTCGAGGCGCTCACCTACTGCGCCGCGGTGGCAGCGATTGGCGTGGTGTGCGGCGACTACCTGTCTCGCCTCCTCGGCTGGGATCCCCGAGCCGCCTCCATCACGGGCGTCGCGCTGATCGTCGCCGTCACCGCGGTGCACCTGGTCGGAGTCCGGCTCGGGACCATGGCCCAGAACCTGGTCACCGCCGCCAAGGTCCTCGCGCTCCTGGGAGTGCTCGTCGTCGCCGCCGTCGCGGGCAGCGGAGCAGGGTGGACCGGCAGTCTCCCGGGTGCGCCTTCCGGCACGGCGCTCTTCGGGGCCATGGCCGTGGCGTTCCAGGCAGTGATCTGGACCTACTACGGGTATCCCGACGCAGCGAAGGTCGCGGAGGAGATGAAGGACCCCGATCGCTCGCTGCCGCGGGTGTTCCTCGGCGCGATCGCCTCGGTGACGGCGCTCTACCTCTTGCTGAACGCGGCGTTCGTCCACGTCCTTCCGTTCGATCGCATCGCTCGGTCGACGCTGGTGGCCGGTGACGCTGCCGAGGCGATGTTCGGTCCTCGGGCAGGGGCGGTGATGTCGGGGCTCGCGCTCCTGGTCGTGCTGGCCTCGCTCAACGGCAATCTCTTCGTGACCCCGCGGGTCGTCTTCGGCCTGTCCCGCGACGGGCTGGGGCCGCGGGTGCTGTCGAGGGTCAATCCGGGCGGGACGCCGTGGACCGCCCTGCTCCTGGTCGCTCTCGTCGCGGTGCTGCTCGCGGCGACGGGAACCTTCGAGCGGCTGCTCTCGCTCGCCATCACCTTCATCCTGGTGACCGACGGCTTCATGGTCGTCGTTCTGTTCAAGCTCCGCGCTGGACGCCCGGCGGCGCCGTTCCGCGTTCCGCTCTACCCGCTCGTCCCGCTGCTGTTCCTGGGCACCTACGTCCTGCTGCTGGTGGGGGCACTGGTCGAACAGCCCACCATCACCCTGACCGGGCTCGCGGCGCTCGGAGTGGTCGCGCTCGTCAGCTGGCTGGTCGTCGAGGAGGGCGGGGCGGCAAGCGCGCCGGGTCACCCGACGGCGTAGTCGTCGCCGTAGTACTTGCTGGTGATCCGGGTGTGGAAGTGGATCGCCTTGACGGGCTCGTACTTCCGGGGCTCGAGCCCGGGCAGGACCTCCAGCATCTCCTCTTCCCAGAGATAGATCGCCATCGGCAGCGAGACCCGCGGTCGCTGGCGCTCGGGGGCCAGGCGAGGCGGGCTCACCCGGTGGGTGGTCGAGGGAAAGATGTCGTTGGAGATCCGCTGCACGTAGTCGCCGGTGTTGAGGATGATCGACCCACGGGGTGCAGCGAGCCGGATCCACTTCCCGCTGGCCCGGTTCAGGATCTGCAGACCCTCCACCCGGGAGGCGGGGAGGAAGGTGAAGAGGTCGACGTCCTCGTGGCCCAGCATGCGCCCGGCTCCGGATGCCTCGTCCGCCGCGCTCATCGGCGGATAGTGGTTGAGCCGGAGCCCGAAGTTGGTGCCGGTGAGCCTGCGGTCGTACAGATGGGGATCGCAGCCCAGGGAGCGAAGGAGGCTCTGCATCACCGGGAGGATCAACCGCTCGTGCGCCTGGGCCACACGGCGGAAGAGCGGCTCGAATCCGGGTCGTGGCCAGAAGTCGGCCCCGCGGTAGGTCGGATCGTCGTCGAGGTCGAAGGCACGGCGACAGAACACCCAGCCCTCGACCAGGTCGGGGTGGATGTCGCTGGTCTCCTTGATCGGGAAGTATCCCTGGTTGACCGAGCCGAACCGACTCGCGCGGTAGCGCATCTTCTCTTCCAGCGGCACCTCGGTGAACAGCTCGAGGATTCGCGCGTCGGCCTCGTCGTGGAGCGAGGTGTCGACCCCGTGTCCTTCCAGGATGGCGAAGCCCAGCCGCCGCAGCGCATCGCCCAGCTCGTCGGCGAAGGCCTGCTTGTCCGCCTCGTTCCCGTGGAGGAAGCGGCCAAGGTCGCAGGTCGGAATCCGGGTCTCCTCGTCGAAGGCCTCGGCGTGGTCCGCCTCCGCGAGGTGGTACTCCTGCCGCTTCTCGACCTGGTCGTAGCGGCGGAACGCCTGGTTCGTGGCCTCGATGCCCTGCGCCTTGCGGTCACTCACGGTGGCGCCTCCAGGGCCGACGCTAGCAGTCCCTCGACGGTCACGGGGCTCGGGTGCCGGAAGTGACCTCGAGAACCCGGAGGCCAGGTGAGCCGGTCAACAGGAAGGAGCCGGGGGGAAGCGCCACCGCGTCGTGGGTCACAAGCGCGGTCCGGTCGGCGCCGTCGATCGAGCCCGAGCCCTCGATCACGAACACGAAGCGCAGGTCATCGGCCTCGCGGGCCTCCGCAGCTCCTGCGCCCTGGAATCGCAGCACCCGGGCGGTGGCGACCCCGCCGCTCGCGGCGTGGAGTCCGAGGTCGCGCGCCTCCACGCCCGGAGCGAGCAGCTCGGCCGGACAGCTGTCAGTGACGGCATGGAGGAACCGCTGACCGGAGCGGAGGCGGTCTGGCGCTGGCTCCGCCGAAGGCAAGACCATCTGGTGATCGATCGACGTCGGATGCCAGGCCGGTGAGGCGAGCTCCACGACCTCGAATCCCTCGTTCGCGGAGAGCACCCGATGCCGGAGGCCGGGCGGCTGGAGCACGAGATCCCCGGCGCGGAAGGTGAACGGCGGTCCCTGGTCCTCGTAGACCAGCTCGGCTTCACCCGAGAGGCAGTAGATCAGCTGGAGTCTGACCCGGTGATGGTGCACGCGATCCTCGACGGGACCGGCCCGGGCCGCGCGGATGTGGCTGGCAATCCAGCGGCCCCCGAGGCGCGAGGGCAGCAGGTCGCGGTAGAGCAGGCCGGCGCGACCCTCGTGGAACGGGGTCTCGGCGAAGCGCGTGTGCACGAAGGCGGGGGCAGCAGGCGAGATGTTCAGCGCCCTCGGGGGGGTCACCTCGACCACCAGCCGGGCCGGGCCGACGTACCGGCCTGGCGCCAGCGTTCCTCCGGTGGGGAGGACGAGCTCGGCGTCCCCTCGGTACGCGCGGTCGAGCCTCAGTTGCAGCCCGTGGCCCGTCATCAGGGCCTCGTCCGGGTCGTCGGCGGGAGCGATCTCCTCGAGCCGGAACCCGAGGCGCTCCAGGAAGTCGACGGTCACGTCGAGTGGATCGGCGGGAATCCGCACTGCTCCAGGAAGCGACCGGTCCATGCATCCCTCTCAGGGTGCCGCCGCGAGCTCCTGGACGACCAGGGACATCGGCAGGAGGCCCGTGCGATTGAGACCGTCGAGGAGGGCCTTCATCGGGAGCGGGCCGTTCTTCGACATCGTGGCGATGAGCTCGTCGGTCATCGCCTTGCCGACGATGTAAGCCGTCCCGTAGCTGGGCCGGCGCAACCAGAGGAGCTGCTCGCCACGGACGGTGCGCCCGTCCAGGCGGAGCCAGCCTCGAGGCGTGGCCTTTGACGTGAACTCGCTGGCCTGCTCGAGGGTCCAGGTGTTGTCGTGCATGTGGAGATCTCCGAGCGCGCGCGCCGCCCGCTGTCCGAGCATCACGTAGACGAGCTCGCGGGAGCGGGGACGGCCTTCGAAGAGGCCGGCGTGCATCATGAGCTCCTCGAGCGCGGTGGTGAAGCCTTCGGTGCGCGTGGCGAAGATGTTGTAGAGGGCCGGGCGCGCTCGGACCGGGTCCACCGGCGGTCGCCGGGTCAGCATCTCGATGTCCATGAAGTGCCACAAGGTCCGGAGCTTCACACAGAGAGCCCCGAGGGCGCGCCACGGGAGTGTCCGAGGGCGGAAGCCGACCACCGCACTGGTGATTAGGCTTCGGCGTTCGTGGTACCCCTTCCGGCGGAAGGAGGCCTTCGATGAGCACCAGCTCTATCCAGTCGTACAGCGCTCAGGTCCGGACCGCCCCTCCGCGCATGATGACATTCTCCGCCGGGTCCGACGCCGACGCAGCGCTCATGACGGCCAGGCGGTGGGTCGAGGATCGGGCCCGAGAATTTCTCGTGGAGCACTCGCTGCCACACAACCCGTGGGAAGCAGGGATCATCTTCGTGGGCGAGGTCTCGTCCCAACAAGCCCTCGCCGAGCTGGTCGTGTACACCTCGGACGGGGACTATGTCTTCGGCTGGGACGACGAGGACTGAGCGTCGGGTCATCGTCGGGCCGCCATGCCTCGGACTGAGATCGACGCGATCAGGGAGCTCCTCGGTTCCAAGCCGCGCCCGGTCGCTTGGGCAGACCGGCGACGGCGTCTCGACGAGGTCGGATCGATCTGGCCGATCGCCGACGACGTGAAGGTCCAGACCGTCGATCTCGGCGGCATCCCGGGCGAGGGGTCCATCGTCCCGGGCAGCGACGCTTCCAAAGTCCTCCTGTTCTTCCACGGCGGCGGCTACTGCTCCGGCTCCATCCTCAGCCACCGCCGGATGGTGACGGAGGCGGGGAGGAAGGCAGGACGCAGGACGCTCGGGGTCGGCTACCGGCTCGCTCCGGAGCACCCGTTCCCTGCCGCGCTCGAGGACGCCTTGAAGGCCTGGCGCTTCCTCGGAGAGCAGGGGTTCGCGGCGCATGACATCGCGATCGGTGGAGACAGTGCCGGCGGCGGCCTGACGATTGCGCTGATCACCCACCTGCGAGACGCCGGAGCGGAGCTCCCCGGATGCGCCTGGCTGGTCTCGCCGTGGACTGACCTGACCCTCTCGGGATCGACGCTGGCGACCAAGGCTGCGACGGACCCGCTCGTTCACGAGGATTACCTTCGAGAGCTCGCCTCCGCTTACCTGCCGAAGGGGATGGACCCGAGAGGCCCGCGGGTCTCGCC
>RPRB01000191.1 GCA_003818285.1 Myxococcaceae bacterium
AGCTCGGCCGCGGCGACCGGCGGAGCCACTCCGGCCAGCGCGCCCTCCGGCGTCGACGTGTCCGGGCTCTCCGGGGGAGCGAGGGGGACGGGCCCGAGGGTGGCGAGCACCGGAACCCCGGCGATCGACTCGGGCGGCGCGGGGGAGGGAGCGGCCGGCCCCTCCTCGGCGAGCGCCGCGGGAGCCTTCGGCCTGGGGGGAAGCGGCGGGGGCGCCGCGGCAGCGCGCTCGGCGGGCGCCGGAGTCGGCGTTCCCGGGCGAAGCCGGACGATCGTCTCGTCCACCGGCGAGACGGGGGCATCCTCTGCGGGGTCGGGCTCAGGGGCCGAGCCGCCGGCGGCGTGTTCGGGATCGGTCTGAGGGTCGGAGGCGACGATGGGCTGCACCGTCGGCTGCGCCGCCTCGACCGAGGCAAGCACCTCGCTACCGTCCACCACCAGGGTGCCCTCGTCGTCCCGCGGCTGGGAGACGGGGGCGGCCGCGGTGAGCTTGGGGAGCGAGGCGCTCTTCACCACTCCCGGCGTGGAGGGCGGCGTGGGGACGGCGGCGAGGATCGGGCCGGTGGTGCGGGCGAGCACCGGCACGCCGACGCCACCCTCGGTGAGCATCCCCTCGGGGGCCTTGATGTCCGCGTACTCGGCCATCCGCGCCCGCTCGCGCTCCACCTCCTCGGCGAAGGTGGACTTCATGTACTGCATGAGGTCCTTGCGGCTGAAGATGCTGTCCGAGGTGATGAGGAAGCGCTGCAGCTCGTCGGCGAGCTCGCTCGCGTACTGGAAGCGTTCCGCCGGGTCCTTGGCCAGCGCCTTGAGCACGATGCGCTCCAGCGCCTCGGGGATCTTCCGGTTGTAGGTGGAGGGTGGGAGCACCTCGGCCTTGCGGACCTTCTCCAGCACCTGGAAGTCGCTCTCTCCCACGAACAACCGCTCGCCGGTGAGCAGCTCGTAGAGGCACACCCCGATGGCGAAGACGTCGCTCCTCCGGTCCAGGGGGAGCCCGCGGATCTGCTCCGGGCTCATGTAGCCGAACTTCCCTTTGAGGATTCCGGCCTGGGTCTTGGTCACCTTCCCCGCCGCCTTGGCGATGCCGAAGTCGATGACCTTCACCTCGCCCTCGAAGGAGATGAGGACGTTCTGGGGCGATACGTCGCGGTGGACGACGTTCAGGTCGCGGCCGTGCTGGTCCTTCTTCCGGTGCGCGTAGTCCAGCCCCTCGCAGAGCTTGCCGATGACGTAACAGACCAGCGGGACCGGCGGCGGCTCGCCCTTCTTCCGGGCCCGCTCGAAGATGGAGCGGAGGTCCTTTCCCGGGACGTACTCCATCGCGATGTAGAGGCTGGGGCCGATCCGGTTCAGCTCGTAGATCTGACAGATGTTGGCGTGAGTCAGCTGGACGCTGATCTTCGCCTCGTCCTGGAACATCGAGATGAACTCTTCGTCCTCGGCGATGTTGGGAAGGATCCGCTTGATCGCCACCAGCCGCTCGAAGCCACCGGCGCCGAAGACCTTCCCGCGCCAGACCTCGGCCATGCCGCCGATGTTGATCCGGTCGAGCAGCAGGTACCGTCCGAAGGGGATCGGCTGCTTCTTCGGCGAGGGGCTGGTCAAGGGAGGACGGGTGTGAGGAGCAACCGCGGGCAGGAAGCCTAGCGACCGGTCGAGCGGAGGGTCAACGAGGCGCCGGTGTACGTCTCGGTCGTCCCGGAGCGCCTTTCACTCCCCCGCACCAGGGGAGGCTCGCGGAAGCGCGCAGGGGCGCGCCGGCGTCCAGGCTCACTCGCCCTTGAACGCCGGCGGACGCTTCTCCAGGAAGGCCACGATGCCCTCCTGGAAGTCGGCGGAGGCGAGCAGCTTCAGCTGTCCGCGGACCTCGCCCTCCAGGGCCTCGTCGAGGGTGGAGTGGCTCGCTGCCTCCACCGCGGCCTTGACCGCGCGGTGCACCAGGGGCGGCCCGGCGGCGAGGGTCCGGGCGAAGTCCCAGGCGGCGGACTCGAGCTGTGCCGCCGGGAAGACGCGATTCGCCAGCCCGATGCGGTGCGCCTCGGCGGCATCCACCAGCTCGCCGGTGAGCATCAGCTCCAGCGCCCGGCCGAGGCCGATGAGCCGGGGCAACGTCCAGGTGCCGCCTCCGTCCGGCATGAGGCCGCGCTTGACGAAGATCTCGCCGAAGCGCGCCCGGTCCGAGACCAGCCGGAGGTCGCAGGCCAGCGCCAGGTCGCATCCGAAGCCGGCGGCGGGACCGTCCACCACCGCGATGGTCGGCAGGGGACAGGCACGGACCGCCCGGATGAGGCCGTGGAAGTGGGTGCGCATCCGCGACTCGATGGTCGCCGGGTCCATCCCCTCCTCCGCCGCGACGCGCAGATCCAGCCCCGAGCTGAACGCTCCGCCCGCTCCGGTGAGCACCACCACCCGCGCTCCGGCGCCGGGCGCGGAGTCGATCGCGGCGCGCACGGCATCGTTCACCTGGGTGGTGAGCGCGTTCCGGGTCTCGGGGCGATTGAGGGTGATCCACCGCACCCTCGCTTCGTCGGTCGTCAGCACGTCGGCCATGGCGGGCCGGGACTTTACACGGCCTCGGACACCAGCACGCTGCTCGCGGTGCGGGTCCGGTGCACCACCGGCGGCGCGAATCCCGATTTCCGGAGCAGCGCGCCCAGCTCCTCCGCCGAGCGCTGCCGGCCGCCGTCGGTGAGGGCCAGCATCTGGAGATCCACCAGCGAGGCCAGCGGCTCCACCGGACCATCCCCGAGGAGCAGCTCCACCAGGAGCAGTCGGGCTCCGGGGGGCATCGCCTGGCGCACCACCTCGAGCAGCGCCAGCGCCCGCGCGTCGTCCCAGTCGTGCAGCACGTCCTTCAGGACGTAGGCCGGGAGGCCCTCCGGGACTCTGGCGAACACGTCCGCCGGCTCCAGCCGCACCCGGCCGAGAAGTCCCGCGCGCTCGAAGCGCCGGCGCGCGAGCTGCACGACCGACGGCGCCTCCACCAGCACTCCCTGCAGCTCGGGGTGCGCCAGGAGCGCGGCCTCGAGAAGCGCGCCGGTTCCCCCGGCCACGTCGCACAGGCCGGGCAGGCCGGAGAAGCCCGGCGTGTCCACCACCGCGTCGGCGTCGAGCCGGGTCAGCGCGTCCATCGCCCGGGCGAAGTGCGCGCCCTCCTCCTCCGAGGCCGCCAGGTGCTCCCAGATCCCGTGGCCGTGCGCGCGCCGGAAGGGCACCTCACCTGCGCGGACCGCCTCGAGGAACCGGCTCCAGGCGCGGAGGTTGGTCTCCGAGGCGAAGAAGGTGGCGAGCGGCGCGAGGGTGCGCCGGCCATCCGGCTGGAGCCCGCGGGTGAGGCGGTTTCGCCGGAACCCGTCCCCGACGCGGTCGACCAGCCCCACCGCAGCGGCCCCCCGGAGGAGTCGCTCGGCACTGTCGCGGTCCAGGGCCCCGTCGCTCACCAGCTCGCGCGCCGAGCGGGGCCGGTCGTCGAGCCGCCCGGCCAGGCCGCTGGAGACCAGCGCGCCGGCCACCGCCGTCCCGGCCACTCCGGTGATGCGCTCGGCGAGGAGGAGCTCGGGCGGCGCGAGCCGGTCCACCCCCGCCCGGAGGCGCTGGTACGCCCACACCGCGAGCCGCGCCATGCCCGGAGTCATCCTCGCATCCGGGTCCGGTGGCCGGCGGGGGCGCCCGGCTCCTCCACGACGTCGAGGAACTGCTCCAGCTCGCGGACGGTCTTCTCGGTGGCGGTGACCTCCGCGGCCAGCGCGTCCAGCATCCCGCTGACCGCCGCCGGGTCTCGGATGGAGATGGACTGCTCGTGGGTGAGGCGCATCAGCTCCTCGATGCTCGCCAGCTGGTGGCTCACCACCGCCCGGGTCTCCTCGGCCTGGCCGAACCGCTCCAGCCGCCGCCGGAGGATGTCGGCCCGCTTCTCCTGCACCTCGCGGAGCCGCGGGTTGTCCTGGGCACCGAGCTCCGCCTCGAGGAGCGACAGCTCGCGGCGGATGGCTTCCCGGTCGGCGATGCCCAGGTACCGCCGGTGGTCGTTGAGCGTGGAGAGCAGGCGCAGGAAGGCGGAGAGGAGCGCCGCGAGCTGCGCCTCGCTCGAGGCGGCCAGCACCCCTCCGCCGGGGAGCTTCCGGTAGTTCTCGAGGATCGAGTCACGCAGATCCCGCAGGACGAAGTAGTGCTCGCGCTGACTCTCGGCCAGCTCGGACAGCAGGCGCTCCGTCTCCTCGTCCTCCGGCCCGCCGGCGCGGGAACCCACCGCGCGTCGCAGCGAGGGAACGAGGCTCACGGCCGCGAGGTAGACCGCCTCCGCGCCCAGCGCCACCAGGGCGGGGAGCGACTGTCCGGTGACCAGCGCGGCGCCCCCTGCAGTCAGCAGGCCGATGACGTTGGCCGGCGCGAGCAGCGCGGCCCGGAACGTTCGCCCGGCCCCGCTCACGGGCGGCCCTCCCCGAGACTGCGCAGCACCGTCACGTCCCGGGTGTCCTCCGCCGCCGGAGGCGGAGGGGACTTCGCGATCCGGGCCTCGAGCGCCGCCGCGCTCTGGAACAGCTCGTCGTACGTGACCGGTGCCTGTCCGGCGACGCCGAAGAAGGCCAGGTTTTCCCGCAGCGTCGCCGGCGGCTCGCCATGCATTGCCTCGCGTGGATCCCCGAGCGAGGGGGCCACCTCGCCGAGCAGCCGCGCCCCCGGCACCGGATCCCTGAGCGTGGCTGCCGCCGCGTCGAGCAGCCCCCGGATGATGCGGCGCA
This sequence comes from Myxococcaceae bacterium, assembly GCA_003818285.1. Classification (GTDB taxonomy): domain Bacteria; phylum Myxococcota; class Myxococcia; order Myxococcales; family Myxococcaceae; genus RPRB01. The sequence continues at coordinate 4,745 of RPRB01000191.1, forward strand.
CCCCGTCCGGATAGCGGGCCGCGAACTCGCCCCGGACCACCAGCACCGTGGCGACGAGGTGTGGCGCGTCCGCGGTCGTCGCCAGCACCTTCCCGCCCCGGTCGGCGATGGCAGACTCCACGTCCCCCCGAAGCCCGACGACGGCGTCCGCCCTCCCCTCGCGGAGGGCGAGACCGGCGTCGAGCTCGGACGGCAGCTCCACCCAGCGCACGTCTCCCATCCCCAGGCCCGCGCGCATGAGCAGCCAGAGGGCGAAGTACTGACCGGGGCTGGCGGTGGCCATCCCCAGCCGGCGTCCCTTGAGCTCGGGGAGGGCCGAGATTCCCCTCGCCCCGAGCGCGTCCGCTCCCTGGCTCCGGGCCAGCAGCAGCACTACCCGCGGGGCCGCGTCCCGGAGGGGGTGGATCCAGCTCGCCACGCGGTCCACGGTGAGCGCGGCCATGTCCACGCCGCCGCGCTCGGCGCCGTCCTGCAGCGCCCTGCGGAGCTCGCCCGAACGGGCGAACACCACCGCTCGCGTGTCCAGCGAGTAGCTGGTGCGGAGCAGCCCCGCCGGCTTCCCCGAGCCGTCGGTGCCCACCCCGCCGGTGGCCACGAGCAGCGCCGCCGCCGACCCGCGCGGGGTGAAGCCTACCAGGGTGGGCCGCAGGGGGACCGAGGCGATGTCGCCCCCCGGGGCGGTGACCCCGGCGGGGAAGTCTCCCGGCGAGAGCGTGCCGGTCCTCTCCAGCGCGGGAAAGAGACGGCGGCTCCAGCGGTCGAGGAGGCCCAGCCGGCTCGCCGCGAGCCACGCCCCGGCGGCGATGAGGAGGGCGAGGAAGAGGTACAGCCCCGTCTTGCGCCGCCAGGCCATCGCTAGGGGACCGGCTTACTTCACCTCCACCTTCTTGCCGATGGTCTTCTCCGGGGCCTCGCCGGTCTCCGACACCGGGGCCGGAGGGACCAGCCCCATCTCCATCTTGAACTGCTTCACCAGCTCCTGGGCCTGGAGCTTCTCGGCGTCCTCCTCGATCTGCAGCGCCTGGTGGTCGACCGACTCCAGCGCCATCTGCATCCGGGCCTCGTTGACCGCGGCCTGCTCCTGGACCTTGCGGAGCATCTCGTCGTGGGTGGCGTCGATGCCGGCGACCTCGAAGGACTCCATCGCGTCGGCCACCTTGGACTGCCACTGCGCGCGGCGGGCGTCGCGGATGGCGCTCATCGCCTCCTGCGTCTTCCGCTCCTTCTCGCGCATGAACATCTTCTTCACGTTCACCGCCTTCTCGTAGGCCACCTTGGCGGTCTCGAGCTGCTGGCGGTTGCGCTCCAGCGCCTGCTTCTCCATCTGGAGCCGGGTGGCGTAGGAGGCGGCGAGGTCGTCGCGGTTGGCCTGGATCGCGGCCTTCACCTTGGCGGTGAGGTCGTTCACCTCGGTGCTGTACTTCTGGTTCTCCCTCTCCAGCAGGGTGAGGTTCGCCCGGACCATGGCGATCGACTCGTTCATCCGCGGCACCTGGTCGTTCAGGTCACGGATGTTCTGCTCGAGGATCAGCTCCGGGTTCTCGATGCCCGAGACGAAGAAGCCGAAGAAGCTGCGCATTGCTCGCTTGAAGCGTTTCCACATGGGTCAGGTCACCCTCGTGAGGTGGCGGCTTACCATACGTGCCGAGGCGGAGGGGGATTGCGCCGCTCCAGTGATTCCGAGCGGAAGGCCTCGGGGAGCAGCGCACCGAGGCGGTGCTCGGCCGCGCGCCCCTGCAGTGTCAACGAACGAACCGGCACATCGGGTGCGCCGTGCTCGGCCAATACCTGTCGACAGCCCCCGCAGGGTGGCGTGGGCTCGGCCGCGTCGGTGAGCACCAGGACCGCGCGCACCGGGCCGTGCCCGCCGGCGATTCCCGCCGCCACCGCCGCGCGCTCCGCGCAGAGGCTCAACGGGTACGAGGCGTTCTCCACGTTCACTCCGGCGACCACCGTGCCGTCGTCGAACTGGACGGCCGAGGCCACCGGGAACCGCGAGTAGGGCGCGTACGCGCGAGGCAGCGCCGCGCGGGCGGCGGACTCCAGCGAGGACCAGTCCGGCTCCATCGGGACACACCTTAACGCCGAAACCACCTTCGCCCTGCCCCGGCGCTACTCCCAGCCGATGACCACCTCGTCGATGTAGCGGGCGATGGCCATCTCGTCGTCTTGAGAGAGCGCGGTGAAGCGGATGTGCAGCCCGGCGTCGCGGCGGCCCACGATCTGCCCGCGGGCGCAAATCTCGCTGTGCTCTCCGGGCAGCACCACCCGCACCTCGACCTCCGGAGCGTGCGGGGCATGGGTGGTCCCCCAGAACACGCCACCGATGCTGAGGTCCCCCCGGGTCTCCTCGTAGGCTTCTCCATCCACCGCGCAGCGGGCGAGGAAGCGGAAAGGCACGCGCGGCGAGTCTCGCCGGTCGTGCGGGCGATGGGCGGTGTGAGCGGTCTGTTCCACGGCGGCGCCCTCCATGCAGACCGGAAGCTTACATGGAGGGCAGACGAGCAAGGAAGTCCGTCGGCGAGGACCAGCGCCGACGTGGGGTGCGCACTCACCCCGGTCCGGCCGACCCCGCCAGCAGGTCCAAAAAAGCCCGGAGGATGCGCACGCCCCCGTCCTCGGCCTCCCGAGCGGTCGCCTCCACCTCGGCATGCGAGAGCTTGCCGCCGAGCCCTGCGGCAGCGTTGGTGACGCAGCTGAGGCAGGCCACCCGCGCACCCATGTGCACCGCGGCGATGACCTCCGGCACGGTGCTCATCCCCACCGCGTCCGCGCCGAGCGTGCGGAGCATCCGGATCTCCGCCGGTGTCTCGTACGAGGGCCCGGACATCATCGCGTAGACGCCTTCCTGGAGCGGGAGCCCGGCCGCGTCGGCAGCACGGAGGAGCAGCCCGCGCAGACCCGGGTCATAGGCCTGCGAGAGGTCCGGGAACCGCGGCCCGACCCGCGCGTCGTTGGGTCCTTCGAGCGGGTTCTTTCCGGAGAGATTGAGCTGATCGGTGATCACCATCCAGTCGCCGGCGCGGAGCCCCTCGCGCACCCCACCCGAGGCGTTGGTGAGCACCACCACCCGGGCCCCGAGCGTGATGAGGAGCCGCACCGGGAACGCGGTCTGCGCAGCGCTCCAGCCCTCGTAGGTGTGGAGGCGCCCCTGGAGCACGCCCAGGCGCAGCCGCCCCACCCGCCCGAACACCAGGCGCCCCGGATGCCCGGAGACGCTCGGGGTGGGCACGTGGGGGATGTCGGCCAGGGGGAGCGCCCGCGGGTCCTCGAGGAGGCGCACCGCTCCGGCGAGCCCGCTCCCCAGCACCAGCGCCACCTCCGGCGCGGCGTCGGGCACGCGAGCCCGGATCGCGGCGGCGGACTCCTCGAGCAGCTCCAGAAGGCCGTTCACGACGGGCGCGCCTCCAGTCGGGCGACGAACAGCGGCAGCGAGGGCTCGGGCCGGTCCGCGACGAGGAACGCGGAGGTGAGCCGGCGGCACACCTCGCGCACGTCCTTTCCCGGCCGGTGATGCACGCTGACCAGCGGCTCGCCCTGCTCCACGCGCTCGCCTGGACGGCGCCGGATGGTGAATCCCACGCCGGGATCGATGGCGTCGTCGCTCCGGGTGCGCCCCGCGCCCAGCAGCACCGCGGCGAGGCCCACGGCGAGGGTGTCCACCGCGGCGACGACTCCCGAGCTCGCCGCGCGGACCTCGGCGGTCTCCAGCGGTCCGAGCAATGCCGCAGGCGTCTCCAGCAGCCCGGGGTCTCCCCCCTGGGCGCGGACCATCGCCCGGAACCGCTCGAGCCCCGAGCCGTCGGCGATGGCCGCGGCCAGCCGGCGCTCGCCCTCGGGGACGCTCCCGGCCTCTCGTCCCAGCACCAGCATCTCCGCCCCGAGCCGGAGGGTGAGCGCGCGGACGTCGGCCGGCCCGCCGCCGCGCAGGACCTCCAGCGCCTCCAGCAGCTCGCAGGCGTTGCCCACCGCCCGTCCCAGCGGGGCATCCATCGCGGTGAGCCAGGCCACCGCCGGGCAGCCCAGGTCCCGTGCGAGATCCACCAGGGTGCGCGCGAGCCGCTCGGCCTCCTCGCGGCCACGCATGAAGGCGCCGGAGCCGACCTTCACGTCGAGAACCAGCCCATCCAGGTCCTCGGCCATCTTCTTGCTCAGGATGCTCGAGGCGATGAGCGGAATCGAGTCCACGGTGGCGGTGACGTCACGCAGCGCGTACAGGCGCCGATCGGCCGGGGCGAGCTCGTCGGTCTGCCCGGTGATGCACACCGCGACCTCGTCCAGCACCCGTTCCGTCTCCGCGAGGGACAGGTCGGTCCGGAACCCGGGGATGGCGGCGAGCTTGTCCAGCGTGCCGCCCGTGTGCCCCAGGCCGCGCCCGGCGACCATCGGCACCGCCACGCC
>RPRB01000192.1 GCA_003818285.1 Myxococcaceae bacterium
AGGCGTGCAGGCCCTGCGCAAGGCGCTGAAGCCCGGACCCCCGGCCCGGATCTGAGCCAGGCCGGGTCCTCCTTCTGGGACGTGCAACTGCTCGCCAGATCCGAAAGGATCGGGGAGCTGGCGGGGACTGAGGTCCGCGCGCGCTCAAGCTTGCCGATCGCCTGTGGGGAAGGAGGACACGAGGCGGCCGGGGTGATGGCGACCTTGGCCGCGTCGAGCGTCTCGCTGTCTTCCCGGATGAGCGGAATGGCGAGCTTAGCCATGCCACCGTCGGGCTTGAAAGGCGCCGGCGACGTGACGTCGTACGCCGGAATGTATCCCTATGCCGGAGGCGAGGCGGAAAGCGGGGATGACGCCTTCATCCGGTGAGAGTGTCCTGGTCGTCTGGCCCAGGATCCTCGACCAGGCGAGGCGAGCCGAGCTTGCTCATCCTCTCGAGCGCCCGGCGGTGGTCCTGCAAGGCCTGGCCGGTCGCCACCCGTCCCTCGCGAGTGGGTTCGTACCATGCCTGGACCTTCCGGAGAGCCCCGAGCCCGACGAGGCGGTCCACGGTCGCGATAGCAACGGCCTCGTCGAACATCCCGCCCACCAAGACGCGCAGCGCCCTCCGGACGAGGGTCGACTTCTCGAGTGGCTTCTGGAAGGCCGCTGTCAGGACGGCGAGGTCGTTGAGTGAGAGGGGAGTTGGCATCCGTTCACCCTGATCGATGCACTCGAGTTCGGTTTGTCGTTTGGTGTCTTTGCCTGAAGTGAAACAAAGCCGCGACGGGTGATTCAGATGGGGAACGGATCCATCTCCATGGCCCCCCGCATCCTCGTTCTCGCCACCCTTGCCGCGGGTTTGGCCGTGGTTGCTCTGGGCTCGGTCGCTGGCCGGGTCGCCCTGGCGCCGCCCCGGCCCGTCCACCTCCTTCCGCGAGGCGCGAACGAGCCTCTACCGACGCTCTGGCCGGTGCCGTCGTACCGGCTGGTCGATCAAGATGGTCAGCTCCGCAGCCCGCAGGCGCTGCGCGGCACGGTGTGGATCGCGGACTTCATCTTCACCAGCTGCACGAGCGTCTGCCCAGTGCTCTCGGCCAAGATGGTCCAGGTTCAGCGCGCCATCGAGGATCCGCGGCTCCGGTTCGTCAGCTTCTCGGTCGACCCCCAGCGCGACACCCCCGAGGCGCTCCGCGCGTACGCCGCGCGCTGGGCGCCCGACGAGCCACGGTGGACGCTGCTCGCCACCACAAGGGAGAGCCTCGCCGAGCTGACGAAGGGGATGAAGACTTTCGTCGAGCGCGGGCCGGACCCCGACGACACGCTTCACACGAGCGAGCTGTACCTAGTCGATGGGGAGGGCAGGGTCCGGGGGATCTACGGGACCGATGGCGACTCGTTCGCCCAGCTTGTCCTCGACGCCCGCCGGCTCCTCTCGCAGCTGGGCGAGGTCTCGCGTCCCGCTGTCACGGCGTCGGCCGCCGGGGGCGAGACGGGCGCAGCGCTGTACCGCCAGGCCGGGTGCGCGGGCTGCCACGACGTTCCGACCATCGCGCCGTCGCTGGCGGGCATCGCCGGACGCACGGTGATGCTGGCTGGCGGGCGCACGCTCACCGCCGATTCGACTTACCTCCGCGAATCCATCCTCGACCCCGAGGCCAAGATCGTCGCGACCTACCCGCCGTCGATGCCTAGCTATCGTGGGACGCTCTCCGACGCCCAGGTGACGGCGCTGGTCCGGTACCTCGAGACATGGAAAGCGGACCATCGGCTCGCCCCGGCCATGGCGAGTGCGGAGGACGCGGCGGTGGACCCGGTGTGCGGGATGCAGGTCCACGCCGGGTTCGATACACAGCACGTCACCCACGCGGGGCGTACCGTGTACTTCTGCTCCGAGCAGTGCCGGGACCGCTTTGTCGCCAACCCCGGCGCCTTCGCCTTGACTCGGCATCGGGTTGGAGACCCGAAGGGCAGAAAGTGAAGATCGCGTCCAGAACGCGTCCAAAAGTGAGGGGACCGGCGTGAACTTACGAGTCCTGGCGTGGACTCGTCGCTTCGCCAAGATCGCGGACCGACAAAGAATGCCAGGTGCGACGCACGTCTGCCCGATCGGCGACCCCGAGCTCATAACCCGAAGGTCGCAGGTTCAAATCCTGCCCCCGCAATTCCCGAAATGCTGAAGCCCTACCGGTACTTACGACGGTGGGGCTTTGGTGTTTCTGGGGGCCCAAATAGGGGGGTGTGTCCTAAAAGTGTCCAAGATTTTCGAGCGCGCGCACTGCCGCTCGCAGGTCCTGGGTGTCGACGACGTTGTACCGCTCGAACACCGCGCGCGTGCGGTGGCCGCTCATCTTCATGACGACTGACTCCGGCACGCCCACTCTGCGCGCCCGGGTGATGAAGCTCCGACGGAGGTCGTGGAACCAGAGGCCCCGGAGTCCGGCTGCGTCGACGGCCCGGCCGAACGGCTTCTTGAGGTCCACCCACCGGGTGCCCGTCCTTGAGCTCACGAAGACGAAGCCCTTCTTGAACCGAGAGGGGAGGGAGCGGAGCGCCTCCTTCGCTCGCTGGGTGAGGACGATGACCCGGGGCTCGTCGGTCTTCGTGTCCTCGGGCGCGAGCGCGATGATGCTCGCCTCGAGATCCACTTGCTCCCAGCGAAGCGCCAGCAACTCCTCCTTGCGCATGCCGCTGTCAAAGGCGAGGAGGAGGATGGGCTGAAGCGCCTCTTCCGCTGCTGCGAAGAGCCGCTGAAACCCGTTCTCGTCGAGCACCATCCGTCGGACGTTCGGCTTCCGAAGAAGCTGCACGCCCCGGAGCGGGTGGTCCTTGAGCTGGCCTGACTTCACTGCGTAGCCGAGCAGCCGCTTGAGCAGCTCGGTTTCACGGTCGAGCGTCGCCGGAGTCGGCGGCGTTCCGCGCTGGGTCTTCTCCTTCAGCCGTGCGTCCCGGTACGCGTCGACGTCCTTCAGGGTGAGCCGGTCGGCCTGCATCGAGCCAAGGTGCCGGACCAGGTGCTTTGCCCGGCCCTGGTCCGTCGCCCACGAGTCATTGTCCCGCTCTGCTGCCGGGGCGTACGACTTCCAGAGCTCGGCGACGGTGTGTCGCGACTTACGAGCCCGGCCGAGGAAGCTCCCCTCGAACGACGCCGTCCTCGTCTTCGCCGCGACCGCCAAGGCCTGCTCCTTCGTGGGAATGCGCTTCTGTCGAAAGCGGACGTGCCGGCCGTCGCGATCGACGACCCACGCGTCTACTCGCCACCACGTGTGTCCATCTGCTTGGTACCGCGTGACGCCCATTCATCTCTCCTTGGGCAGGCGGGCGTCGGGGCGAGTCTACCGTGCCTCGCCCGAAGTGGAGGCGACTTCTATCTGCCGCCCGAGGCCGTCCGCGGCAAGAAGGTGCCGGTGATCGTCAGCTACCACGGCGGGCCGTCGAACGTGTCCACCGTCCGTTGGTGGCCGTACGCCAGCTTCTTCTGCTCACTTGGCTACGCCTGGGTGGAGCCGAACGTCCGCGGCTCGTCGGGTTACGGCCGCGCCTTCGTGATGGCCGACGACGGGCCCCAGCGCCTCGAGGCGCTGAAGGACATCGAGACCACCGGCAGGTGGGTCGCCGAACAACCTTGGGCGGACAAGGCTCGACTGGTGATCGCCGGGGGTAGCTACGGCGGTTACACCACGCTCATCGGGGTGACCCGCCAGCAGACGCTGTGGCGCGCCGGGCTGGACTTGTTCGGCATTGCCAACTGGCTGACCTTCATGAAGAGCACCAGCGGCGTCATCCGCGAGCTGTTCCTCACCGAGATTGGCGATCCAGACAAGGACCAGGCGCTGCTGGAGTCGCTCTCCCCCATCAAGGACGCGGACAAGATCCGGGTACCACTGTTCGTCTACGCTGGCGCCAACGACCCGCGGGTGCCGCGGTCCGAGAGCGATCAAATCGTCAAAGCGGTGCGAGAGCATGGAGTGGCCGTCGAGTACATGGTCGCGGCCAACGAAGGTCACTCTGTCGCCCGGCGAGAGAATCAAATCGCGCTCGGGGCGCGCGTGGCCCGCTTCCTGGGAAAAGCCCTCGGGCCGTGAAGGCAGAAGGGGGGTTGGAGCAGCCGGGAGGAAACCCGAACGACTCCGCCCCCCTTTGCTATGTCGGGGAGACAGGATTCGAGACCCAAGCAAGGACGTTTAGGACGCCTCGGGAGAAATCCCGGTCATCTTCCTGGCCCAACCCGCGGTGTTCCGGTTTGCGGCGGTCCTTCTTCATCAAAGCGGCTCCGATGTCGGGGTGACGAGCCCGCCGGCGCCCCAGCCACCCCGGACGGAGCTCAGGCACCAGGCGCAGGTGGGCTCCTGCGGAGAGACGGCGACGAGCACCTTGCCGTCGCCTGGCGCGCGTCCGCAGGGGGTGAGGTGTGGCATCTGCCGGTCGGCAACGTGCGTCTTCCGAGTCTTGCTCACGGGTGCGCTCCCTGAGCGCTCCTCGCCCGGTGGACGGCATCGACGAAGGAGTCGGCGCCGATGGGGCGGAAACCGGTGAAGTGGTGGCCGTCGTGGACGAGCTCGTCCCAGCGGCCGAGGGTGTCGCGGTAGAGCAGCCGCTGGTGGGGAAGGAGCTGCGTCGTGGCGAGGAGCTCGGAAACGACGCGCTCGGCGTCGTTGGTGATGCTCCGTCCACCGCGGTTGGCATCCGCGATGCCCAGGAAGTTGGCGTGGAGGCCCACGAGGAGGCACTCGGCGGCAAGTCTCACGGCTGGGCTCCGCGCGCAGACGGGGGCAGCACCTGAGGAATGCACCGGGGGCAGACACAAATGGTGTCCGTGGCTCGCGCGAAGGCGTGGCGGACGTTCCAGCCAGGGTGCGTCTCGAGGAGTCGGAGCGTCGTCCGGAGGGCCTCGACCGTTGCGCGACGGTCCGTCCCGCCATCGGTTCCGTTGAGTGCCGCGACTGCGTCTGGGCTCATGCCTGTCGTCTCCCGCTGTGGACGGCTCCCGCGCCGCCTCGCCCGAGGAGGGCGGCGCGGGAGGCGCCGAGCGGGAATGGACTGGTGAGCTCTGAGAGACTGATGTCCGAAAGGACGTCCCGACGGCTCTCAATGGCGTCTAGTCGCGGCACTCAACGGACGGGGGGTGGCGGCAGTGGCCGATCGTCACATCGTCCTTCATCGCCGGTCACTGCACGTCCAGCACGACCTTGCCCGTCACACGCCCTGACTCGCTGTACGCCAGCGCGTCCTTCGCCTGCGCCAGCGGGTACGTCCGGTCGACCACCGGCTTGATGACGCCTTGCTCGACCAGCGCGGTGATCTGCGCGAGCTGCTCTCCATCGGCGCGCATGAAGAGGTACTCGAAGTGGGCTTCCCGCTTCTTCGCTGCAGCGGTCACCTTGCGCGTCATCAGCCGGAGCGCGAGGACGAGCAACGGGTTGAGACCCCACGAACGCGCGAACTTCGCGTCAGGGACGCCGCCGACGCTCACCACCAATCCGCCTGGGCGGACGCAAGAGAACGAGCGCAGCAGCGTCTCCCCGCCCTGCGTGTCGAACACCACGTCACAGTCTTTGGCCACGTCTTCGAAGCTCTGCTGCCGGTAGTCGATCGCCACGTCGGCGCCGAGTCGTGTCACCAGCTCGTGGTTGCGCGCGCTCGCGGTGGTGTAGACGGTCGCGCCGACGTGCCGCGCGAGCTGGAGCGCGAAGGTGCCGACTCCGCCCGAGCCTCCGTGGATGAGCACCTTTTGGCCGCGCGTGAGTCCTCCGAGCTCGAGCAGCGCCTGCCAGCAGGTCAATCCGACCAGCGGCAGCGACGCCGCCTCGACGTGGCTCAGGTTGGACGGCTTGTGCGCCGCCGCGCCCTCGCTGACCGCGGCCAGCTCGGCGAACGAGCCGATGCGCTCCTTGTCGAGCCGCGCGTAGACAGCTTCACCCTTCGCGAACCTCGTGACCTCGGATCCGATGTCGACGATTTCGCCGGAGAGGTCGTTGCCGAGCACGAGCGGGAACGAGTAGTGCAACAGCGTCTTCACCTTGCCGTCGCGGATTTTGGAGTCTAGTGGGTTGATACTCGCCGCTCGCACGCGCACCAGCACGTCCTTCGGTCCGATGCGCGGCGGGTCGATCTCGCGCAGCTGCACGAGGTCGTTGGCGCCGTAGCGCTCGGTCAGCACCGCCTTCACGATGTGCGGACGATAACAGGACAGCTGCGGGGGCGCCGGGCGTCGCTGCTCTCCGCCCGTTCAAACAGAGGGTCGGGAGACACGCAAGAACGAGTGGGCGCTCGTCCTAAACAGTCTCGTGACTTCAGTGCGACGCGGCGGATGCAACGGGACAGTCGCGGGCGGCCTGACTCGCGGAATCGCGCGCTTTCCGGAACGACTCCGTCATCGCGGTGAAGTCCCCGTGTGCTCTACCGACGCGGGCCGGAGGCCGAACGTTCCGCGCCCTGGCTCATCCCTCCAGGTCGAACCTCTCTAGCCGGGCCTCGAGCGCGGTGGCCAGTGCCTCGAGCGACGCCGGGAGACGAACGAGAGGCAACTCCGGATGGGCCAGAGCCCAGGCCTCGGCCTCGTCCTGCGGCGCATCGGCCAGCACCGCGAGGACCGGGGTGCGTCCGGACGGTGTCGGGTCGGCGGCGGAGAAGGGCAGGGGCGTGCAGCCGTGATCGCGCCCGAACTCCATCAAACGGCTGACCCGCTCGGCGGCGCCACACACGAACCACACCACCGCTCCTCTGCGGGCCTGCTCTAGCCGCTGGAGGAACGTCTGCACCGGCACTGGCTTGGGGAGTGTGGCGAGAACACCCATCCGCTCCACCCGCGCCAGGTCCGCGTCGCCGATGAAGGCGGTGACCACCACGGCTGGCAGGGCAGGGTCGGAAAGGCGGGCGGCGGCGAGCAGCTCGGCTCCCCCCAGCTCTGGCATCCGCATGTCGGTCACCAGCGCGGTGTACCGGCGGGCCTGGAGCCGGGCGAGCGCCGCGCGCGGGTGAAGCTCGACGTCCACCTCCGCGCCGCTGGTCTCGAGAATCTCCGCCAGGTTCTCGGCGAGCGGCTGGTTGTCGTCCACCACCAGGTACCGCCGTGCCAGCATCGCAGTCATGACGGTGTCCCCAGCAGCGTCAGCACGAAGCGGACCCCGCTCCGGCGCGGCGCCACGTGGACGATGGTGCCCCCGTGCCGCTTCGGCGAGCACCTGGCGGACACCCTGAAGCGGGAAGGCATCGTGCCTTCCCTACACCCGAGGGGCAGCTGGTGGGTAGGGGACGCGGCTCGCGTGGAGTGTCTCGCGCGCTTCCCCTACGCCCTTGGTGTCTGCCCCCGTGTCACCGACCCAGGATACTCCCACCGGGGAAGGTAGAGTGGACCGCGAAGGAGTACGGGACGCGCTCCCCGCGGAGCATCGCATTCATCTGGCGCGACGGCGGGTGGGTGCGTCCGCCTGCGTGACCCGAGCCGCAGGCCGGCTGTGGATCCAGAATCCCTCACTTGGCGCGCGCCGGAAGAACTGACCACTCCTGCCTCAGTTGCTTCCAGGACGCGCAGCGAGCAGGGCCAGGAGTGCGTCGACGTCGAAGGGCTTCGGCAGCTCGCCGATAACGAGCGGCGACTCCGGGCGGGGCTCCCTGCTCGCTGAGATGAACACGACATGGATGTTCTTGGGAGACTCCAGGCGGCCCAGCCCCTCCAGAAAGGCCGCGCCGTCCATCCTGGGCATCAAGAGGTCGAGCAAAACGAGGGTCGGGGTCTCGCAACGTTCGAGCGCCGCAAGTGCCTCCAGGCCATCCGCCGCAACGATGTTGGGATGGCCTGCGAAGCAGAGCACGTCCGAAATTGACTCGCGCACGTCCGCGTCGTCGTCCACGATGAGGACCGACTTGTACCTGCGCATGCTGCCTCGATTCCCGGAGGGCATGACACGTCAACTCGCCGAGAACAAGTCAGGGTGCGTGTACTTGCCGCGCCGACTGGATGAGACCGCCTGCGCCGCAATTTCGAGCGGCGGAGTGGGGTCTTCACGACAGCGCTGTGTCTGGAGCATGTTCAGGCGCCACGCAGACGAATCTCCCCTCTGAGTGGAAGGCGCTCTTAAGACGAGCAGGCGCGGGGAACCGCATCTCTCCTAGGGCCGCCTACGGGGCCGCTGGCCCGTCGTCGTCGCCTCGTCATCCGCGTATTGCAGGGCAGACGGGCTCCCTGACTCGCCTGAAGTGAGGGCGCGCCCGCGGCACGGCAGTTGGTCAGCTCGGGCGCTTGAGACGAGCGGCGCACTCTGGACAGAGCGCGGACGAGGGCTCCGTCAGGAGAGCCTGCGCTCCAATGGCTTGGAAGCACCGCTCACAGATGCCATAGCGCCCCTCGTCCATGCGTCGCAGCGCTGCCTCGACGCGGGCGAGCTCGACTTCTGGGCACTCACTCCGCTCTCGTCCCAAGCGAGCCAGCACGGCTCGCCTCAACAGCAGGCGGTTCCTCGCCCGCAGCTCGTACGGCGTGAGTCCCATCATCGAGAGACATCAGCAAAACTCGCGCCGCGCGCGAGCCCCTCGGTAGTCCCGCATCGGAGCGCAGCTGTTGCGCGATGGAGTTCTCGTCGAGGCTTTGCTGCAAGAGCAGCGGCATCGGATGGCGGAAACGGGGTTGTCCCCAGCTTTCAGACAGGGTCTGTGGCGTTCGAGAAGACCAGCCGGCGCAGAGGCTGCACGCGCCGCCTGAGGGCGCTCCGGCAGTGTTCCAGACATTCCACAACTCCTCCCCAGGATGCTCACATGGCTTGCGGGACACGCAGAAGCGCCGTGAGATGCAGCCACACACCTCGTGCCTTGCGCAGCGAGTCTCGCTGAGGTTCCTGCCTGGGGCGCATGAAGACACCCGAGCGGGCCCTCCTTGTCGTCGATGATGACCGTGACATCCGAGAGGCACTGGCCGAGGTGCTCCGCGACGACGGCCGGGCCGTGACAACG
>RPRB01000193.1 GCA_003818285.1 Myxococcaceae bacterium
CACTCCTCGCCACCGAGGTCGGCGAGCGCCTCCGGAGCGAGCGGCCGAGGAACGCGCAGGCTCACCGGCTGGCAGCGGGCGTGGACGCCGCGGTCGGTGCGACCCGCGGCCATGGGAGCGCCCGAGACACCGTGGGTCGCCAGTGCCGCCACGAGGGTCTCCTGCACCGAGCGCCCGGTCCGCTGGGACTGCCAGCCCTGGAACCGGTCGCCCCGGTACCACACCCACAGCGCCAGACGACGTCGCCTCACGTGTCCCTGAGCAGGGTAGACTAGCCCTCTCCCACGCCATGGACTCGCGCGACGTCGATCACGCCGAGCACCCGCTCGGCGGAGAGTGGCTGTACCGCAAGGGGGAGCTGGTGCTCGGGCCGGTCCGGGGCGCGCAGCTCCTGGACAGGCTCTACGCCGGGGACATCAACGGTCAGACCGAGGTGGCCCTCGTCGGCGAGGACTTCGAGCGCGTCACCCACGTGGAGGCACTGCGGGTCCACCTCGCCAAGGCAGAGGCCAAGTGGCGAGTCGATGCGCTCGAGCGTCGGGTACACGATCGGGCGCGCCGGCAGCGCAACCTCCGGTTGACCATCCTGGCCGGTATCGTCGTGGTGGTGGCCGGCGCCGCGGGCGCGGTGGCCCGGTACATGGCGGTGCACGGCACCTTCGACACCCGCACCGCGGAGGCGGCCATCGCGGTGGAGCCTCCGGTCATCCGGCTGGCCAAGGCGCGGAAGCAGCAGGACGAGATGCTCGACTACCCGCTGGACAAGGGCGGGCGGCGGCCCGCGGCCGGCGGCACCCGCGCGGCCGGCCTCGGCACGCGGCCGGGGTCCGGCGCTCCGGAGAACGACCCCGACGATGTGAGCATCGAGGCCAAGTTCGACCGCGGCTCCATCCAGACGGTGATCGCCCAGCGTCAGCGGGCGCTGTACCCCTGCTTCGCCGAGGAGGCGAAGCGCTCGCCGGGGCTCACCGAGCGCATTCCCATCGAGTTTGTCATCGGCAACGACGGGCAGGTGAAGAAACTGTGGGTAGACCACCCGCGCTTCGCCGAGGGCGCTCTTCAAGAGTGCCTCATGAAGGAGCTGCAGCGCTGGCCCTTCCGCCCGTACGAGGGGCAGCAGGCCACGGTGGGCCTGTCGTTCACCATCGGCAAGGGAACCGGCTGATGCCCCGGGCGCCGGTGGCGGAGAGCGGGGATGCCTTCCGCGAGGAGGTGCTGCGCGCCGCGCGGGCCTTCAAGGCCTCCTGGACGGGACTGGCCCGCGTGCTCACCCGCGTGCGGGACGAGGGACTGTGGGAAAGCTGGGGATTCCCGAGCTTCGAGGCCTACTGCACGCGCGAGCTCCGCATCCGCAAGGCCACCGCGTTGAAGCTGACCCGCTCCTGGAGCTTCCTCGACCGGCACGAGCGGCACTGGAAACCGGAGGCGCCCGATGCCCGGCCGGCTCCGGCCTTCGAGGTGGTCGAGGTGCTCGCCGAGGCCGAAGAGCGCGGCGCCCTCGACGCCGAGGAATATCGGAGCATCCGGGACTCCATCTGGGATCCGGACCGGCCCGTCGCCGCGGTGCGCCGAGAGCTGAGCGAGCGTTTCCCCCGCCCGGCTCCCGAGCCTGCCCCGACCGAGGTGCGCCTGGGTCAGCTCGCACGCACAGCCCGCAGGCTCGCGGAGGATCTCCGGGTCTGCCGAGGCGTGCCGACGTCGGTCAGGACCCAGGCCGACGACCTCGCCGCCGCGGTGGAGTCCCTGGCCGTCGAGCGCGTCGCGAACTGATCCGCTCGAGGCCGACGACTCGCAGAGCAGTCCGGGCGAGGACGTTAGGGATCGCCCGTCTGCCGTGCCCGGAACTCGGGACTAATATTGGACAAGGGGCCCACTCTCGCGGCAGCGTCGAGGGTGGCGCGGGCCTCGGGGTCTGTGCTGGAGTCTTTGGTTGTCGGTCAGGGCCGCTGCCCTGGAGGTCGGAAAGGGTGAAGAAGGAGCACACCGTCAACCTGAGCTGCTCGTTCTGCGGGAAGTCCCAGCGCGAGGTGCGCAAGCTCATCGCCGGACCGACGGTCTACATCTGCGACGAGTGCATCAAGCTCTGCAACGACATCATCGCCGAGGAGCATGACCGGGAAGAGGGCAAGCCCCAGGTCTCCCTGCCCACCCCCACCGAGATCAAGTCGTTCCTCGACGACTACGTCATCGGCCAGGACCACGCGAAGAAGGTCCTCGCGGTCGCGGTCTACAACCACTACAAGCGCATCTACCAGAAGAAGCCGCCGAGCCGACCCCGGCCCGGGGTGAAGGCCGCCGGGCACGAGGACGTCGAGCTCAGCAAGAGCAACATCCTGCTCATCGGTCCCACCGGCAGCGGCAAGACCCTCCTCGCCCAGAGCCTGGCCCGGTTCCTCAACGTCCCGTTCACCATCGCCGACGCCACCAGCCTCACCGAGGCCGGCTACGTGGGTGAGGACGTGGAGAACATCATCCAGAACCTCCTCCACAACGCCGACTACGACGTGGAGAAGGCGGCCCGGGGCATCGTCTACATCGACGAGATCGACAAGATCGCCCGCAAGGGAGATACCCCCAGCGTCACCCGCGACGTGGGCGGCGAGGGCGTGCAGCAGGCCTTGCTGAAGATCATCGAGGGCACCCGGGCCAACGTCACCCCGCGGGGGGGCAAGAAGTACAACCAGCAGGAGTACGTCCAGGTCGACACCTCGAACATCCTCTTCATCTGCGGCGGTGCCTTCCACGGCATCGACTCGATCATCCGCCGCCGGGTGGGGGAGAAGGGCCTCGGGTTCGGGGCGAAGATCGTCCACAAGGACGAGCGCACCGTGGGCGAGCTCCTCAAGCTGGTGGAGCCCGAGGATCTCATGAAGTTCGGGATGATCCCCGAGTTCGTCGGGCGGCTCCCGGTGGTGGCCACCCTCAACGACCTCCGCGAGGACGACCTGGTCACCATCCTCACCCAGCCGAAGAACGCGCTGGTGAAGCAGTACCAGAAGCTCTTCGAGATCGAGAAGGTGAAGCTCTCCTTCACCAAGGAAGCGCTCCGCGCCATCGCCCGCGAGGCGATGCGCCGCAGCTCCGGCGCCCGCGGCCTCCGCGCCATCATGGAGGACGCGATGCTGGACATCATGTACGACGTCCCGTACCGGGAGGGCGTGCGGGAGTGCAAGATCACCCAGGAAGTGGTGACCAAGCACGAGCCGCCGCAGCTGGTGCTGGAGAAGGAGAAGAAGACCGCCTAGCCCGGGCGGTTCAGCTCTGGGTCACCCGGACGGTGGTCTTCATCTTCCGTCCGGTGGCGGGGTCGAGCGCGCTCATGGTGAGGATGCCCTCGACGTTCACGTCGAACGTCACCTCGACCTGGGCCTCGCCTGCCTTGCCAGCGTTGATGCCGGAGAAGACGAACTCCCCGAGCAGCTCGTTCTTCTTCGCCGCCTCGTTGTCCCCCTGGTAGATGCGCATCGCCAGC
Source organism: Myxococcaceae bacterium (assembly GCA_003818285.1). Classification (GTDB taxonomy): domain Bacteria; phylum Myxococcota; class Myxococcia; order Myxococcales; family Myxococcaceae; genus RPRB01. The sequence continues at coordinate 3,473 of RPRB01000193.1, forward strand.
TCGGTCTGGCCGTCGAAGCTCGTCGTGGCCTGGATCTGCTTGGCGTTGGGGATCGCCGCATTGCGCGGGAAGACGACGTGGAAGTCCCCTCCCGCCCGCTCCAGCCCGATGGCCATGGGGATGACGTCCAGCAGCTGGAGCCGGAGGTTGGTGTCGTCCTCCAGCGAGTGGGCGTAGAGCGCCGCGCCGATGGCCACCGCCTCGTCGGGGTGCACGCCCTTGGAGGGCGGCTTGCCGAAGAACTTGGTCAGCCGCTCCTGGATGATGGGCATCCGGGTCTGGCCGCCGACGAGCATCACCTCGTCGATCTGCTTGGTGCTCACCCCGGCGTCCACCAGCACCCGGGCCACCATCTGGAGCGTCCGGTCCACCAGGTGCTGGGTGAGCTCCTCCAGCTTCTTCCGGGTGAAGGCCATCTCGATGTTGAGAGGCTGTCCCTGCGCGGTCATGGTGATGAAGGGGATGTTGAACGGCGAGGTCTCCCGGGTGCTGAGGTCGCACTTGGTCCGCTCGGCCAGGTCCTTGATCCGCTGCATCGCCACCGGATCCTGGGACAGGTCGATGCCGGTCTTGGCCGCGAACTCGGTCAGCACGTGGTGGATCATCGTGTTGTCGAAGTCCAGGCCGCCGAGGAAGATGTCGCCCCCGGTGGCCTTCACCTCGAAGACCCGATCGCGGATCTCGATGATGCTCACGTCGAAGGTGCCGCCGCCCAGGTCGTAGACCAGCGTCGTCTCGTGCAGCTTCTTGCCGATGCCGTAGGCCAGCGCGGCCGCGGTGGGCTCGTTGATGATCCGCACCACCTCGATGCCGACCAGCTTGCCGGCGTCCTTCACCGCCTGGCGCTGCCGGTCGTTGAAGTAGGCCGGAACCGTCACCACCGCACGGGTGATCGGCACCCGGAGGTAGTTGGACGCCACGTCGCGAATCTTGTTCAGGATGCGCGCGGCGATCTCCTGGAGGTGGAACTCGCGGCGGGCGACGTCGATGACCACGTCGTTCCTGTCGCCGGGGCGGACCTCGTAGCCGACGGTCTTGCGCATCGTCTCGACGATCTCGCTCGACCAGCTGCGGCCCACGAGGCGCTTGCTGCCGTAGACGGTGTTCTTTGGATTGAGCTGCCACTGGCGCTTGGCCTCGTGGCCGATGAGCTCGTTCCCCTTCTCGTCGATGGCGAACACCGAGGGGACGGTGTAGTCGCCACCCTTGTAGGGGATGAGCTTGACCGAGCCGTCCGCGGTGACGATGGCGGCGCAGGAGTTGGTCGTGCCGAGGTCGATGCCGATGATGGGCGGCTTCTGCATGCGCGTGGGCGCCGTACGTTAGCAAGCCAGGCTGCCGTGCGGGGCACCAGTGGCGCGCCGGTCGGCGGAGGAGCGAGACTGCGGGGCGCCGATGTGGGCCGGAGTGGAACCGGCGAGGCGTGTGAGGAGCAGCCGACCGTGAGCGCGAAGGACTTCCTCAAGGAGGTGGGCGCGGTGGTGAGCCGCGACTTCCTCCAGGACCGCAGCATTCTCTCCTTCGAGGAATACCTCGAGCTGTTCCTCCAGGGCCCGCACGCCCAGGTCCGCAACTCCGCCCAGTATCTCCACGACGTGCTCGACCATTTCGGCACCGCGCCGGTCCAGCACCATCCGGCGGGGCCGATGCGGCGCTTCAAGCTCTACGACCTCACCGACGGCGAGCGGATGGGGCGAGTGGCGGGGCAGGAGGAGGTCCAGAACGCGCTCTACCGGCTCCTGGGCAACTTCGTCCGCGCCGGGGCGGTGAACAAGCTCTTCCTTCTCCACGGACCCAACGGGTCGGCCAAGTCCACCATCGTGGACGCCCTGAAGCGCGGGATGGAGTTCTACTCGCGCGAGCCCCAGGGCGCGCTCTACGAGATCGCGTGGATCTTCCCCTCGGAGAAGCTGGTCAAGGGGAGCATCGGCTTCGGGGACCGCACCGGCGGCGGCGAGCTGACCACCTTTGCGCACCTCGACGAGGAGAGCGTGGAGGTGCGGGTGCAGTGCGAGATGCGCGACCACCCCCTGTTCGCCATGCCCCGGATCGAGCGGCAGAAGCTGCTCGAGCGGGCACTCAAGGTCCCCACGCGCACCGGAGACGGGGAGGCGGTCCTCGCCGACTGGATCGTCGATGGCGAGCTCTGTCACAAGTGCCGGCGCATCTACAACGCGCTGCTCGCTGCATCCAACGGCGACTGGCTCCGGGTGCTGCGCCACGTGCAGGTGCGTCGCTTCTACCTCTCCCGGCGCTACCTGGTGGGCGCGGTCACGGTGGAGCCGCACCTCAGCGTGGACGCCGCCTACCATCAGGTATCCGCGGATCGGAGCCAGGCCAACCTTCCGGCCGCTCTCCAGAACCTGGTGCTCTTCGAGCCGCACGGCCCGCTGGTGAACGCCAACCGCGGCATCATGGAGTACGCCGATCTCCTCAAGCGGCCGCTGGAGGCGTTCAAGTACCTGCTCGGCTTCAGCGAGACCGGCGAGGTGCCGATGGAGCACTTCGTGCTCCAGCTCGACGAGGTGCTGGTCGCCTCCAGCAACGAGAAGCACCTCGCGGCCTTCAAGGAGCTCCCCGACTTCGCCAGCTTCAAGGGCCGCATCGAGCTGGTGCGCGTCCCGTACCTCCGCCGGTGGAAGTCGGAGAAGGAGATCTACGACGCGCAGGTCACCACCCGGACTGTGGGCAAGCATGTGGCCCCCCACGCCACCGAGGTCGCCGCGCAGTGGGCGGTGCTCACGCGGCTGAAGAAGCCGGTCCGGGAACGCTACCCCGCCGACGTGCGGGAAGTCCTCGAGGGGCTGACGCCGCTGGAGAAGATGTGGCTCTACGAGGACGGGACCGCCCCCGACCGCCTCAGCCTCGCCCAGGCCCGTGAGCTGAAGAAGTGGCTCCCGGCGCTCTACCAGGAGTCGGACTCCTATCCGAACTACGAGGGGCGCACCGGCGCCTCGGCGCGGGAGATCAAGACCGCGCTGTTCAACGCGGCCCAGAACCCGGACCGTCCCTGCCTGAGCCCGCTGGCCGTCCTGGAGGAGCTGACCGCGCTCACGAAGGACAAGAGCGTCTACGAGTTCCTCCAGGAGGAGGTGGTGGACGGCTACCACGACCACGAGGAGTTCGTCCGTACCGTGGAGCAGCAGTACCTCGAGTCCGTGGACGCCGAGGTGCGCGAGTCGATGCGGCTGGTCTCGGACGAGCAGTACACCTCGCTCTTCGAGACCTACGTGCAGCACGTGCGGCACTGGGTGAAGAACGAGAAGATGCGCAACCGGCACACCGGGGAGATGGAGCGCCCGGACGAGAAGCGCATGGCGGAGATGGAGGGCATCGTCATGCCGCGGGGCGACGACCCGGGCGAGTTCCGCAGGGGGTTCATCGGGCAGATCGGCGCGCACCGGCTGGAGAACCCGGAGGGCGCGATGGATTACGCCCGCATCTTCCCCGACCTGTTCCGGCGGCTCCGGGCGCACTTCTTCGAGGAGCGCAAGCGGGCGCTGAGCCGCGGCGCGGAGAACGTGCTCAAGGCACTCTCCGATGAGCGGAGCAGCCTCAGCAGCCGGGAGCTCGAGCAGGTGAACCAGACGCTTGCCGCGATGCGTGAGCGCCACGGGTACTGCGAGGTCTGCGCCAAGGAGGCCATCCTCTTCCTGGTCCGGAAGCGCTACGGCAGCTGAAGCGAATTCCCCGGCGTCGGCGGGGGATGGTTAAGTCCTCCTCCATGGCCAGGAGCTCATGGGATCAGTACTTCATGGACATCGCTCGGCAGGTCGCCACCCGCGCGACCTGTGACCGCAAGCACGTGGGCGCGGTGCTGGTGCGCGACCGCACCATCCTCTCCAGCGGTTACAACGGCAGCATCCGGGGGATGCCCCACTGCGACGAGGTGGGGCACCTGATGGAGAACGGCCACTGCGTGGCAACCGTGCACGCCGAGGCCAACGCCCTCCTGCAGGCGGCCAAGAACGGCGTCCGCATCGACGGGGCGACGCTCTACACCACCGCCAGCCCCTGCTGGCCGTGCTTCAAGCTGGTCGCCAACGCGGGGTGTGTGCGGATCGTGTACGGCGAGTTCTACCGGGACCCGCGCATCTTCGAGGTCGCGGCCCAGCTGAAGCTGGAGCTGGTGGGCCTCGGGGCGGACGAGCAGGGGTCGTCCCGGACGGGCTGACGTCCCCGAAACGCTCTCCCTGTATCGGGCGGGGGGGCGACCGTCCAACCGCCAACACGAGCGCCCCCCTGGATGGGTCCTGGTGTCTCCCGACCGGCAAAAGTTACCGGTTCGGCGTTGACGCACCCCTGCTGAGACCCCTACCTGTCGCCCGCGTGTCCCCGAACGCACGTCCCTCCGTCGCTCCTTCGTCCGACTCCGGCGCCTCGGCGCTCATTCGCTCCGTCCGCTGGTCCGCCGCGGTCCGGTTGATGGACAGCCTGGTCCACGACGTCCGGAACCCGCTGAACGCGCTGGCGATCAATGTGGAGATCCTCCACGAGAAGCTCTCCCGCTCCGGCGGAGGGGAGGTGCCTTCCGCACAGGCGAAGAACCTCCAGGCAATGCGGGAACAGATCCGCCGGGTGAACACGATGCTCGGCGACTTCGCTCGCTTCCTTGCCCCGGCGCCCGGCGCTCCGGCAGTGCTCTCGCTGTCCGCGGTGGTGAGGGAGGTGATCGCCATCCTCGGGCATGCCAGCCGCCGGGCGCGGGTCAGGGTGGCCGTCGACGTGCCCGAGGGTCTGGCGGCGGTGGAGGCGATGGATCCGTCGGCGCTCGGGTTCCTGGTGCTCGTCCCGGTGCTCCGGGCCATCGAGCGCACGCCCGAGGAGGGGCCGGTGCGGGTCGCGGTGCGCGACGAGGGCACCCGGGTGGTGCTGCACGTGCAGGACGGAGGGCGGGAGGAGGGAGACGAGACCGAGGTCGAGCAGGCCCTCGCGGCGGCGGCGAGGGAATCCGGCGCCGAGCTCCACGTTCGAGGGTCGCAGCTGCGGCTCTCTTTCCGTGCCGGCCAGGGGCCGGCCTGAACAGCCACGACAGGGGATCCGAATCACCGTGAGCAGCGCACGCATCCTGGCCGTCGACGATGAAACCAGCACCGCCCAGGCCCTGGCGGAGATGCTGGCGCTCTGGGGCCACAAGGTGGAGACCGCCGGCGACGGAACCGAGGCCCTGAAGAAGGCGGCGGAGTTCCGGCCCGACGTGGTGCTCTCCGACCTGGCGATGCCCGAGACCGACGGACTGTGGCTCCTGCGCGCGCTGAAGGACGACCTGCCGGACTGCCCGGTCATCTTCCTCACCGGCCGCGCCACGATCGACGCCGCCGTGGCCGCCATCCGGGAGGGGGCCTACGACTTCATCGAGAAGCCG
>RPRB01000194.1 GCA_003818285.1 Myxococcaceae bacterium
CGCGGTGAGCGGGAAGCGCGAGGAGGCAAAGGAGGAAAGCGGCGAGACCTACTACGCCTGCGAGCGCAGCTACGGCAGCTTCACCCGTTCTTTCACGCTGCCCGAGGGAAGCAACCCGGAGCACATCCACGCGGATCTGAAGGCAGGCGTCTTGACCATCGGTGTTCCCAAGAATCCGGAGACCAAGACGAAGAAGGTTGAGATCAAGGCGGAGAAGGCAGCGAAGGCCTGAGCAAGGTCGCTGGCGCACCCTGCGGCTCCCGCAGCGTCCCCGTGGTGCGGGGCGCTGAGACATCCAGGATCGCGACCGACCGGAAGGGCCGACTCGGGCCGACCGTCGGCAAACGCCACGTCGCCGCGCCACGACTCGAAGGAGGGCGGATGAGGAAGACCGTCGTCTGTGGGCCAGAAATGGGCCAGATGGGTTCAGCACTCGCCCGGGAGCTCGGCGAGCCCGTCTGCCAGGCGACGGTCGAACGCTTCCCTGACGGGGAGCTGCACGTCGTCTTGCCCGAGCGGGTGGCTGGACACGAGGTGATCCTGGTCCAGTCCCTCACTTCGCCAGCGGGGGAGCGGCTCATCGAGCTGAGCCTGCTCGCCGACGCCTGTCGTCGCGCACGCGCCAGCAGTCTGACGTTGTTGCTCCCGTACTTTGCCTATGCGCGGCAGGATCGGCGTACCCGAGACGGCGAGGCGCTCGGTGGCGAGGTGCTGGCGGGGCTCGTCTCCACAGGGGGCTTCGACCGGATCGTCGCCGTGGACCTTCATTCCGACGCTGCCCTTGGCTGGTTCCGAGCACCGCTGCAGCACCTGAGCGTGGTGACCGACCTGGCCGAGTCGGTGCGCGCGTCGTTGCCCCCGGCCTCGGTCGTGGTCTCGCCGGACCTCGGAGGGGCGAAGCGGGCGGAGCGCGTGGCAAGGCTCCTCGAGAGGCCGTTGGCCATCGTTCACAAGACCCGAGGCGAACGAGGCGTGGTGGTCCATCGGATCCTCGGAGACGTGCGAGGTCGCGCCGTTCTCATCGTCGACGACATCATCTCGACCGGCGGGACGATCGAGGCGGCGACCCGGGCGCTACGTCAGGCCCAGTGCGAACCGAGTTTCACGGTTCTGGCAACGCATTCCTTGCTCGTGGGCGATGCCGTCGATCGTCTCCGAGGAGCCGGAATCGGGTGCCTCATCCACTCGGATTCCGTACCGCCCAGGGAGGTCCCCTTTCCGGAGATCGCCGTCCCGCTGGCTCCGATCGTGGCCTCCGCCATCCGCCGCGACGCCTTCTGACGGAGTTCAGACAACGTATTCGTCCCCGTGTCAGACCCGGTCGCGCATCTCGCGGATCCCCTCGGCCGAAGCGCAATGGGCTGAGCAGAACATCTGGGTGCCCTTCTCCATCCCGTGGCCGAGGATCCGGACATGGCAGTGGGCGCACCGGGGAGCCAGCGCTTCGATGGCGCACTCGAACGAATCGAAGGTGTGAGTCTTACCATCGATGACGACCTGGAAGGCTTTGTCGTAGTCGTTCCTGCACACCTCACACTTCTGCGCTTGCATGGTGATCCTCCTTGTCATTCAGCCGCACCCGGATGAGCTGGGCCCGGTCCTCGGCGAGGAGCGGCTCCCAACCTCACGCGCTCGGGCGAGGTGCTGGAGCGCTCGGCCGCGGTGTGGTGATCGCCGCAACGGTCCCCGCCACCTCCTCCGGTGTAACTCCGCTGGCGGTCCTGCTCCGCAGGTGATGCGCGAGGTCGTTCACGGTGACGATTCCCTTCAGGGCTCCCTTGCTGTCGACCACCGGAATCCGGCGGACCTGCTCGACTCTCATTCGCTCCTCGACCAGGTGCAGGTCATCCGAGGGTTGGACCGTCACGAGCCGCTTGGACATGGCCTCCGAGACCTTGATCTCCCTGAGGGCCATCCCGTGGATGTACGCGGACATCACGATGTCCCGATCGGTGATCATCGAGATCGCCCGACCGTCCGCCGCCAGCACCGGAAGGCTGCCGATGTCGTGCTCCCACATCTTCTGTACAGCCCGCTCCAGCGAATCCTCCGGCCGGCATGTCTCCAGCTGCTTGCTCATGATCTCCTCGACGCGCATGGCGGACTCCTTTCCCGGTCGTGAAACGACTGCACTGCTTACGCCACGCGTTGGCCTCCCGCGTGCAGTGTCACAGGTGGAGCTCCCGCGAGTCCAGCGGCCGCAGAGTCTGCGGAAGGGAGGGGTGTCCGATGCAAGGATTGCAGGGCCCTCCCGGTCGCTACCGGAGCCTGACCAGGTGTGAACCATGACGGCGAAACATCTCCTCTTCCGGACCACTGCCCAGGAGAAAGTCCTCCGCGGCGTCTCCCAGCTCGCCGACGCGGTCCGGGTCACCCTCGGACCGACGGCCAAGGCCATCCTCATCGAGCGAAAGTGGGGGCGGCCGCTGGTGAGCGATGACGGGGTGACCATCGCCAAGGAGTTCGAGCTCGAGGACCCGGAGTAGAACCTGTGGGTACAGATGGGACGGGAGCCAGCCGAGCGCACCCAGGCGGCGGTCGGCGACGGAACGACCACCGCCACCCTCCTCACTCATGCCCTGGTCACCGAAGGCTGGCGCAACGTGGTCGCCGGAGCGAGCGCCATCGAGCTCAAGCGTGGCCTCGAGCACGGGCTGGCCCTGGTAGTGGCTGGGCTGAAGGGTGTGTCACGCCCGGTCCAGAGCCGGAAGGAGAAGGCGCAGGTCGCCGCCATCTCCGCGCATGGCGACACGACCATCGGGAACCTGGTCGCCGACGCCATCGAGAAGGTGGGCGGGGAGGGCGTGATCTCGGTCGAGGAGGCGAAGGGGACCGAGACCGCACTCGAGGTAGTAGAGGGGATGCAGTTCGACCAGGGCTACCTCTCGCCCTACTTCGTGACCGATGCCGAGCGGATGGAGTGCGTGCTCCAGGACGCGATGGTGCTCCTCTACGGCAAGCGGATCTCCACCCTCGAAGGGCTGGTCCCGGTCCTGGAGCAGGTGGTGAAGACCGGTCGCTCCCTGCTGGTCGTGGCCGAGGACGTGGACGGCGAGGCGCTGGCCACGCTGGTGGTGAACAAGGTCCGCGGAACGCTGCACTGCGCCGCGGTGAAGGCCCCCGGCTTCGGCGACCGACGAAAGGCGATGCTCGAGGACATGGCCACCCTTACCGGCGGCCAGGTGCTCGCTGAGGAGCTGGGCGTCAAGCTGGAGACGGTTAACCTCTCCATGCTCGGGCGAGTCCAGCGCGTGGTGATCGACCGGGAGCACACCACCCTGGTGGGCGGGGCCGGGGACAAGTCAGCGATTCAGGCCCGCCTGGAGCAGCTTCGCCAGGAGATCAAGCGCACCACCTCCGACTATGACAAGGATAAGCTGCAGGAGTGGCTGGGGAATCTCTCTGGCGGAGTGGCGGTCATCCGGGTGGGCGCAGCCTCCGAGACCGAGCTCAAGAGTCGGAAGGACGCCGTCGATGACGCGATCAACTCCACCCGCGCCGCGGTCGCGGAGGGGATCGTCCCTGGCGCAGGGCTGGCGTTCCTCCGAGCCCGCGAGATCCTCTCGAAGGAGGAGCCGAAGCTAGAAGGAGACCGGCGTACCGCAGTGCGGATCCTCGGAACGGCGCTGGAGATCATCACCCGGCAGATTGCCCAGAACTCCGGGATGGATCCAGGCGTGGTGGTGGATCGGATGCGCAGCGGGACGGGGAGCTTCGGACTGGATGCCTCCCGAGGAACGTACGTCGACCTCACCGAGGCCGGGGTCATCGACGCCACCAAGGTACTCCGGGTCGCGCTCGAGAACGCGGTCTCCACCGCCGGCGTCCTCCTGCTGGCCGAGGGGACCATGACCGAAGTCCGCTCCAAGAAGGACGAGGAAAAGGCGCCGCTCCCCGAGTAGCTGCGAGGGAAGCGAGGCGCAATCCGGGTCTCCCGGCGCCCCCTCCCTGTTCAGCAGTCGTCATCCCGCAGTTCCGGCTCCGTTCTCAGTCAGCCCGGAGCACTCCGCAGGGAGGGCGTTCCGAGCGCTCCTCGCGGTCGCTCTCGCGGCGGCCGCCTGGTGGGCGTCTCCATGCTCGATGGAGACCCACAGTGCCTGGAGCCCTGCGGACCCAGGCAGAATCCCGTGCCAGCCTTCGGGCAACTCGGGCGGTGCCCAGCGGAAGAGCCAGGCAGCATCCGCGGGCGAGAGATTGATGCAGCCGTGAGAGACGGCGGTCCCGAAGCGATCGTGCCAGTTGGCTCCATGGAGCGCGGTGTCTTCACCGAAGAAGAGGGAGTGGGGAACCTCTTCCACCAAGTAGGCGGCTCGGCGGCCGCGCATCTCCCCGTGCCGGAGCTTCAGCCAGACCCGGAAGAGCCCGGTCGGCGTTTCCCAGCCGCGCTTCCCGGTGGAGACCAGCGTCGCGAAGACGAGGTGGTCACCCTCATACGCGGTGAGCACCTGCTCGAGCGTGTCCACGTGCACCCAGCGTTCCTGTGGGCCGATGCCGGCAGGTCGCGGATGCGCATGGGAAAGGCGAATCGCGTCTCGGGGGACGGTTCCGCGAGACGTCTGGACCTTGGAGCCGACGGAGAACACCTCGAGCGCCGTGTAGCGCTCCAGCACCGCCGTGGCTCCCTTCGGATCGTCTGGCGCATGCACCCGGACTCGGCGCAGCACCCACGCCAGCTCCGGGGGCGGCTCGGAGACTCCCTCGAGCGCGCTTCCGACAAGGAACTTCACATCCGCTCGAGCAAGGAAGGTCCCATCCGGGCGTTCCAGCCATTCGCCCGGACCGGCCGTGGGAGGTTTGAAGGCGAGGACATGTCCCCGGGCATGGTGGCCGACGACCCTGGCCTCGCTCGACGCGCTGGAGCGAACCTCCGCCGAGCGGGCAATGACGCGCCCGTAGAGATAGTCGAAGGGCGCCCCGGTGCCCTCCGGCGGGACCGCCGCCAAGTATCGGCTTCGCACCGCCCCGAAGGGGTGAAGCAGAGTCCAGCCCTCGGGTGCCCCGCTCTCCTCGGCCACCTGCACCCGATCTCCCCGTTCCAGCAGCCCGATGACCGGGCTGGTCGCATTCGGCGACTGCCGAATGTATGCACGCTCCACGTCGAGCCAGGCCTCCGATGCCTCTGCGGCAATCGAGAGAAGCATCGAGACTGCAACCGGGGACCAGACCAAGACTCTCTCCAGGAGGAGTGGCGTTGGGTCTCCCGGGGTGCGAAGGCCGTGCCGCGTCCGGGCCTCATCCAGCGCCGGTGGCGGGCAAGTCACGCGCTGCTGAAACCCCGTCCCTTCCGCTCGAACGCGCAAGCCTTGCGGGAGCCGTCATCACGGACGAGCCAGCTCTCTGGCATGGGTGATGCTCTGCAGAGTTGGCGAAACGCTGACCGAGAAAGGGACACCGACATGAGAACCGATGCAGACCTGCAGAAGGCAGTGCAAGAGGAGCTCTCGTTCGAGCCGACTGTCGTCGCCACCGACATCGGGGTCGCGGTCAAGAACGGGATCGTCACCCTCTTCGGGACGGTTCCTGACTACACCAGCAGGTTGGCGGCCGAGAGGGCGGCAGAGCGCGTCGCCGGCGTGCGTGCGCTGGCCAAGGATCTGACCGTGAAGCTGCCCGGAGAGAGTCGGCGCTCGGACTCGGAGATCGCCGAGGCAGCGCTGAAGGCGTTTGCCTGGGACGTGCAGGTCCCAGAAAAGCGTCTCACGTTGGAGGTACAGAACGGGTTCGTGACGCTCAAGGGTGAGGTGAACTGGTATTTCCAGAGGAAGGCGGCCGAGGAGAACGTACGGAAGCTGACCGGTGTCCTCGGGGTCAGCAATCAGATCACGATCAAGCCGAACCTCACCGCAAAGGAGGTCCGGTCAAAGATCGAATCGGCGCTTCAGCGCAGGGCAGTCCGTGATGCCCGGCAAATCATCGTCGACGTGGAGGGCCGAACGGTCACCCTACGCGGTGAGGTTCACTCCTGGGCGGAGCGGGAAGACGCAGAGCTCGCTGCCTGGGCGGCGGAAGGAATTTCCGAGGTGCGCGACGAGATCCGGATTCGACCCTGAGCCGCAAGGACTCGGGCTCATGCCCGGCAAGGAGTTATCCATGAAGGTCGAACAGCTCATGTCCCAACCGGTGCGCACGTGCTCGGTGAGCGACACCCTCGATCGCGCGGCTCGACTGATGTGGGAGCACGACGTGGGGTGCATCATCGTTGAGTCGAGTGGTCGGGTGGACGGGATTATCACCGATCGCGACATCTGCATGGCCGGCCGCTTCGCCGGCAAGCCACTCTGGGAGATCCCGGTTAGCGAGGTGATGTCCCGACCGGCCGAGACGGTCCACCCGAACGACCCGATCGAGACAGCGGAACGGCTCATGCGGACCAGAAGAGTCCGGCGCCTGCCTGTGGTCAATGATTCCAACGCCCTGGTGGGACTGCTGTCCATCGACGACCTGGCGCGCGGGGCCGGCGTGTACCGGCACGAGGTCGAGAAGAGTGCAGAACAGGTGGCTGAAACGCTGGCCGAGGTCTCTGCGCCGACTGGCTCAACGACGGATCTTTCCTGGGAGCTGTGGTGACTCGTCCTCGCACCTAGCAGTGCACAGGGCCAGCGGGATGTCCTTCACCGCTGGTTGGCTTGCGGAATGCACCCGGTCGTCGGAGGAGGCGTGGTGCAGACAGTCCCCCGTCACTCCGCGCTCGCGCTCATGCTCGCGCTCCCTCTGGTGTCTTGCAGAGGATCCGGCGAGCCGACATCGCTCCGGGCCTACGGGAGCATCGAGGCCCGACAGGTGCGGGTATCGTCGCGCGTCCCCGGCCGGGTGCTGCGAGTCCTCGTCGACGAGAACGACGCCGTGGTCCCCGGGCAGCCGCTCCTGGAGCTCGATCTGCACGAGCTCGAGGCCAGGCGTGATCAGGCGCGCGCCGCGCTGGCCCAGGCCCTCGCCCGGGAACGGCTGCTCCGTCACGGTGCACGGCGAGAGGACGTCGTCGCCGCGCAGAAGGCGATGGCTGCGGCCCGGTTGCGCGCGGAACAGGCGCGCCACGACCGCGACCGGGCGGACATGCTCCGCGCCAGCAACGCCATCTCTCCGTCGGCCCATGAGGCGGCGCGTACCGCGTTTGACCTGGCCACCACCGAGGTGGAGACGCGAAGCGCCGAGCTCCAGAAGATCGTCAAGGGGGCGCGCACCGAGGAGCTGGAGGAGGCAGCGGCAGCGCGGGACGAGGCCGGCGCGGCGCTGGCGGTGATCGAGGACCAGCTGAACGACCGGATCCTCCTGGCGCCCCTGGCCGGGACGGTGATCCACCGTCTGGTGGAGCCCGGGGAAGTGGTGCGACCGGCGGCTCCGCTCCTGGTCATCGGTGACCTTGCCCGTCCCTACATGGACGTTTACGTGCCCGAGCCTCGCCTCGCCGAGGCACGCCTTGGCACGGCAGCAGAGGTCCAGGTCGACGCGTTTCCGGGTCGAGTTCTCCGCGCGACAGTGACCCACGTCTCTGCGGAGGCCGAGTTCACGCCGAAGAACGTCCAGACGGAGGAGCAGCGGGCGCGGCTCGTGTTCCGGGTCCGGGTGACGGTGGAGGACCCGCAAGCTCTGCTTCGGCCGGGAATGCCCGGCGCCGCGGTCTTCGGATCGCCCGGGAGCCGTGATTTGAGTGACGCGGGCCCGGAGCCCCGGAGGAAGTCGTGACCGAGCCGGCGATGACGCTCACCGACGCGCGGCTGTCCTTCGGGTCACAGGCGGCGCTCGACGGCATGTCCTTCCACGTTCTGCCCGGTGAGATGTTCGGCCTCGTCGGGCCGGACGGCGCCGGGAAGACGACCGCCGTCCGGGCGATGCTCGGGCTGGTTCCGCTCGACGGCGGCACGGTCAGGGTGCTGGGCCGGGACCCCACCCGTCGGGACCGTGAGCTCAAGGAGGCCGTGGGTTACCTCTCCCAGCGGTTCACCCTCTATGGCGACTTGACGGTGGACGAGAACGTCGAGTTCTTCGGGGAGATCCACCGGGTGAAGGACCTCCGGGCGCGGCGTGAGCGGCTCCTCGGATTCACTCGGCTCGGGCGGTTCCGGCGATGGCGGGCAGACCGGCTCTCCGGCGGGATGCAGAAGAAGCTGGCACTCGCCTGCACCCTGATTCACACGCCGCGGGTGCTCTTCCTGGACGAGCCGACGACCGGGGTGGACCCCATGTCCCGGCGCGAGCTGTGGGGCCTGCTCTCGGAGCTGGTCCTCTCCGGGCTCTCGGTGCTTCTGACGACGCCCTACCTCGACGAGGCCGAGCGCTGTGGCCGGGTGGCACTGGTCCGCGCCGGCCGCACGCTGGCCTGCGACACACCCACTGCGCTGCGCGCGTCCCACCGGGGGACCGTGGTGGAGGTAGTCTGCGCCCCCGTGCGTCGCGCGCGGGACCTGCTGCTTCAGAGCCCGCGGGTCGGGGACGTACAGGTTTTCGGCGACCGGATCCATCTCTTCCCCCGTGCACCGGACGACGCGCTGACCGACCTGCTGGATGGGCTTGCCGGGGTATCAGTTTCTGCGGTCCGCCGGGTCCAGCCCTCGCTCGAGGATGTCTTCATCTGGAGGGTGGCCGAGGCCGGCCCGTGAACCCCGTGAGTGCGACAACCGCCAGCCCTGCACCCGTTCTGGCGGTCACGGTTCAGAAACTGACCCGCCGGTTCGGCGACCTGCTGGCGGTCGACTCGGTCTCGTTCCAGGCGCACCGCGGCGAGATCCTCTGCTTCCTCGGCCCGAACGGCGCCGGCAAGTCGACCCTCATCCGCATGCTCTGTGGCCTGCTCGCCCCGACGTCGGGTACCGCGCGGGTGGCAGGGGCCGAC
>RPRB01000195.1 GCA_003818285.1 Myxococcaceae bacterium
CCGTCGGTGGTGGTGAGCACGCCCTGCTTGACCCCGTTGAAGCTGTTGAGGCCCGCCGACAGCTCGAGGTGGAAGGCGTACCAGAGCTCGAGCGAGACGTCGAGGTGGCCGCCGCGGCTGCTGAACCGGTCGATGTATTCCTTCGTCTCGCCGCGGGGGACGGCGAACTCGTAGGACAGCCGGACGTGGCTCTGGGCGAGCGCGGCGGAGGAGCCCAGCAGGGCGACGGCGAGGAGGAATCGCGTGGTGGAGCGCATGACGTGGCTCACAGGTAAGGGGACTGCGCGAACGCCTGATCGATGCCCTTCTCGATGCGCTGGACGATCGACTCCTTGTCGCCGGCCAGCACGCCATCGACCGAGGCGGCCCAGATCGCGGTCAACTGCTTCATCAACGGGTTGGCCGTTCGCTGGTCGAGCATGTCGATGCGCAGCGAGCCGGCGTCGATGACCGTGGCGTACGTCGTCCCGGTGACCCAGGGGTAGTACACGCCCCACGTTCCGTCGTAGCCGCCGAAGCCGGCCCACCCCGGCCAGAGGTCATAGAAGGGGTACGAGGTGTACTCGGTGTACCGAGTCGCGGCGAACGTGACGAGCACATTGACGTCGGGCGACTCGACCGAGGGGTCCACCCGGCGCAGGCCGATGGCCTCGAGGTTGGATGCCACCCGCGAGAGGATGCGTGCGTCGTAGGAGTGATCCATCGGGAGAGGCTCGCCCTCCGGTGCCGAGACCTCCTGGATGCTGTCCGGGAACGCGTAGGTGCGCAGCGTGGCGAAGCTCGCCGCCGGGTCGTGCTGGGTGGTGACCGAGTCGAGGTCCTCCACCGTCTCCGCCCCGCCCGGGTAACAGGCCGCGAGCAGCAGCGCCGCGGCCAAAGCCCCCGTTCTCATGACCCGTCCTCCCTGTCCCCCTGGTTCGACCGGCCCAGATCTGCACACTTTGCAACCGCCAGGTCCACGGGACCGCCATGGGCCTGACGGCGTACGGACGCACCCTCGGAGGGTTCGACGCGCCCTCCGGTCCGGGCATTCACTGGAGCGGCCACGGCGACTTGCCCGCCCCTCCCGGACCCTGGCATGAGGGCCGCTCGCCAATGGGTCTCCTCCGCGCCGTCGTCCTCGGCCTGGTCCAGGGCATCACCGAGTTCCTGCCCATCAGCTCGACCGCCCACCTCCGCATCACCCCCGAGCTGTTCGGCTGGCAGGACCCCGGGGCGGCTTTCGACGCCATCATCCAGCTGGGGACGGTCGCCGCGGTGCTGGTCTTCTTCCGTCACGACATCGTCCGGCTGCTCCGGGCCTGGGTGGAGGGGATCCAGCGCCGGGAGCCGCTTGGCACCACCGAGTCGCGGCTGGCCTGGTTCGTCCTCGTCGGAACGATCCCGGTGGTGGTGCTGGGCTTCGTGTTCAAGCACGCCATCGAGACCACCCTGCGCTCGCTGTACGTGGTGGCCGCGGCGATGATCGGCCTCGCCGTGCTCCTCGCAGCGGCGGAGTGGACCGCCCGCCACTCGCGTCGACTCGACGACATGACCTGGAAGGACGGGTGGATCATCGGCCTGTGGCAGGCCCTGGCGCTCATCCCCGGCTCGAGCCGCTCCGGCACCACCCTCACCGGGGGGCTCTGGCGAGGGCTCCGGCGCGAGGACGCGGCCCGCTACTCCTTCCTGCTCTCCATTCCCGCCACCACAGCGGCCGGCCTGTTCCAGCTCCGCCACCTCCGGCACGCCTCCACGCCGTTCACCGTGGGGGAGCTGGCGGTGGCCACGGCGGTGGCCTTCGTCTCGGGGATGCTCGCGATTGGCGGCCTGCTCCGGTACCTCCGGACCCGCACCACGCTGGTGTTCGTCGTGTACCGGCTGGGGCTCGGGGTGCTCCTCCTCGCGCTCCTGCACGCCGGACGGCTCCGTCCGGACGCGGGCCTCGAGACGGGCGCGACATCGGCCACGGAGCGAGTGTCTCGCTGATGGACCCACGGTTCTCCCAGCTCACCCAGGCGCTCCAGCAGCACCCCGGGCGGCAGCTGAACCTCCCGGGGCTCGAGCTGCGGGATTCGGCGGTGCTGGCTCCGTTCATCGTCCGGGGCAGTGAGCCGCGCCTGCTGTTCACCCTCCGCCCCGCCCACCTCCGCCGGCACGCGGGACAGGTGTCGTTCCCCGGCGGCGTGCGCGATCCCGAGGATCCGACGCCGCTCCACACCGCGCTCCGCGAGATGCGCGAGGAGCTGGGAGTGTCCCCGGAGGCCGTCGAGGTCCTGGGGATGCTCGACGAGATCCCCACCACCTCCGAGTTCCGGGTGGTCCCCTACGTGGGTCTCCTGAACCCCTCCGTCGAGCTGCATCCGGACGCGGGGGAGATCGCCGAGGTCCTGGAGCTCCCGGTGTCGGATCTGCTTGTGCCCGGGCTCCGCCGGACCGAAAAACGCTTCTACCGGGGAGCCGAGCGCGACGTGTACTTCTACGACGTGGGCCGTCACACCATCTGGGGCGCGACCGCCCGCATTCTCTCCAACCTCCTGTCGGTGATCTCCGGGCTGCCGGCCTGGGGCGCGGCGAGGCCGGCATGACGCTCTACCCGGTGGTGATGGCCGGCGGATCGGGCACCCGCTTCTGGCCCCTGTCGAGAAAAGCGCGGCCCAAGCAGTTCCTGGCCCTGGCCACCGACCGGCCGCTGATCGTCGAGACGGTGACCCGGCTGAAGGGGCTCGCCACCCCCGGGCGGACCTACGTGGTCTGCGGCCCGGTGCACGCCCGCGCGGTGCGCCGGATGCTCCCGCGGCTTCCGGCGGCGAACGTGCTGGTCGAGCCGATCGCCCGGAACACCGCGCCGGCGATCGGGCTGGCCACGCTCCACGTGCAGGCGCGGGATCCCGAGGGCGTGCTCGCCGTCCTTCCCTCGGACCACCACGTCGCCGACGTCGCCGGGTTCCGGGCGGTGCTGGCCCGCGCAGCCGGGGTCGCACGGTCCGGCGCCCTGGTCACCCTGGGCATCAAGCCCACGCGGCCCGAGACCGGCTACGGCTACATCCGGGTGGGCGAGCCGCTCGACGGAGGCGCGGCCCGGGTGCGCGCCTTCGTGGAGAAGCCGGACGCGGCGACCGCGGCCGGATACCTCGGCTCGGGCGAGTACCTCTGGAACGGGGGCATCTTCGTCTTCACCGCGCGGGCGATGCGCGACGCGATCGACCGGCACATGCCCGAGCTGGCCGCGGTGCTGGAACGGATCGCCCCCACGGTGGGCACCTCCCGTTATGCCGCGGCGCTGAGGAGACACTTCCCCAGTGCCCCCGCGGTGTCGATCGACTACGGGGTGATGGAGAAGGCGAAGGACATCGCCGTGGTCCCGGGCGACTTCGGCTGGTCAGACGTGGGGAGCTTCGCCGCGCTGCCGGAGGTCCGGCCGGCGGACGCGGACGGGAACGTCGTGCTCGGGAAGGGCGCGGTGCTGGTGGACTCGGCGGGGTGTGTGGTGGTGGGGTCGGGCCGGCCGCTCGGGCTGGTGGGTCTCAGGGACCTGGTGGTGGTGGACGCCGGGGACGCGGTGCTGGTGGTGCCGCGGGACCGGAGCCAGGACGTGCGATCGGTGGTGCAGTCGCTCAGGGCCAGGGGCCTGGGCAAGTTCGAGTGAGGCGAGGCGACAGGATGAACGCGCACATTTTCCGCGAGTACGACATCCGCGGTCTGGTCGACCAGGACCTGACCGAGGAGGTGGTGGAGCTCCTGGGGAAGGGCCTGGGCACGGTCGTTCGCCGCAAGGGCGGCAAGAGCATCGTGGTGGGCCGCGACTGCCGCGAGTCCAGCACCCGGTTCCGTGAGCGGCTGGTGGCGGGCATCACCTCCACCGGGCTCGACGTGCTGGACGTGGGCGTGGTCCCGACGCCGCTGACCTACTTCGGCGCCAACACCCTTCCGGTGGACGGTCTGGCGATGATCACCGGCAGCCACAACCCGCCCGAGTACAACGGGTTCAAGGTCGGCCACGGGAAGACCACGCTCCACGGCCACGAGATCCAGGCGCTGCGCCAGCTCATCGAGGCCCGCGACTTCGAGGTGGGTCGTCCCGGCCGGGCGACGCCATTCGACATCGTCACCCCCTACGGGCACTTCATCCGCCAGACGGTGCGGGTGGGCCGCCAGGGGATGCGCATCGTGATCGACGCCGGGAACGGCACCGGAGGAGAGGTGGCGGTGCCGCTCTTCCGGAGCATGGGCTTCGACGTGGTTCCGCTCTTCTGCGAGATGGACGCGCGCTTCCCCAACCACCACCCGGACCCGACGGTGCTGGACAACCTCCAGGACCTCATCCGGGCGGTGAAGACGGAGAAGGCCGAGGTGGGCATCGCTTACGACGGCGACGCCGACCGCATCGGGGTCATCGACGACCAGGGAAAGGTGCTCTGGGGAGACCAGCTGATGATCCTCTTCTCCCGCTCGGTCCTGGCCGAGGCCCCGGGCGCGGCCATCGTCGGGGAGGTGAAGTGCTCGGCCACGCTCTACGACGACATCGCCGCCCACGGCGGCACGCCGGTGATGTGGAAGGCGGGGCACAGCCTGATCAAGGCGAAGATGAAGGAGACCCACGCCCAGCTCGCCGGCGAGATGAGCGGCCACATCTTCTTCAAGCACCGCTACTTCGGCTTCGACGACGCGGTGTACAGCTCGGCGCGCTTGCTGGAGATCCTCACCCACGAGAAGCGGCCGCTCTCCGCGCTCCTCTCCGACGTGCCGCGCACCTTCGCCAGCCCGGAGATCCGCTTCGACGTGCCGGAGGAGAAGAAGTTCGCCATGGTGCGCCGGGCGACCGAGGTGCTGCGCGCCGCCGGGCACTCCATCATCGACGTGGATGGTGTCCGGGTGACCTTCGCCGACGGCTGGGGGCTCATCCGGGCCAGCAACACCCAGCCCCTCCTGGTGCTCCGGTTCGAGGCGAAGACGGAGGGGCGCCTCCGGGAGATCCAGTCGCTGATCGAGAACACGGTGCGTCAGGTCCAGCGCGAGGTCGGCGCGTAGGTGCGCTAGACTTCCGAAATGGCAGACCCGTCTCCAGCCCTGGTGGGCATCATCATGGGGAGCTCGTCGGACTGGTCCACCCTGGCTCCGGCGGCCGAGGTGCTGGCCGAGCTGGGAATCCCCTTCGAGGCTCGGGTGGTCAGCGCCCACCGGACCCCGGACTGGATGTTCGAGTACGCGTCCACCGCGGAGGCGCGGGGGCTGAAGGCGATCATCGCCGGCGCCGGCGGGGCGGCCCACCTTCCGGGCATGGTCGCCGCGAAGACGCTGGTCCCGGTGCTCGGCGTGCCGGTCCCCGCCACGGTGCTGCAGGGCGTGGACGCGCTCCTCTCCATCGTGCAGATGCCGAAGGGCGTTCCGGTGGGAACGCTGGCCATCGGCAAGCCGGGAGCGGCGAATGCAGCGCTGCTCGCCGCGGAGATCGTCGGGCTGGAGCGACCCGAGGTGCGCGAGCGGCTCCGGGCCTGGCGCGCGGAGCGGACCAAGGAAGCGCTGGAGAGCACCGTTCCGTGAGCGTCATCCTTCCCGGGGCGACCATTGGCATTCTCGGCGGCGGCCAGCTCGGCCGGATGACGGCGATGGCCGCGCGCTCGCTGGGGTACCACCTGGCGGCGCTGGATCCGGATCCATCCTGCGCGGCCCGCTTCCTCGTGGAGACCTGCGTGACCGCCGCGTTCGACGACGTGCAGGCGGCGCGAGATCTCGCCCAGCGGTGCCAGGTGGCCACGGTGGAGATCGAGAAGATCTCCATCGAGGTGATGCGCGCGATCCAGGAGATCATCCCCATGCGGCCGGGCCCGGGGGTGCTGCACGTCGTGCAGGACCGGGCGCGGCAGAAGGACTGGGTGGCCGAGCGCGGCTTCCCGGTGGGTCCGTACCGGAAGGCCTCGACCGAGGACGAGCTGCGCGAGGCAGCGCAGGCGCTGGGCGGACGTTGCTACGTCAAGGCCACCCGCGGCGGGTACGACGGCCGCGGCCAGGACATCCTGACCGGACCGGAGGACACGGGGCGGGTCTGGAGCTTCCTCGGCGGTGTTCCGGTGGTGGTGGAGAAGGGGCTGGAGCTGGACTCCGAGCTGAGCGTGCTGGTGGCCCGCCGTCCCTCGGGCGAGGCCCGTACCTATGCTCCGGCGCTGAACCACCACGTGAAGGGCATCCTCGAGTGGAGCGTGCTCCCCGGCCCTCTTCCACACGCGGTCGCCAACCAGGCCGAGTCCATCGCCCGGGACATCGCCGCGGCGCTCGGCGTGGAGGGGCTGCTGGTCGCCGAGTTCTTCCTCACCCGCGCCGGAGAGCTCTACGTGAACGAGCTCGCGCCCCGGCCGCACAACACCTTCCACTCCACCGAGGTGGCCTGCGCCACGAGCCAGTTCGAGCAGCACACACGCTCGGTCTGCGACCTGCCGCTCGGGTCGACGGAGCTGATCCGCCCCGCGGCGATCATCAACCTCCTCGGGGACCTGTGGGTCGACGACGCGGTGCCGCCGTTCGACCGGGCGCTGGAGATCCCGGGGGTGCAGGTCCATCTCTACGGGAAGCGGGTGGCCCAGCCGGGGCGGAAGATGGGCCACCTGTCGGCCATCGGCGCCACGCCCGAGGAGGCGCTCCAGAAGGTCCAGGAAGCCCGGGGCCGGCTGAACCGCGCACCCTGACCGCTCGCGTCCTGGACGCAGGGAGGCCAGCCGGCTGAGGAACCCGCGGCGCCGGGGCCCCTTACCGGGGCGCCAGTGGCTGCGCAGCTTGGGGACGTGCGCTGCCCTCCATCGCGCCACGAGGTACTCGCCGCCCTGGCGGTGTCGGTCGCGATGGCGTGCGCCTTCCAGGGTCCGACCACGACGACGAAGGCCCCGCCGCCGTCGAACGCCAACGTGACGCACCGCGAGCTCCAGGACGTGGAGCTGACCGCCAGCGTCAAGCCGACGAAGAAGTCCGGACCCGTGCGGCTGCCGGTGAACATCCACGTCGTGAACCACTCCGAGAAGCCGATCCGGCTCCGGGAAGAGAACTTCAAGCTCGTCGCGGCCGACGGCTCCATGCACGAGGTCGCGCGAACCCGGACCACGGATGGGGGCGTCCCCGGCTGGTTGGAGCACGTGCTCGGCCCCGGGGAGCGGTTCGACGCGGTGGTCACCTTCGAGGACGTGGATTCGCTCGCGGAGCAGCTGACGCTCGACGCCTTCTACACCGACGTGGAGACCGGTGGCCGGGGGCCCGAGCTGGCGGTTCCGGTGAAGACGCGGCCCGACGCGGTGGCCGCAGAACGGAACGACGCCGGGAGCGTGGCCCAGTAGCTATTCGTCGAGCAGGTCGCGCACGAAGGCGATCGCCCGCTCGCGGCAGAGGAGCGGGTCGGCGAGGCTCTGCGCGGTCCGGCGAAGCCAGGGGTCCGCCGGATCGCTCGCCTCGAGGCGTCCGGCCCAGTCGATGAGCGCCTCGAGCGAGACTCGCCCGTCGCGGTAGCCGGCGAGGACCCATCGGGCGTCGGCCCTGGCCGGGCTGCTGGAATCGCTCGCGTGTTCCGGGGCCATCGTCGACTGAAGGTGTAGGCACGGCCGTGCGCGCCGTCGAGCGACGGGCCGTGAACGGATGAAGGCGTCCACACGCGAGGCCCGGTGGTGGGGTCGACACCGACACTCCCGCATCGAGGGGTGACACTCGTCCGCGCGACCCCGGTACACTCCCGCGCCGCCGGGCTTCCCGCATGCGCACCCTGCTCCTCGAGCTTCGCTCCCGGCTGGACGACGCCACGGACGGCCTGGCCCACGTCACGGTCCGGCGGATGTTCGGCTGCGATGCCTTCCTCGCCGACGGCGCGATCTTCGCGATGGTCTGGCGCGAGGGCCGCATCGGCCTCCGGCTGCCGGACGAGCTGCTGCCCGCGCTCCGTGCGCTCCCCGGCGCCGACCCCTGGCGCCACCGGGACATGGTGGTGCGGCAGTGGGTGCTGGTCCCCGAATCCTTCCACGACGACCCCGACGGGCTTGGTCCCTGGGTCCGGAAGGCGCATGCGGCCGCGCTCGCGCGGGGTCCGGCCTCGGTGAAGCGGCCCCGGCGACCTGCGCCTGCGCTCCGGCGCCCGCGGAAGTCGGCCACCACGGCCGCGAAGCGAAAGCCCCGTCAGTCGAGCAGGAAGGTGTAGCGGTAGGTGATCTGCGCCGCGACCGGCTGGCCCTTGCGCAGCGCGGGCCGGAAGCGGATCCGCTCCACCGCCTTCGC
This sequence comes from Myxococcaceae bacterium, assembly GCA_003818285.1. Classification (GTDB taxonomy): domain Bacteria; phylum Myxococcota; class Myxococcia; order Myxococcales; family Myxococcaceae; genus RPRB01. The sequence goes on from RPRB01000195.1 coordinate 8,227, forward strand.
CGCGGCCTGGTCCAGCCCGCCCCCGGGCCCGGAGAGAACCTTCACCGTCCGGACCCGCCCGCCCTCGTCCACCAGCACCGAGAGCACCACGGTTCCCTCGATGCCCCGGCTCCGCGCGTCCTCGGGATACGGGATGCGCACCTCGCCGATCACCGTCGGCTGACTGTCCAGCTCGTAGAGCGGAACCGGCGACGGCTTCACGGTGGCCGGGTCCACGGCCTTGTCCGGTGGCTTGGCGGCGAGGGTGTTGCCCACCGGCGCATCGAAGCTGCCCGCCGTCGTGGTGGACCGGAGCGTGAGCCCCACGACGACCGGTGGCGGCTCGGTGGGGGCCTCCTCTGGTGGCCGGTCGTTCGGCGGCGGCTGCACCAGCAGGCGCGGATCGAGCTTCGGCTTGAAGAGCTTCCTCACCTCGGGTGGGATGGGCTTCGGCGGCTCGGGCTTCGCCTCCGGCGCGGGCGGCGGGGGCGGACGCTCCACCTCGATCATCACCAGCTCGGTGACCTTCTTCGGCGGGGCCACGGGCACCGGGGTGAGGTTCAGCCAGACCAGGACCGCGGCGTGTACCGCGATCGAGAA
>RPRB01000196.1 GCA_003818285.1 Myxococcaceae bacterium
AACCGTGATCACGTGCTGCTGGGCGGCGCCATCGGACCAGGAGGCGAACGTGTACACGTTCTGTCCCACGCTCTGGTTCGATGCGATGACGGTGTGGTGGAAGCCGATGAGAGTGTCGTGAACGAACGGGGTCGGTCGCGGAATGCCATCGAGGGTGATGTCGAGGCCGCTCGGAACGGTGCCGAAGGTCAGGTTCACCTTGTCCGGGAAGACCACCACCGAGGTCGAGCCCTGCAACCCGTCGGAATCGGTGACGGTGAGCGTGAACCGGTAGCGGGTGTCGCCGCTGAAGTCGTGGCCCTCCAGCGGAATCGTGAAGGTGCCCGAGGTGACGCCGGTCTGGGGCAGGGCAGGATGCACGTGTCCCCCGTGGAGGAAATCGATCGACCAGCTGAACGCGGTCGTGGGCAGGGTGCCGTCCTCGGCGTCGGTGGCGGTCGCGGAGAAGGCGATGACGTTGCCGGCCCGGAAGAGAGAGGCATTGCCCGGCGCGAGGATCGTCGGCACGGGCCGGTTCCCGACGTTCAGGGAGATGGGCGCCGCGAGGGTGGTGTTCACTCCATCGGAGACGGAGAGCTGGACGGTGTACCTGCCGCTGACGGCGTAGGTGTGGACCGGGTTGGGCGCGGTGGAGGTGGCGCCGTCCCCGAAGGTCCACAGGTAGCTCAGTGGAGCCCCCTCGGGATCGGATGTCCCGAGGCTGGAGAAGGTGACCACCAGCGGCGGGGGCCCTTCGGTGGGCTGGGCGCTGGCGACCGCGACCGGCGGCAGGTTGGCGGGACCGACGAACCGGATCCGCCGGACCTTGCTCACCCCGACCTCGCCGGTCGTGTCCGAGTAACCGAGGTCGACGTAGTAGAGGGCCCCGTCCGGACCCTCGCACAGATAGACGATGTCGCCGTAGGGTCCGTCCGGTGAGCCGTTGGGCGGCTCGAAGTTGAACACGCCGGTGACGGTCCCGTTCGCGTCGAGGGTCAGTCGCTTGATCCAGTTCTGCGCGTAGTCGGCGAAGAAGTAGCTCCCCCGGTACTGGGACGGGAACTGGGTCCCGCGGTAGATGAACCCCCCGGTGATCGCCGAATCCCGGCCGTTGTGGGCATAGGCGTAGATCGGGCTGGTGAAGGTGGGATTGGATCCACAGGAGAAGCCCTCGCAGATCGGCCAGCCGAAGTTCGCCCCTCGCACCGCGACGTGGACTTCCTCTTGCGCGGTGGAGTTGACGTTTCCTCCGACGTCTCCGATGTAGAGCCGGCCGGTGGGCGGATCATACGACGCCCGGAAGGGATTCCGGAGCCCGAGCGCCCAGATCGCGTCCACGTTCGGTCCCGCCCCGTCGTGGAACGGGTTGTCGGTGGGAATCGTCCCGTCCGGGTTGAAGCGCAGGAGCTTCCCGCGAGAGCTGGTCAGCAACTGTGCGAGGTTGGGATTGAAGTGCTCGCCGGTGGTGACGTAGAGCTTGCCGTCGTTGCCGAAGTTGAGCGCACCACCGTGGTGCTCGATGTCCGCCGTATCGGGATCCTGGTAGATGACGAGCTCGGATCCGGCGACGGTCCCGGTGAGATCCGCGGTGGCGGTGAACCGCGAGGCCCGGTCGCGGTTCGGCGACCCGAGCGTGTAGAACACGTAGTAGAAACGGTTGCTGGCGAAGTTCGGATCGAGGACCAGGTCCATCAGCCCCTGCTGGCCGTTCTGGGTGCCGATGTTGGTCAGGGTGAGGAAGTTCGTGGGGTAGATGGTCCAGGTCGCGGTGTTCACCCTCCGGATCCGGCCTCCCAGCTCGAGCACCAGCATGTCGCCGTTGGGGAGGAACTTGATCGCCGTGGGCAGGTTCAGGCCGGTCACCAGTATTTCGTTCTGGAACGTCCCGCTCGTCCCACCCGGGAGGGTGGTGAACACGTTGTCCCCGGAGGCGATGGAGTTTGCGGCCGCGTCCCTGGAGATCACCCGGTAGTGGTACGTCGTGCTCGCCGAGAGCCCGGCGAGATTGACCGAGTGGCTGGTGGTCAGGTTCGCGTTGAGCGGCGTGACGCTGCCGTAGGAGGTGGTCGTTCCGTACTCCACCTGCGAGGTGGTGAGCTGATCGGTCGTCCAGAGGATGATCGCGCTGCTGGAGGTGATCGTCTCCGCGCGCACCGCGCTGATGGCGAAGGCCGGCGTCGTGATGGCCACCGGTGGCGCGGATTGCGCCGACACGTTTCCGGCCGCGTCCCGCGCCGCGACGGTGTACGAGTAGCTCGTCGCCCGGGACAGCCCGGTGTCCGAGAACGACGTCCCGCCGGGAGTGCCGACCTGAACGCCGTTCCGGAACACGATGTATCCCGTGACGCCGACGTTGTCCGTGGCGGGATTCCAGATCAGGTTCACCTGCATCGGTGAGACCGCGACGGCGGCCAGGCCGGTCGGCGTGCTCGGGGGAACGGTGTCCACTCCCGCGGCCGTGGTGAAGGTGTTGTTGTTCCCCACCCGCTCGTTCCCCGCGGCGTCGATCGACCGGACCCGGTACCGGTAGGTGGTCGCCGGGGAGAGCCCGCTGACGGTGACCGCATGGCTGGTCACCAGGGTGGAATCGAGCGGTGTAGACGAGCCGTACGCCGTGGTCAGCCCGTACTCCACGCGCGAGGTCGACGGCTCGTTGGTGGTCCAGCTGATGCTGGCGGAGCTGCTGGTGATGCCCGAGGCGGCCACGGAGGAGATGGTCGGCGCCGCGGTATCGAGGACGATGGTGTCGGTGAACGCGCCCGACCAGTTCCCGGCCGCGTCCCGGAACTGCACGGAGACGGTCTTGGTCCCGGTGCCGGAGCTCAGGGTCCAGGTCTTGGTCGTGGCGTAGCTCTCGGGCGTCGAGTACGAACTGCCGGTGTTCGAGAACCGCATCTGGGCCACCGTGCCCTGCGAATCCGTCGCGGAAAGGGTCAGGGTGGCGGTCCTGCTGTTGGTGGCCGCGGCACCCGCGTTGATCACGATCGTCCCGGTCGGTGGCTGGGTATCGACGGTGTTGTCGACGGTGACGCTGACGGTGGACGAGGTCTGCGTGTTCCCGGCCGCGTCCCGCGCCCTCGCCGACAGGACGTGCGTCCCGGGGCTCGCGGTGGTGGTGTTCCAGGTGACCGAGTAGGGCGCCGTCGTGTCCTCCGTCCCCAGGTTCGCGCCGTCGAGCAGGAATTGAACGCCGGCAACGGCGACGTTGTCGGTGGCGGTTGCGGTGACGGCGACCGAGCCCGACACGGTCGCGCCATTCGTCGGCGCGGTGACGCTGACGCCGGGGGGCGTGATGTCCGGGGTTCCGCCCCCGCTGCCGACCGGCGAGCCCATGTCCGCCACGATCTCGGTCGGGGCGAGCGCGCGCGCGTAGATCCGGACGTCGTCCACGATGCCCTGGATGTGGAAGTCACCAGTGCGGCGTCCGATGTTCACGTTCACCGGGCTGCCGCGAATCGCAGAGGGGATGGTCCCGGAGAGGACGCCGTTGTCCAGGACGCCGTTGACGTAGATGTCCAGGCTCCGCGCGGTGGCGTTGAAGACCCCCGCGACGTGGTACCAGGTGTTCAGTGCCCGGGCCGTCCTGCTGTAGCGCTGGACGGGGTTGCCGCCAGCGTCGGTGACCACCATAGCGAAGGTCCGCACTCCGGTGTCGGGGCTGGACTTGAGCTGCCAGCCCGAGCTGCCGTCCGACTTGGCCACGATCTGGCCGTCGTCGCCCACGTTCGCGGTCTCGTGAACCCAGGCCGAGAGCGTCATGCTTCCGGTGAACTGGAGCCCGCTCGGATTGCCGAGGTCGACGTAGGTCGTCGATCCGTTGAACGAGAGGCCTGTGCCGTTCCTCCCGGTGACCCAGCCCAGGGAACCGACCAGGGTTCCGGTGAAGCCGTTTCCGGAAGTGTCAGCAGTGGTGGTCCCGGCCCCCTCGCCGAACCCGTAGCCCGCGAGCAGCCCTGGAGAGTCCAGGGGAGCGGCGGCCCGGGCCGGCTCGTCCTTCGTTCCACAACCGATGCCGAAGAGGACACCGGCGAGCGAGACCATCCAGGTCGCCCGCCGCACCGAAAAGCACGTTGCCATCGCCCGCCCCCGAAACTTCCGCCAGTCGGCTCGCCGGGCCGCCATGGCCTCCGGTGCGGCGGCGACATCCACCCGCGGCGCTCTGGCTGTCAAGCAGCACGATTGCATCCACGGCCGGTGGGTCGCGAGGACTTGCCCGGCCACGACCCGTCGATGCTCCCGGATTCACGAACCGCGCGTGGCGAGCGCACGGCCCCGCGTCGGGGCGGCTCGCGCTCAGCGGTAAAAGTACGGGTCCAGCACCCGGACCTCGGTGATGGAGTCGACCGGGAGGCGGTTCCGGGTGGCGGTCCGCCGGATCGCCTCGGGGGACGGCCCGTCGTAGATGCAGAACGACGTGCGCCGGTCGGTGCTGACGTACGAGTGCAGCCAGGTCACCGAGTCGTCGGTGTTGGTCTCCACGATTCCCCGGACCCTGGTCTCACCGTGCGCGTCCAGGGGGATGTCCAGACCTGCCGGAAAGCTGCGCTGGACCAGGTAGCGGGGCATGGCTCGACCTCCGGAGATGACGACGAGCGTGGATGTGGACGGACCGTAGGTACAGAGCGACTTGCCACTCCATGGGGATCAATCCCCATTTTCCGACCTGTACCGCCCCGAGGCGTCCGGGATGTGTCATGGGAGGGCCGGTCTCGCCGCGAGGAGTGCCACGTGCTGCTCGAGCGCGCAGAGCTGCTGGAGCGTCTCCGCACTGCCGCCGACGCGGCGGCGGCGGGGCTCGGCCGCCTCGTGCTGATCGGGGGGGAGGCGGGGGCGGGGAAGACGGCGCTGGTGGAGGCCTTCCGCGCGGCGAGCGGCACGACCCGCCGGGTGCTGCGCGGGGTGTGCGACGCCTACGCCACGCCGCGGCCGCTCGGGCCGCTCCTCGACGTGGCGCACGAGCTGGGCGGCGCGCTGATGATCGCCCTGGCGGAAGGTCCTCGCGAGGCGGCCTTCCGGGCGCTGCTCGAGGCGCTGGACGGACATCCGCAGTGCACCCTTCTGATCTTCGAGGACGCGCACCTGGCCGACGAGGCGACCCTGGACCTGGTGCGTTTCCTCGCGCGACGGCTCGGGGCGCGCCGTGCGCTGCTGGTGCTCACCTTCCGTGACGAGGAGCTCGGGCCGCGGCATCCGCTCCGAGTCCTGATCGGCGACCTCGCGACCACGCCCGTGCTGCGGCTCACGGTTCCACCGTTGACGGCCGCGGCGGTCGAGCGGCTCGCCGAGGGCAGCGGGCTCGACCCGGGCGCTCTCCACCGCAGGACCGGAGGAAATCCCTTCTTCCTGAGCGAGATCCTCGCCAGCGGGGGCCCCGGGATCCCGGCCAGCGTCCGCGACGCGGTCCTGGCCCGCGTCGCCCGGCTCGAGGCGGATGCGCGCGGCGCCCTGGAGGTCGCGGCGGTTGCCGGGGAGCGGGTCGCGCCCGAGCTGCTGGGCACGCTCTCCTCGACCAGCGCCCTCGACGCCTGCGTGGCGAGCGGGATGCTCCGGGGCGAGCCCGGCGAGCTCGTGTTCCGCCACGCGCTGGTCCGGGAGGCGGTGCTGGAGACGCTCCCCGGGCACCGGCTGCGCGTTCTCCATGCCGCGGTGCTGCAGGCCCTGCGCGAACGGCGGGCTCAGACCGACGAGCTCGCGGTTCTCGCCCACCACGCCGAGGGAGCTTACGACGCGGCGGCCGTGCTCGAGTACGCCGCGGCCGCGGCTCGCCGCGCCAGCGGTCTCGGGGCCCACAGGGAGGCGGCCGCGCAGTACGCCAGGGTGCTTCGCTTCGCCGGTGCGCTCCCGGCCGAGCGGGCCGCGCCGCTCCACGAGGCCCGGGCCCACGAATGCTTCCTCACCCAGCAGATGGACGTGGCGATCGCCGCGCGCGAGGAAGCGGTGAGGCTGTGGCGCTCGGTGGGCGACCCCCGCCGGGAGGGGGAGAACCTGGGGTGGCTCTCGCGCCTCTACCACTACGCCTGCCGGCCGGAGGGCGAGCGACACTGCCGGGAGGCGATCGAGCTCCTCGCGCCGCTCGGGCCGACCCGCGAGCTTGCGATGGCCGAGGCGCACCTCACGGAGCTGCACTTCGCGCGCTCCGAGCTGCGGGAGGCCCGGCAGCACGGGGCGAGGGCAGTGGCGCTGGCGCGGCGAACCCGCGCGGTGGACGTCGTGGTCCACGCCCGGACCAGCGTCGGGACGGCCCTGGCACGCGCCGGCGATCCTCGCGGCCCGGCCTATCTGGAGAAGGCTCTGCGGCTCGCGCGGCAGGCTCGTCTGGATGACGCTGTGGCCCGCATCCTCACCAACTGCGCGGGCGGCGCGGTTCGTCACCACGAGCATGCCTCGGCGGAGCGATTCCTGGGCGAGGCGATCCGGGTCGCCGAGGCGCACGACCTCGACGTCTGGAGGCTGTACGCGCTCGGGTGGAAGGCCACGCTCCTCTGCGACCAGGGCCGATTCCACGACGCGGCGCAGCTCGCCGATGGTCTGCTGCGCCGCCCCGAGCTGATGGCCATCAGTCGGGTGATGCCGCTGGTGGTGCTGGGCCTCGTCCGCGCGCGGAGCGGAGACCCCGGGGTCGCGCTCGCCCTGGACGACGCGCTCGCCCAGTCCGCACCGCTCGGGGAGATCCTCCGCGTCGGACCGGTGCGCGCGGCCCGGGCGGAGGCGGCGTGGCTCTCGGGTGAGGAACGGGTCGCACGGGAGGAGGCCGAGGAAGCCTCCCTGCTGGCGTCGCGCGCGCGTCACCCCTGGCTCGCCGGCGAGCTCGCCTTCTGGGTGTGGAAAGCCGGTGGGGGCTCTCCGCGCTTCGCCGTGCCCGGGCCCTACGCGCTGCAGATCGCCGGGGACTGGGCAGCCGCAAGCGATGCGTGGCGGATGCTGGGCTGCCCCTATCAGGCCGCGTTCGCCCTCCTCGACGCCGTGGACGAGGCCCCGCTCCGCCAGGCCTGGGCCGAGCTCGATGCGCTGGGTGCCCGGGTGACCGCCGCCGTCGCCGCCCAGCGACTGCGCGAGCTCGGCGCCAGGAACGTTCCGCAGGGACACCGACGGAGCACGCTGGCCCACCCGGCGCTCCTGACCACGCGGGAGCGCGAGGTGCTGGAGCTGGTCGGGGCCGGGCTCCGCAACGTGGAGATCGCCCGGCGGCTGTTCATCTCTGCCAAGACGGTGGACCACCACGTCTCCTCTCTCCTCGCCAAGCTGGGAGCCCGTAGCCGGCTGGAGGCCGTGCGGGAGGCGGCGCGTCTGACCGGCGCGACCGCCGCACCGGCCGACGCGCCTCCCGCGAACGGCCGTCCTCCTAGGGGCAGGTGACGTCCGGGTTGTGGTCGTCGAAGACGCCGTTGGAGTTCTGCTTCCAGACCCAGACGTGGACGATCCACAGCCCGAGCTCGTCCTCGGAGTGCATGACCTGCCCGAAGATCGAGGGAGGCTCGGGAAAGGCGGCCTTCGGAGCGATCCACTCGGGGCTGTTGAGGTCGCCGTCCTTCGTGTACATCAACACCGAGGGCTGGCGGATGTCGGTCGTTCCGACCAGGTCATCCTTGATGAAGTGGTAGCCCTGGCCAGGCTCGCAGGCCAGCCCCGAGTCATGGTACCCGGCCGTGAGCGCGGCCTCGATCCGGCGGTACCGACAGATCGACCTTCGAGCAATGTCCAGCTGGTCCTCGATCTCTGCGGGCTGACCGAAGTCGACAGGCCCGCAGTCCAGGTGCGGGGTGGTCCGGGCGTCGCTGGAGAGCGCAGCCGGTGTGCTCGCATTTCCCTCCTGTCCGGCGCCGCAGGCAACGACGAGGGCGAGCAACGCGGAGATCGCGTGGAACGACGACGTGTTCTTCATGGTTTCCCATCCTTGGTGTGCACGGTCCCCCGAAGCCCCCGGTCTCGAGACGCCCATCGCCTCGAGGTGGAGGAGCCCGGGCGACGGACACCGTACGGGCCCCGGGAGGGGGCCACATCGGGAGCGCTCCCCATTCTGGGCCGACGCGGCTCCCCATTTTTAGGGCGCCTCGCACCAGCGGCGTGGGATGCAGCGTGAACGCTACGACCGTCGGAACCGACCGACCTACGGGAAGGTCATCGTTCCGATCTTCGCGGCGCCGCGCTCGGTGAACCAGATCTTGCCGCCGGGGGGGCGTGCGGGGGCGCTCCGCGACAGGTAGCGCCACGTCGCCAGGGCGACCCCGGCGACCGTCAAGGCGATGCCGATGGGACGCAGCCAGACGACCCAGCTGGCGGCGGCGCCGAGGAAGGAGAGGTACGCCGCCAGGCACATCGGGCACTTCGGGACCAGCACCGCCAGGAGGGCGCCGGCGGCGGCCACGCCCAGCGGCTTCCGCGCCCGCGGGCAGCAGCTAGCGGTCATAGTGGTCCCTCCGCCGGAGCCGCTGCGTCCCGCCGGCCATTCGCCCTTCGATCGCGCGAGTTTCATCGTCCGCTCCTTGTCGGTCGTCATCGACCTCGCCAGGAATAGCGGTGCGACGGGGGCGGCCGGGAGTAACAAGGGCGACGCGGTTCCGATCGAGCGTGAACCCTTCGTTTCAAGGCGCGCCGGGCGCGAGCGGCAGCGTTCCGGCGCTCATCGATCGGTGGCAGGATCTGCAGGCCCGCCCTCGCGCGCCCGCTCCCTGCGCAGGAGCTCGAGGTTGGCCGCGATCGACGCGTTCGACTCCATCAGCGCGGTCAGGATCTCGGCCCGCGAGCGCGGTGGACGCCTGGGCCCTCGCTCCTCCTCGAGGAACGGCCACAGGCTCGCCCGCACGGGTTCGG
>RPRB01000197.1 GCA_003818285.1 Myxococcaceae bacterium
CACCTTCAGTTCGTGGTACGCGCGGACACGATCGCCCCTGTTTGGTGCGTACGGCAGCCGCTGCGTGAGGAAGAGGACCCTCATCGCCCCCACCACCTGCGTCCGTCGCGAACGCACCCGTACGAACGCATCATCTCCTCGTAGATGCCTTCGACCTTCTGCATTCGGGCCCGGAAGGACAGTTCCCGCTCCACCCGGCACCGCGCATTTCGTACGCGTTCAGCCGTCCGTTCTCGGTCGCCGAGCGCGCCGATGACTGCCGACACCAGGGCGCTCTCGTCCCCGACCGGCACCACGAGCGCATCCTCTCCGTTCCTGACGAGCTCGGCGGTCCCGCCTGCCACCTCGAGGAAGAAGCGGCGGCGGTTGGGGTTGTGCTGGACGTCCATCCCGGGAGACCTCCCTGGCCGTCGACGCTCGGACAGCACGGCCCCGGCGTCAACCCTGGGGCGCAGGGCTGCACCGGTGGAGCGTTCACTTCGCCGCCGCAGGCCCGGCGGAGGCGGAGGCGCTGGCCGGCGGTGTCGGCTGCGGCACCCGGTTCTTCACCGTGGGGAGCGTCCGCAGGTAGGCGAACACGGCCTTGAGGTCCTGATCATCGAGCTTGCCCACCATCTGCCAGGGCATCGGGGGGAGGATGGGCCGACCGCGCCCCATGTGACGCCCGGTGCGCATGGTGTCGACGAAGTTCTGCTCGGTCCACGACCCGAGGCCGGTCTCCCGGTCCGGGGTGAGATTGGCGGCGTACCTGATGCCCCATGGGCCGGACCACGCGGTCATGTTGCCCACGGTCGCCGCCAGCCACGGGGCCTCGAGGGCGGGCGCCGGCGTCACGGCCATCTGCTCGGGGTGTCCCGACAGTCGCCGCTCGTTGTCGAGCTCGGGGCCCTTCGGGCCCATCTTCTTCGGGGTGTGGCAGTCGTGGCAGCCGCCGAAGGACACCAGATATTCGCCCCGCTTGACCTGCGCGGTGGGCGCAGTGCCCGGGGCGGCCAGGGCGAGGGAGGACATCGAGAGTGCGGCGAGCAGCGTCGTCTTCGGGGTCACGGGGTTCTCCTGTCTGCGAGTGAGTGAATCCAGCGCTCCACGAGCGCGAGGGCCTCGCGGTCGGGCTTCTCGGACCCGAGCGGGGGCATCTGGTCCAGCGGGTCGCGGGCACCCATCCGGCGGAAGAGCACGCTGTGCTCCGGCTTCCCCGGCTCGACCCGCACGTCCGCGCCGCCCACCGGCCGCAGGGCGCGCACCTCGAGCGCCGAGGCCCGGGTCCGCTCCACCGACGCTGGCCCCTCCGAGAGGCTCTGGAGCAGGTCCAGGCCGATCCCGGCGAGGGGGCCATGGCGGTTGTGACAGATGCCGCAGTTGGTGTGCAGGTACCCGAGCGCCGCCCGCTCGTCCGGACGCGGAGTGGCGATGCGCGGTGGAGCGGCCGCGAGCGACGGGGGAGGCCTACTCAGCAGCCCGCGGGCCAGGAGGTCCTCGAGCTGCACCTCGGCGTGGGCCGTCGAGGCGTGCGGCGCGCCCGGGTCCCGGTCGGACGAGAGCTGGAGCGCGTTGAAGCCGAGCACCGGGTTGGGCTGCCCCTCGTGACAGGCCTTGCAGTCGCCGGTGCCGGGGATGGTCCAGCGGCCACCGGCCGGGACCTCCACTCCCGCCGGAATCCCGTCGGGCGGGGCGAGGACCGCGTCGGTCCCGTCCTGTGTCCACACGTACGTGGCGAAGCGCCAGCCCGAGCGGGTGCGCTCGAGCATGCGGGTCTCCAGCCGGCGTCCGAGGCTGAACTCCTTCCACAGCCGGGTGCCCACCGGGAACACCCAGCGGTCCGGATCGCGGGCATCGATGCGGCCGCCGGGGGGCAGGCGGATCCACCGGCGCTTCTCGGCGCCGTCGCTCCACAGCGCGTACTGCGGCCGGAAGGGAAGGACGGCGGCGGCGATCTCCTCCCCGCTACCCCGGGCGTAGAGCCCCGTGTCGCGCAGGTGCTGCGGGAGCGGAGCCGCGGCGTGCGCCGGCGGGGCGAGCGCCGCGAGGAAGACCAGGAGTGGGTGGAAACGCGCCATCGGTGCGGCGGCTTGTGCCACCGCGGCCGGGTCACGTTCCCTAAACAGTCCCTAAATCGGTCTCAACGGACGCTGCGTCCTCCTTCAGCGCCCGTGACGGCCCTCCCCGCCGCGGAACCGTGCAGCGCCGGCGGACGTCTCGCCGGAGGCGAGTGTCTCCTGACCCCGTCGAGCCTCGTTCTCCATGGATCCCCGTGAGTCCAGCTCCAGCGATTCGAGCATCGACAGCCGGTCGTTGCGCATGCAGGTCTGCGGCAGCGCAGCCAGCTCGCGGGCGAGCTCGAGCGCCGCCCGGAGCGCCTGGCCCTCCGGGGCGACGCGGTTGACGAGCCCCATGGTCCAGGCCTCCTGCGCCTTGACCGGCCGCCCGGTGAGGATCAGGTCCATCGCTCGGCCGAGACCGACGATCTGCGGCAACCGTACCGTGCCGAGGTCGACGAGCGGCACGCCGAACCTGCGGCAGAACACGCCGAGGATGGCCTCCTCGGAAGCGACCCGCAGGTCGCACCACAGCGCCAGCTCCAGGCCGCCCGCGACGGCGTACCCCTCGATGGCGGCGATGACCGGCTTGGTGAGTCGCATCCGGGTGGGGCCCATCGGCCCGTCACCCTCGGGGCCCACCGCGCGGAGCTCGCCCTCGGCGATGGCCTTGAGGTCCGCCCCGCCGCAGAAGTGTCCGCCCGCGCCGGTGAGGATGCCCACCGACAGCGATGGGTCGCGGTCGAATTCCCGGAAGGCCGAGGCGAGCGCCGCGGCGGTGGCAGCGTCCACGGCGTTCCGGCGCTCGGGCCGGTCGAGGGTGACGACGAGGATGCTGTCCTGCTTCTCGGTCCGGAGGGTCATGGCGGCGGCAGTGTCGCGCCATGGCCCGAGCCCGGCAAAGGTCCTGCGCCAGGGCTCAGCCGAAGGTGTAGACGAGCTGGACCTGGGTGATGCTGTCGAAGGTTCGGAGGAAGATCTTGGACTCCGAGCTGACCCCGGTCGGCAGCTGCGAGAGCTGCGGCTTGGCGTCGTACCGTCCGGTCCAGCTCACGTTGAGCGAGAGCCGGCCGTACACCTGCGTCGTGAGGCCGACGAGGGTGTTGACGCGATGATCCTGGAAGGCGGGGACGCCGTTCTCGGTGGGATCCGCGTTGGGAGCACCGTCCTCACGGTTGAGGTTGACCAGGTATGCGACCCCGGCATTGAGCTTCGTCGTCTTCGAGATGTCCCAGATGTACGCCAGCGCCGCCAGAATGGAATGGATCGAGTACCCCACCGCGGGGTTCCCAGGTATGTCGTACGGCTGCACGTAGGTGAAGTCGTAACCGAGCTCGCCGGTGAGGCTGTGGGCACCGGCCTTGATGAGCAGCGTGCTCACGCCGACCTGCCCGCCGCCGAACAGCTTCTTCCCCGCCGCGTAGTCGGAGGCGATGTTCCCGAGGACGTAGATCGACGTGTCTCCCGGCGCGCCCCGGCGAATCAGCCACTGGTCGAAGCGGGGAGTCACGTTCCACAGCCGAGCGCTCAAGGCAGAGTCCGCGCGGAGATCGTCGAAGGACGTCACGATCGGCTTGCCATCCGGACCGAGCGGAAGCGTCCTGGAAGGGTCAGGGCCGACGTAGACGCGCGCTTTCGAGTACGCGTAGGCCGCGGTCAGAGAGTACCTCTGCCAGAGCGCATCTCTGGTGAGCTTGAGGCCGGCGCTCAGGCTGGTCGAGTCCGAGTTCCCGGCCAGCCACAGCAGGCCCGCCTTCGCCTCCACGTGCCATCCGGTGTCCTTCGCATCGTCCTTGGGCATCTCAACGTAGGTGAACGTCGGCCCCCCGGTGGTGTCCTGGGCCAGCGACGGCCCCGCGGTGAGCGCGGCGCAGAGCCCGGCGAGCAACGATCGAGTCACGATGTGAACCCCTCCTGAGAACTCGTCGCCACCTAACGCAAAGCGCTGCAGCGCGGAACGACGGATGAAGCTGGCACTGAACACTTGAGCAGGACATCAAGGGCGACTAGCCTTCGGCGCCATGCTCGAGGGGCTCAACGAGGCGCAGCGCGAGGCGGCGCTCCACGAGGACGGTCCGCTGCTGGTCGTCGCCGGCGCCGGAACCGGGAAGACCACCACCCTCGCCCACCGGGTGGCGCAGCTCATCGGGCGGGGCGTTCCGCCCGAGCGCATCCTCCTCCTCACCTTCGCCCGCCGGGCCGCCGCCGAGCTCCTGCGGCGAGTGGACGGGCTCCTCGGCCGCGCCGCCCTGGACCGCCCCGCCTCCTCGCGGGTGTGGGGCGGGACCTTCCACTCCGTCGCCACCCGGCTCCTGCGCCAGCACGGCGAACGCATCGGCCTGCACCCGGGCTTCACCATCCACGACCGGGGCGACTCCGAGGACCTCCTGGAGGTGCTCCGGGCCGAGCTCGAGCTGGGCCGCGGCAAGCGGCGCTTCCCGCGCAAGGCCACCTGCCTCGACATCTACAGCCGGTGCGTCAATGCCCGCGCGCCGCTCGACGGCGTCCTGGCCCGCGCCTTTCCGTGGTGCAGCGAGCAGGTCGACGGGCTGAAGCTCCTCTTCCGCACCTTCGTGGACCGCAAGGCCGAGCAGCGCGTGCTGGACTACGACGACCTCCTCCTCTTCTTCCACGCGCTGCTCGGGACGGAGAGCGCGGGCGCGGCGGTCCGGGCGCAGTTCGACCACGTGCTGGTGGACGAGTACCAGGACACCAACGCGCTCCAGGCGGAGCTGCTCGACCGGCTCTGCCCGGGCGGGCGCGGCCTCACCGTGGTGGGCGACGACGCCCAGGCCATCTACGGCTTCCGGGCGGCGACGGTGCGCAACATCCTCGACTTTTCCGCCCGCCACCCCGGCGCGCGAACGGTGGTGCTCGCCGAGAACTACCGGAGCACGCCCGAGCTGCTCCTGGCCACCAACCGGGTCATCGCCCAGGCCCGCGAGCGGCATCCGAAGGACCTCTGGTCGCGCAAGCCCTCCGGCGAGCGCCCGGAGCTGGTCACCTGCGCCGACGAGACGGAGCAGACCGAGTACGTGCTCGCACGCATCCTCGAGCGCCGCGAGCAGGGAATGGACCTCCGGCGCCAGGCGGTCCTCTTCCGCGCCTCGCACCACAGTCTTCACCTCGAGGTGGAGCTCGGCCGGCGCGGCATCCCCTTCCACAAGTACGGCGGGCTGCGGTTCGTGGAGACCGCCCACGTGCGAGATCTGCTGGCCTTCCTCCGCCTCGCAGAGAACCCGCGCGATCTTCTGGCCGGCACGCGCGTGCTCGGATTGCTTCCCGGCGTCGGCCCGAGGACGGCGCGCACGCTCCTCGAGCCGGTCCAGCGCGCCGGAAGCTTCGCGAGCTGGGAGGACGGAGCGCGTGTGCCATCCCCGGCGCGTGCCCACTGGACGGCGCTGGTCGCCCTCTGTCGCGAGCTGGCCGCGCCGACGCCCCCCACCCTCCCCGTGCAGCTCCACCGGATCCGCGCCTTCTACGCCCCGCTCTGCGAGGAGCGGTACGACCACGTGCCGGCCCGGCTCCGGGACCTCGAGCAGCTCGAGCAGCTCGCCGCGGGCTTCGCCGACCGGGGCGCCTTCCTCGGAGAGCTCACCCTCGAGCCACCTCGCTCCACACAGGACCTCGCGGGCCCTCCCTCGCTCGACGAGGATCACCTGGTCCTCAGCACCATCCACTCCGCCAAGGGGCTCGAGTTCGACGCGGTCCACGTGATCCACGCCGCCGACGGGAACATCCCCTCGGACCTGACCACCGGCAGCCCCGAGGAGATCGACGAGGAGCTGCGCCTCTTCTACGTCGCGCTCTCGCGGGCGAAGCGACACCTCTCGGTCACCTTTCCGCTCCGCTGGTTCGACCGCCCGGCGGGCACCGGCGGCCGGTACGCCTTCGCCCAGCTGACCCGGTTCCTTCCGCCCGAGGTGGCCTCCGCCTTCGAGCTGCGGACCGCGTTCCCGGAGACAGCCCGGCCGGCACTCCCTGCCGAGGACGCCTTCCTGCTCCCCGAGGTTCGGGGCGCGCTCCGCGCCTTGTGGAACTGAGGCCGGGTACCCATCTTGCCGCCACGTGACGCGCGCGAGGCCAGGACGGGTTCTCCGAACGCTGCTCCTCGTCCTCCTGGGCGTGGTGGCGGCGGTGTTGCTCGTGGCTGCCATCGCCCTGCCCCCGCTCGCGCGGAGCAGGACCCGGGAAGCCCTCGCCGGCATGAAGGACGCGCGCGGCGAGTTCCAGGACGTGAACGTCTCGCTCTTTCCGCTCCGCTACACCATCACTCGGCTGAAGATCAGCCGAAGGGACGCGCTGCTCAAGGACCCGACCCTCTACGCCGAGCGGCTCACGGTCACCCTGCGCTGGACGCCGCTCCTGCGCGGCGTGTTCGCCGGGAACCTCGACGGAGAGCGGGTGAAGGCCGTGTTCGAGGAGCCCAGACCGGGGCCGGACACCCCTCTGCCCTCCCTCTCCGAGCTGGTCCCCGTCCGGGCGGTGCTCGAGCGCGTGCAGCTTCGCGATTCGGAGGTCCTCTATGCCTGGGTCCGGAAGGAAGGATGGCCGATGCTCTGGGCCCACGGCATCGAGGCCACCCTGGAGAACCTGGGCTCACGGCCTGGCCTGGTGGAGGGTCCGATGGTGCTCGCCGCTCGCGGGAAGATCGCCCGCAAGGGGACGGTCTGGTTCGCGGTCACCGCCGATCCCTTGGCGGAGCGGCTCACCTTCGCCGGAAGCGCGGGGGCCCAGGACTTCGACCCCTCGCAGCTCAACGCCTATCTCTCTCCGAAGACGGACGTGACCCTCACTCCCGGCAGCTACTCGATGAAGATGAGCTTCCGGTGCGACGCGGGGAAGCTGACCGGGACGATCGACCCCCAGCTGGTGGGGAGCGAGGTCCAGTCGGACGGGGACGTGGGCAGCGCGCTCAAGGCCTTCTTCGGGAAGATCGTCCTCGCCAACGCCGGGCCCACCGAGGGGACTCGCCCGAGCGGCGCGATCGCCATCCGGGATGACCTGACCGACCCCAAGCTCCAGCTCGCCCCGCGGCTGGAGAAGGTCATCGAGAACGGGTTCGTGCTCGGCCTGCAGGAGGCGCTCAAGCGCCAGTACTCCGGGAAGCTCGAGGCGAGCAGCAAGCCGGAGCCGACGCCGTTGAAGGCGAAGAAGTGACCTCGTTCAGCGCCCTTTGGCTCAGAAGGCGTAGGAGCAACGGCTAGGAGGCCTCGGCCTCGGTCTCGTCCTCCTCCTCGACCTGGGGCACCTTCACCACGGTCACCGTGCACGGCGACTCGGCGACCACGTGCGCCGAGACGCTGCCGAGGTAGCGCCGTAGCGGCGAGGCACCGCGCGCGCCGATGACGACGTGGTCCACGCGGTTCTCGCGTACGAAGTCCAGCAGGACCGAGGCGGGGTCCGGCCCTTCGAGCACGTGGTAGGTCAGCCGTCCCTCCTCGAGGCCCAGCGGCCGGGCCCAGTCCTTCAGCTCGACCAGCCGGAGGACCCGCAGGTTCCTGCCCTCCTCGTCCACGGTGACGTCCACCGCCAGCCGGGAGGTCCGGAGCACGGTGACGCAGGCCAGACGGGCCCCCGGATGCATGCTCAGCACCCGCTCGCCGGTGGTCCGGATGCCGTTCAGGAGCGTATCGGTGCTTCCCAGGAGATCCAGCGCCACCACCACCACCGGCGAGCGGGCGATCTGCACGGCCGTGGACTGCCAGCTCTCGGCATGGGCCGCGCCCAAGGTCCGCATCCACCGCCGGGTGACGGTCATCATTCCGTCCTGGCGGAGCTTCCGGGCCCGCTCGGTCAGGGGAACCTGCCCGGGGTTGCGAAGGGCCAGCAGCGCCTGCGCCGCGCTCTGGTAACGCTCGCGTGGGTCGGGCTCGAGGCAGCGAAGGATGATCTCCTGGAGCCACGCCGGACAGGTCGGATTGCGCGCCCGGGGAGGAACCGGATCGCGGAAGAGCCGCTTCCGCAGGCCGGTGATGCTGGTGGGGAAACCGAAGGCCCGCTCGCCGGTGACCAGATGGTAGAGCAGCGCGCCGAGGGCAAAGATGTCGCTCCGCGGGTCGTTCCGGATCCGCAGCACCTGCTCCGGGGAGATGTAGGGGGCCGTTCCCATCGGCAGGCGGAACTGCTCGGCGAGCAGATCCGGTAGCCGATCGTGGCGCGAGAAGCCGAAGTCGATCAGCACGGCCTCGCCGGTGTCGCGGAACATCACGTTGCTCGGCTTGAGGTCGAGGTGAATGACGTGCTGCCGGTGCAGCGAGTGGAGCGCGGTGGCGATCTGGGCGCCGATCCGCGCCACCTCCTCAGTGTCCAGCGGCGTCCGCTCGAGGCACCCGCGGAGCGAGTCGCCGCGGATGTGCTCCATCACGATGTATGGCTGGGCGGAGAAGTCGCCCGAGGCGATGAACAGCGGGACGTGGGGGCCCTGGAGGATGGGCATGATCATCTGCTCCACCTCGAAGCCCACCATCGCCGTGGGATCGTCGCCCTCGCGCAGGAGGGGCATCTTCATCACCAGCGGCGGCTGGCCGGGAGAGGACACCCGCCAGAGGGAGGCCATGCTTCCCTGGTGAATCCGCTCCTCCAGGGTGTAGCCGTCGATGACCGCGCCGCGCTCGAGCCGCGCGTTCATGCTCAGCCCCCGAGCTCGAGGCGGGCGCCGAGATCGCCCGGAAGCCCCGCCGCGCGGATCTTCCGCGCCGC
>RPRB01000198.1 GCA_003818285.1 Myxococcaceae bacterium
CAGGAGCGCCGCCATGGCACCAGCGAGGGGATGAATGCCAAGGAGAAGCGCAGCTCCAATCCCCGGCAGCGCCACGTGCGACAGAGCGTCACTGGCGAGGACCATCCGACGCATGGCCACGAAGCAGCCGAGGACGCCAGCTGCCGTCGACATCGCGACGAGGACCACGACCGATTCAATGGTCGCGATGGACATGCACGCTCACCGGCGCTCCGAATGCCTGCTGAAGCGTCTCGGATGTCAGGACCTCCCCCGGTGGTCCGAACCATGCGCGGCCTCGGCCAAGGCAGAGTACGTGAGTCGCATGACCGGTGACGAGGCTCAGCTCGTGGGAGATGAGAAGAATGGTGGCGCGCTGCTCCGCACGGAGTTGCCGGAGCAGCTCCTGCAGTCGCTCCTGGCCTGGCTCGTCGACCCCGCCAGTGGGCTCGTCGAGGAGGAGGACTGGCGGATCGCCGATGAGCGCGAAAGCGAAGAGGAGAAGGTGAAACTGCCCGCCCGACAGGGCCCCGATCGGAGCCGCGGCCCTTTCCCAGGGCAGACCGACTCGGGTCAAGGTGCGCTGAAGCTCGGTCGGTGCGGCGCGAGCCAGCCCTGCCCGCGCACGAAGAAGGTCCAAGCCCGAGAGCGGAAGGTCGCGCTCCAGATCGAGCTTCTGGGGAACGTACCCAAATCGCGTTCCCGCCGCCCATCGCACCGTTCCCTCATGGGGAAGCGCGCCGATCAGGGCTCGGAAGAGCACGGTCTTTCCGGAGCCGTTCGGTCCGATGACCGCCAGAGTTGCTCCTGGCGGGAGCGAGAAGCTCAGGTCGTGGAGCGGTTGGACGTTACCGAAGCGAACGCCCAGATGGTCGACCTCGAGCGCACGGTCCATCGTGACGCCCGTCCCCAAGGACGTGGGGATCCCCGCGGATTGCGCGGAGATGACGTCCGACACTTCCATTTCATCCTCCAGTGCGCCCCATGAGGTGAAATTCTCCCGCCGGTCACTCCGCTGGACGGGCAACGAGCACTGGCACGTGCGCCCCAGCCATCACACGACTGGCCACCGACCCCAGCAGCGCGCTGAGCAGAGCGGATTTTCCGCCAGCTCCGACGCAGATGAGATCGGCCCCGACGCGCTCCGAAGTCTGGAGAATGCAGGCAGCCTCATCAGAGCCTGGGGGCGCACCCCGGATCCGGAGCTCGGCCTCGGTTCGAATGCTTTCGCCGGGCGGGACCAGCGCCCGCAGTCGCTCCAGCAGTGCCGCCTGCTCCGCCGGGGGCAGCTGCTCGGGCGCAACGAAGACGAGGTGCAACGTCCCCCCCTCCCGAAGCGCGGCACACCCCAGTGCGACGGCTCGATTGCCCAGCTGGCTGAAATCCGTTGCTGCCACGACGCTGTTGAACCGTGTGGCACGCTGCGCCGGCTCCTTCGTGGCAGGGACGGTGGCTACGGCCATCTGCGCCAGGTGAAGCGCATGATGGGAAACGCTCGAGAGCCGACTCATTGCGCGGCGCTGGTGCGTCCCGAGGACGAGGAGATCGGCCTTGGCCGCGGCGGCTGCCTCCACGAGTGGATCGGCTGGACGACCCAATGAGGCCTGAAGAGAGACGACCGTCGTCGTGCACAGCTCGCGGGCGCGGCTGATTACAGCGTCTACCTCCCTCCGGAGGGACGCCTCGAGCTCGGCGCTGATCTCGAAATAGGTGCGCGGCAATGGCAATCCGAAGCGGAGACAGTCGGCGATCGGATAGACGATGCGAACGGCGGTGAGCTCGACCGGACCAGCCCGTGCGAGCCTCTCGACCAAGTCGAGCGCTGCGGAGGCCAGGGGCGATGCGTCCACGCCTACCGTGACTCGCAGCGGAGTCCCGCCTTCCCAGGCCGTCAAGCGTTCGGTTGTGGAGATGCCGATCATCGGCACAGGGCACTGCGCCGAGAGCCTGTCCACCGTTCCCCCGCGACCGCGGCCTGGTTCCGGAGGCGGTCGCCCAGCAACCAGCAACGAAGCCCGGCAGCGCGCCACCGCGGCAAGGAGCTCAAGGTGCGTCTCTCCGGAAGCCACCTCCATGCTGACCGGCAGCCTCTCGCTCCGTACCCGCCGCGCCTGCGCCTCCAGGCACCCGCGAATGAAAGCCTGGGCTGCGTCGCCGGGAATCCTTTCCAGCTCTGCCGGAAGCACATGGACCAGGTGGAGCGGCTCCTCCAGACGACGGGCGATTGCCGCGGCGCCGTCCACCACGAGGGGAGCGTCAACGAACCGGATGGCTGCGAGAATTGTCACCGGACGCGAGAGACAGCAAGCTGCGTGCCCGTCAGACCTCGGATAGTCTCGTGTCAGAGCGTCTCTACCGCGCAAAGGCTGCGCGGCGTGGGCCGAGGCCCGCAAGGGCCGTGCGCCTCGCGCAGCAGGTCCGAGAGGGCACTCGGGTCGAGGCGCGCTGAAACGAGAGCACTCGAGCTGCGGGATTGGGGCCGGGCTGAGTATCCGGTACATCGATTGCACCGGGCTGGAACGCCGCTCAGCGTGGCGAGCTAAGGGATTGGTCATGCAGCTTCGCAATCTTCTCGTTGCGTTCGATGGCTCCGAGGCATCCGATCGAGCACTGGCATTCGCGGAAGAGCTGGCGGGGCAGTATGACGCGCGGATGCTGATCGTCACCGTCCTTCAGCCGTTCGTGGGTCCCGCGGGGGAGCTCGCCGCAGCTCCACAGACTCCGACGAAAGAGGAGCGCGAGCAAGCGGAACAGGAGCTCGATCGACGAGTCAAGGCTCTTCGGGTCAGGGGACGCCTGGTCGAGGTACAAGTCGAGGTTGGTGTCCCGGCCCGTACTCTGCTGGAGCTCGCGGATCGCTTGCACGTCAGCGCAATCGTCGCCGGACGGAGCGGGAAGGGAGCCATTGCCCGATTCGTACTCGGGAGCGTGACGACTTCCCTTCTGCACAAGTCGACCAAACCCATCATCGTCGTGCCTTGACCGCGTCGTTGACTTGAACGCTGGCTGCAGACTTCGGCCTAGCTGCGCACCGAGTGACCGATTCCGGCATCTTGCTCACGACACGGCGGCGCCCAGTTGAGGCGACGCTGGAGTGCCGCTAGCGCATCGCTGGTTGTCCCCTCAGGGGTTTCACTGGCGCAGACCGAGGCATGTGTCCACTCAGGAAGTTGCAGCGCCTCCCATTGCGCCTTCTGGGCCAGATAGATCGACCAATCGGCATCGGATGCAGCAGAGGGATCGCTTGCTCGGGCACGAAGGTGCTCGCGGATGATTGAGTCCGGAGCCGTGATCTCAAGGTAGAGGAGAAGTGCCCCTGACCGCTTTGCGATGATCGCTGCCAGTTCCCGTTGCCAGGAGTGCGCGAACGTTCCATCGAGGACGACCGATTTGCCCGCCTGGAGAAGCCGTTCGGCGCGGAGGGCGATACCAGCGTAGGTTCGGCGGGTGACATCGGGTGCGTACAGGCCCTCGCCGTACCCGGCAGCCCTCCGCTCTGTGGGCTGAAGACCGTGGAGCTCCTTCCGGACGACATCGGTGGAGACCACCGTCGCAGACAGAGTCCGGCCAAGACTCTGCGACACGGTCGACTTGCCCACGCCGGACAGACCGCACACGACGATGAGCACGGGCGGCCGATCCTCGTTTGCATAGCGACAGGCCAGGGAGAAAAGCCCCTGGGCGTCGCGTAGGGAACGGGCACGCTCAGCCGCAGTTGCCTCCGCGTCCTCCGCCGAGAGAGCATTGACCTTTGCGCGGACGCACGCTCGGTAGCACCCGTAAAACGGAACGAGCTGGGGAAGCTCCTGGTCACCGGTGCGCTCGATGTAGTGTCGGAGAAACGCCTCGGCCAGGTCCTGCCGGCACAACGATGCCAGATCCATGAGCAGAAACGAGATGTCCGAGGCCACGTCACCGCATCTCAAGCGTCGACTGAACTCTAGACAGTCGAAGATCTGGAGAGGCTCAATGAAACACACAGAGCAACACCGAAGATCCCCGTGTCCGTCCCGAATGCGTCCCTCGAGGGCGCGGCGCCGCAACAACGGGTTCTTCCGCACGAGCCATGCCTGAACCGTGGCACGGAGGAAAGCGTCCTGAAAAGGTTCGAGGACACGGCCCACCAGTCGCTGGGTCTGGTCGAAGTGCTCCTTCCACAGACTCTCGATCGTCGCGGGAGATCCGAAGCCCGAAATCTCTTCCCCGGTCGCCGCCTGGCCATGGAAGTCAGCCAGTCGGGTGGCGAGAGCGCCAATCGCACCCTCCGGAAGCGTCCCCGCCCGGACCAGGACGTCCATCATCCGGTCTTCCGGCAACCGCCGCATGTGTACTGCGTATTCGATCGCCGGTCCTGATCCGCCGATCCGGATGCCGTCCGGACCCTCGGTGATTGGCACAACGCCGAGATAGAGTTCCGGGCTTAACCGCCGGTTCAGCCGCACCCGCAGCACGCAAGGCGCGCTGGGAGCGTGGAGAGATCGACGAAGTCGAACTAAACCTCGCGCTTGACCTTATAGGCGAACGCACCAGCGAGATAGATCACCGAGATATGTGTCCGGATGACACGCACCTCGATGGCCGGGTGCGGATACGCGCTCGGCTCGTGCAGTGCCGCCAGGACCCGATGCTGGATCCCGACGCTGTCCGCACCCGACTTCTCGCGCGGCTCAGCGTTCACTGCCAACTTTCCCAAGTCCTTTCCATCGAGAGCTGTTGTCCTCGGAAGCTCCCCGAAGCAGGTCTGGTGTTCATGCCGTCTCGGTCTCACAGCGACGCTCGGAGCTCGATATGCGTGCCGAAGTGACGGGGCCTATGCAGTCTCGCCTCGAGCTGTCGCGGACCGAGCGTGTTCAGGACGTCTCCGCGCTCGAGCCACCCCCGGCGAGCCATCCAGACCCCGTAGCGTAGGTTGCCCAGCTGGCTCGCGTGATGGGCGTCCGTCGAGATGACCAAGGCGACGCCGGCGTCCTTGGCCAGCCGGCAGTGCTTGTCGTCAAGGTCCAGTCGCTCCGGCATGGCGTTGACCTCGAGCGCCACTCGTTCCGCGCGGGCGACCTCGAGCACCTTCTCGAAGTCGAAGGCATAGGCGTCCCGCAGCCCGAGCTGACGTCCACCGGGGTGCCCGAGCACGTCCACGACTCCCGAGCGCATGGCGGCGATCATCCGCTGGGTGATCTTCCCGGGTGGGTCGGTGAAGTGAGAATGGATGCTGGCCACGACCCAGTCGAGCCCCTGCAGGACGTCGAGCGGCAGGTCCAGTGTTCCGTCCTGGAGGATGTCCACCTCGACCCCGGTCAGCAGGCGAGGGGCCTCCTCTCTCTGCAGACCGAAGCGCTGGATCGCGAGCGCGTGCGCGCGCATCTGGACAGCGTCCAGACCGAGCGGCCGCGACTTCGAGTGATCGGTGATCGCCAGGTACTCCCGCCCGAGGCGTCCTGCCTCCTTGCAGAGCTCCTCGAGCGACGAGTGGGCATCGGAGGAGGCCTCCGAGTGGACGTGGAGGTCTCCTCGGACGTCCTTCTCCTCGATCAACCGGGGCAGGCGTCCCTCCTCCGCGGCCTCGAGCTCGCCCGCGCCTTCACGCAGCTCGGGCGGAATCCAGGGCAGCCCCACCGCCCGGTAGACGTCCTGCTCGGTTTCGCCTCCGAGCCGCTTCCCTTGCCGGTCGAACACGCCGTATTCGCTGAGCTTGAGGCCACGCCGCATGGCGCGGGTCCGAAGCTCGATGTTGTGGGCCTTGCTGCCGGTGAAGTAGTGCAGCGCCGCTCCGAACGACTCGGGCGGCACGATCCGCAGATCGGCCTGGAGCCCGCTCTTGAGACGGGCGGTGCACTTGGTGGGCCCAGTCGCGGTCAGCGTCTCGACCTCGGGCGCCTCCCGGAACGCGCGGATGACCTCGTCGGCGCCCGTGGCCGCGACCAGGAGATCGATGTCTCCGATCGTCTCCCGTCGGCGACGGATGCTGCCGGCCACCTCGGCAGCGCGGACGTGCGGCACCTTGCGCAGCCGTTCGGCAATCGATTCCGCGGTCGCCAGCGCGCGATGGAGGGGAACTCTGCCCTTTCGCGCCTGGTATCGCTCGAGCGCGAGCAGGATCGCCGCCACCCTCTTGGCTCCCATCCGGGGAAGCTTCTCCATCGACCCGTCCCGGCACGCCTTCACCAGGGCAGCGAGCTCCTTCACACGCAGTCGCTTCCAGGCGAGCGAGGCCGTCTTCGGACCGATTCCCTCCACCTTCAAGAGCTCCAGCACCCCCGGGGGGACCTTCGCCAGCAGCTGGTCGTGCTCGCGAAAGCGGCCGGTATTCAGCAGCTCCTCGATGTGCGCGGCGATGCGTTCGCCGATGGAAGGGAGCTCGGTCAGCTTCCCCTCTCGCCACAGCTCCGAGACGGGGGTGGGGAGGAGATCTACGATCTGTGCGGCCTGGCGATACGCACGTGCCTTGAAGGCGTTGCCGCCGGTCAGCTCGAGCAGATCGGCCACCTCAGCGAGCACCTGGGCAACGTCGGCGTTCTCCATCGACGGACGCCTCCAGCTCTCGGCCTTGCAAACACGACACCATCTGCGGTGTGGTCCCGCCCAGCCGCTCGGCTGCGCAGGATCTGCGCAGGACACCGCCGCAACGGCCGGGCTCGCCGGGGCGGCTTTCTTGCACGTCTCTCGATGGAACCCTTCCCCGGGAGGTCCGCGATGCAGGTGCCTCTCCAGATCACTCATCTTCATGCGGCTCCGTCGGAGCGACTCGACACGCTCATCCGCGAGCGAGCGGCCGAGCTGGAGCAGTTCTATCCACGCCTCACGGGCTGCCACGTCCGGATCGAGCATCCTGGCCAGCATCATCGGCGAGGGAAGGGCGCGCACTTCCGGGTCCGCATCGAGGTCTCGGTTCCGGGCAAGACGCTCGTCGTCTCCAGAGACCCGGCGGCTCACCTGCCCAATGAGGACGTGTACCTGGCGACGACGGAGGCCTTCCACGAGATGCGTCGGCAGCTCCAGGACTACGCCCGCCTGCAACGCGGCGACGTGAAGACCCGGATTCGACCTCCCCATGCCAGGGTGGCGCGGCTGCATCCCGAAGAGGACTTCGGGTTTCTGGAGACTGCGGATGGGCGCGAGATCTACTTCCACCGTGCCAGCGTGCTGGGCCCTGGATTCGATTCGCTGACCGTCGGAAGCGAGGTCCGGTTCTCCGAGGAGTCCGGGGAGAAGGGCCCACAGGCGAGCTCGGTCGAGCTGGTGGGACAGCCGCCAGCGCCCGGGGTCGAGCTGGGAAGCTGAAGCGACCTCCAGGCACCTCCCACGTGGCGCGCCCGCCTATCGGGTGAGCACGGCGCCCCGCCGAGCCTTCGAGGGGAAGAGAGTGCATCCCTTGAGGCCCTTTCTGTTCGCCAGCTCGAACAGTGGCCGGGCCATGTCCAACGTGCACTCCGCCGGCAGGTTGATGGTCTTGGCAATGGCGCCGTCGACGAATGGCTGGAGCGCCGCGAGCATCTCCAGCTGCGCCTCGGCCGCCATCGACCGTGAATCCACGAAGGTCGGTGGCAGCGCGGCCTCCGTACCATGGAGCTGGCGCCAGAGCCGGAGAGAATACGGCGCGAGCGGATATTCGGTTACCGCCCCGTCTTGCTCCACCAGCCGGCGTCGGTAGCTCAGGGCAAAGAGGGGCTCCACGCCGCTGCTGACATTGCCGGCAAGGAGGCTGATGGTCCCGGTCGGCGCAATCGCCAGGAGTTGCGCGTTGCGGATCCCGTTCTGGGAAATGGCCGCCCGGATGCTCTCGGGCAGCGCGCGAACGTATTCGCCTTCCAGGTACTGCTCTCGTCGGTAAGAGGGGAACGGGCCGCGCGCCCCGGCCAGGGCAATAGAGGTGCGGTAGGCCGCATCACGGATCCGTCGAATAATGGCGCCTGCCGTTTCCCGTCCATCTGGCAGGTCGTGCCGGCGACCGAGGAGGATGAGCGCATCGGCCAGCCCGGTGACTCCAAGCCCGATGCGTCTCGTGGCGCGCGCTACTTCGGCCTCCCGTTCCAGCGGGAAGAAGGTCACGTCGAGCACGTCGTCCAGGAAGCGCACGGCGACCTCTGCCGTGCGTTCCATCGCCTCGAAGTCGAACCAGGCCGATGGCCGGAAGGGCTCGCGGACGAACTGCACCAGGTTCAGCGAGCCGAGGTCACAGGCTCCGTACGGTGGCAGGGGCACCTCACCGCATGGATTGGTGCAGGTGATGCTTTCCCGGTACCAAAGGTTGTTAAGTCGGTTGATCCGGTCGACGAAGAGGACGCCCGGCTCGCCACTCTGGAACGCATTCTCGACCAGCAGGTCCCAGAGGCGCCGTGCCGGCACACGAGCCAGTACGCGGCAGGCGACCGGACCAGTGCTCCCAGTCCACGGGCGGTGGACGATCTCACCCGGCCCATCGACCAGCGCCTCCGCCGGGAAGACGAGGCGCCAGTCATCGTCCTGGTCGACGGCCGCGATGAACGCATCCGAGACCTGTACCGAGCAATTGAAGTGAGGAAGAGCGGTGCCATTGGCCTTGGCCTTGACGAATTCCTCGATGTCCGGGTGGTCGCACCGGAGCGTCGCCATCATCGCGCCGCGGCGGACGCTGGTGGAGAGCAGCACCTTGCAGGTGGTGTCGAAGACTTCCATGAACGGAATGGGCCCCGAGGCGACCGTGCCCGCGCGCCGGCCGGTGGTTCCCTTGGGCCGGAGGGTGGAGAAGTCGAGCCCCA
>RPRB01000199.1 GCA_003818285.1 Myxococcaceae bacterium
CGACCACTCGCGCCGGTTCCAGCCGACGCCGCTCTTCCCCACCGGTGGGATGGACAGGCGAGGATCGTCGCTCTGCAGGAGCACGAGGAGCCTCTCTCCGAAGAGAAGGTGGCGGCGACTCTGTACTGCGAAGACGTCGAGCAGATTCCACCACCAGTCCGGTGACTGCGCGTACACGCCGTCGAACCGCTCGATGACGACCGCCCTGCCAGAGTCGGTGGGAATGTCGACCGCGCCGAGACAATCATTGAGCGCGTCGAGGTTCCCGCCGAAGTAGTTCGGAAACTCGAGCGCCCTGGCGATCGCGCCGAGCGCATCCTCCTCCGATGCCCAGGTGAGCGCGTCGAACCGATCCACAACGTAACCATGGGCGCGCAGCCACCCGAGGTCTTCCTCGAGGATGCGCCGCGCGAAGTACATCCTGACCGGACCGTCGCGCAGCATCAGGTAATCGAGCCGTGAATGGTCCTCGTCTCGGAAGACCGCCATACCGCCACCGTAGGCGCACGGCTGCCTGCCAGGCAAAGCATGCCGCGCTTGTCCCGTTCGCGCCGCTGAGTGCAACGCAGGGGTCACGATGGCCAATCTCGTGCATGCGCACGCGCAACAGTGGACATCAGCGACACGAATGGAGGTCTCGCGGCGAGTCGAGTCGCGCGCGCCCGCGCCATGCGTCGGCTGTAAGATTTCAGGGGGTGCTGCGTGAGCGAGAACGTGGACGCCACGACCGAGTCGGTGCTGGCGACGGATCGCGACCCGGTCTGCGGGATGAAGGTCGATCCGGCGCGCCCCCGAGGCGGAACGTACACGTACGCGGGCAAGACGTACGGCTTCTGCAACCCGGGATGCCGCGAGCGGTTCGCCGCCGATCCCGAGCGCTTTCTCTCGCCGGAGCGGGTGACCGCAGCCTCGCAGGAACAGGCGGCGCACGGTCCCAGCTCTCCCGGTCCCGGGCATGCGTTGCCTGGGCACGCGCACGGCCCGCCCGCGATCTCCGGTGCCCGGGGCGAGCAGGAAGGTGGCGGCACCTGGGTCTGCCCGATGCATCCGGAGGTGCAGTCGGACCGCCCCGGAGCGTGCCCGAAGTGCGGCATGGCGCTCGAGCCGAAAGCCCCGACGGCGGCGAGCAAGGTGGAGTGGGTCTGCCCGATGCACCCGCAGATCGTCCGCGACGCGCCGGGCGCCTGCCCCATCTGCGGGATGGCGCTCGAGCCGCGGACCGTCTCGCTCGAGGCCGCGGTCAATCCCGAGCTGACGGACATGCAGCGGCGGCTGCTGGCCTCGGTGCCTTTCACGGTGGCGCTCCTCGCTATCGCGATGGGGGAGATGTTCGGGTGGCATCCCCTGCAGTGGATCGGCTGGCTCGAGCTGGTGCTCGCGACGCCCGTCGTCCTCTGGGGCGGTGCCCCGTTCTTCGCCCGGGCGGTCGCGTCCGTCCGGAATCGCAGCCCGAACATGTTCACGCTGATCGGGCTCGGCGTCGGCGTGGCCTACGGATTCAGCGTGGTGGCCACCCTCTTTCCGGGATGGTTCCCGGACACGTTCCGCAGTCACGGACAGGTGAACGTCTACTTCGAGCCGGCGGCGGTCATCGTGGCGCTGGTGCTGGTGGGGCAGGTGCTCGAGCTCCGGGCGCGCGCGGCCACCGGCGGTGCGCTGCGTGCGCTCCTGAAGCTGCAGCCGGCCGTCGCGCGCCGGGTGGAGGGCGCCGTCGAGCGCGACGTCCCGCTCGCCGAGGTCCACGTCGGGGACGTGCTGCGCGTCCGGCCCGGGGAGAAGATTCCCGTCGACGGGACCGTGATCGAGGGGCGGACCAGCGTGGACGAATCGCTGGTCACCGGCGAGCCCATCCCGGTGGAGAAGGGTCCGGGCGCTTCGGTGACCGGGGGAACCCTGAACCAGCACGGCAGCGTCCTCATGCGGGCCGAGCGCGTCGGCGCCGACACGCTGCTCGCGGGCATCGTCCGGCTGGTGGGCGAGGCCCAGCGGAGCCGCGCCCCCGCCCAGCAGCTGGCGGACCGGGTCTCCGCCGTGTTCGTCCCGGCGGTGGTGGTCGCCGCGTTCGTGACCGGCGTGGTGTGGGCGCTGGTGGGGCCCGAGCCGCGGCTGGCGCACGCGGTGGTGAACGCGGTGGCGGTCCTGATCATCGCTTGCCCGTGCGCCCTGGGGCTCGCCACCCCGATGGCGGTAGTGGTCGGGACCGGACGAGGGGCGCAGGCCGGGGTGCTGTTCCGGAACGCCTCGGCGCTGGAGCGACTCGCCGAGGTCGACACGCTCGTGGTCGACAAGACCGGCACCCTGACCGAGGGACGGCCCGTCCTCGCCGAGGTCCGGAGCGTCCCCGGGACCAGCGACACCGATGTGCTCGGGCTGGCGGCCTCGGTCGAGGCCGGGAGCGAGCATCCGCTGGCCGGAGCCATCGTGGCCGGCGCACGGGCGCGTGGGCTGACTCCGATGCCGGTGAGCGAGTTCCGCGCCGACCCCGGCACCGGAGTGAGCGGGCGCGTCGGGACGCACACGGTGGTGGTTGGACGGGAGATCGACCCGAGGCTCCCCGGCGCAGGCGAGCTCCTCGAGATCGCGCTCAGCTGGCGCGAGCGCGGGCGCACCGTGGCCTTCGTCCTCGTCGACGCTCGCCCCGCCGGAGCTCTCGGCATCGAGGACCCGATCAAGGAGTCGGCCCGCGGCGCGCTGGCGGACCTCGCGCGCGAGCGGATCCGGGTGATCATCGCGACCGGAGACCACGCGGCCACGGCGCAGTCGGTCGCCCGGAGTCTCGGCATCTCCGAGGTGCACGCCGGCGTCCTTCCGGCGGGGAAGGCGGCGCTCGTCGCCGAGCTCCAGCACACGGGCCGGGTGGTGGCGATGGCCGGAGACGGGGTGAACGACGCGCCGGCCCTGGCCCGGGCCGACGTGGGCATCGCGATGGGGACCGGGACGGACGTGGCGATGCAGAGCGCGGGCGTGACGCTGGTCTCGGGCGACCTCCGCGGCGTCGTCCGGGCGCGGCGGCTCAGCCGGGCCACGGTGCGGAACATCCGGCAGAACCTCGCCTTCGCCTTCGGTTACAACCTGCTCGGTGTACCGGTCGCGGCCGGTGTGCTCTATCCCTTCCTCGGCTGGCTCCTGAGCCCGATGCTGGCCAGCGCTGCCATGTCGCTGAGCTCGGTCTCGGTCATCGGCAATGCGCTGCGCCTCCGGAAGGTGAAGCTCGGAGAGCCGCCGGGAGGGTGAGCATGAGCCAGGCGCTGTTCACGACCATGGAGGCGCTCGACGATGCCCGCGCAGCGGGGGGTCTCCGCTATCTCGAGTTCCTGCGCGTGCCGGACCTCAGCGCCGGCCTCTACGTGCTCGAGTCCGGGACGGGCGATCCGCAGAAGCCGCACTCCGAGGACGAGGTCTACGTGGTGATCCGCGGCCGCTGCCGCTTCCGGGCCGGGGCGGAGGAGCAGGAGGTCGGACCCGGATCGGTGCTCTTCGTCCCCGCCCGGCTCGAGCACCGGTTCCTGGAGATCCGCGACCGGCTCGAGGCACTGGTCCTCTTCGGGCCAGCCGAGGGGTCGCGCAGCTGACGGGGCTGCCCGCAGGGCAGGCTCCGCCGACGAGCTTCAGCGACTCTTGGCCAGCGGGGCGGCGAGCCTGAGGACCGGCACCCGGCGAATGCGCTGGTCGTACGAGGGATGCCGGACCAGGAAGAAGCGCCTGCGGGCCTCGGCGTCGGCGGCGAACGCCGGGTCGCGCAGCCGTTCCTCGAACGCGGCGCGGAGCCCGGGGTCGCGGGCCAGCTGCGCCTCGGCCCACGGCTCCAGCAGGTACTGCTCGACGTACTCCTGCTGCTGGAACGCGGCGTTGAACGCGCCCCAGGCGGTCAGGGAGTCGGGACCGGTCGGCTCGAGCAGGTGCGCGGCGAGCACGGCCCGCGGCTGGGCGAGCGGGATCACCCGGGTGCCTCGCGGGAGCTCCTCGAGCCTCGGAGCCGACCAGGCGCCCACCGGGTCCAGGCGCTGCCGGCCCTCGTAGGGCGCCGCGGCCGGGCGCGCATCGCTCAGCTCGAACGAGGAAAGGCGGGCGCGGGTGGGGCGGGACAGCGTTCGATGCTCGATGCCGTGGAGGTCGAGCGTCTCGGTGACCACGTCGGCCCAGCCGGGCCTCAGCGCCCAGCCGCCACGAGGGAGCTCGACGCGGGTGGTGGCCACCATCCGGCTGCGCAGCGGGACCCGCCACACCTCGGGACGGTCCAGGTGGAAGCGCAGGTACGTTCCCCCGGTCGCGGGAGAGGGCGCCCGATCGTAGGCGTACGCCGGGAACTCGATGATCTCGGTCTCCTCGGTCGCGGCGAAGGCCAGGTCCACGCGGGTGGGCGGCTTTGCCGCGGTGTCCTCGTCCAGGCCGCGCATCCGCACCCGCCAGGCGGGTCCGTGCCGGCGGACGGATGCCAGCGCCGCGGCGAGCACGTCGCGCGTCGTGATGACTCGCGTGCGGTAGTCCTTCCAGCTGTGGGTTTCCACCAGCACCGCCAGCCGGTTCCGCAGCGCCCAGTAGGTGTGTGAGAAGCGCGGCGGATAGACGGTGCGGGTGAAGCCCGACGCCGGATCGTCCTCGCGGACCAGCGAGGGATAGAAGTCCAGGGGGAGGTGTCCGCCGGCCCGGAGCTCGGCGTGAATCTCCTGCTGGAGGACCCGGGCCATGGCCTGCATCGTCGGCGGACCCTCGATGAGCGGTGCCACGAGCAGGGACACGTCCGGGAGGAAGTGCGCGCCGTCGGTGACGTGCAGGTCGAGGAACACCAGCGGGTCCCAGGCCCGGAGCACCGGGAGCAGCGCTCGCATCTCGGGCGAGTCCGCCTTCATCCAGTCGCGGTTGAGGTTCAGGTTCCGGGCATTGCTTCGCCAGCCCTGCGAGCGGGGACCGTTCTGGTTGGGGCGGTGGTGAGGCGACGAATGCTCGTGCCCGTCGACGTTGAAGATGGGCACGAAGACGAAGGTGACGTGCCGGAGGATGCCGGGCAGCGCGGTCCCCTCCAGCAGCTCGCGGAGGAGCTGGAACCCGGCGTCCTTCCCGTCGATCTCCCCGGGATGGATGCCCGCGA
Organism: Myxococcaceae bacterium; assembly: GCA_003818285.1. Classification (GTDB taxonomy): domain Bacteria; phylum Myxococcota; class Myxococcia; order Myxococcales; family Myxococcaceae; genus RPRB01. The sequence continues at coordinate 5,090 of RPRB01000199.1, forward strand.
GAGCGAAGACCACCGGACGGCCCCGGCGCCGCGCCTTGTCCGGGGTCAGCGTCCGGTCCTCGCTCGCCGCCAGCACCCACAACGGGCGTCCCTCGGCGCTGGTGCCGAAACGCTCGGCGCGGACGCGCCCCGGGAAGCGGCGGACGAAGGCGCGCGCAAGCGCGTCGACCTCCGAGGCCGGTCCGGTCTCGGCGTGGCGGGTGCGCTCGGCGTGGGTCTGGAGTGGGTCGGTCGTTCGGGCCATCGGGCCGCGCAGTCTGGACGAGAAGCGGTCTAGAGCGGGAGCACAGGTTGAAGCGCGCCCTCGTGCTGTAGCAGCCCGCGCTTCCGCTCCAGCCCGCCGCCGCAGCCGGTCAGGCTCCCGTCGGAGCCGATGACGCGGTGGCAGGGGATCACGACCGGGATGGGGTTCTGCCCATTGGCCGCGCCGACTGCCCGGGTGGCGCGCTGGTCGCCCAGCTCCTCCGCCAGCCGCCGGTAGCTCCAGGTCGCCCCCGAGGGAATCCGGCGCAGCGCCTCCCAGGTGCGTCGCTGGAAGGCCGTCCCGTGGAGCCGCACGGGGACCGCGGTGAGCGCGTCCAGCTCACCGTCGAAGAAGCGCCGGAGCAGGGTGCAGACGCCCGCGGGATCCGGCGCCTCCGCCCACGTGGACGGGCCGAGCACCCGGGTGCCCCAGGCGCGGAGCGGCGCGAGGCCCTCGAAGGTGACCGCCACCAGCACCCCGTCCTCCGCGGCGACCCCGAGCGGGCCGATCGGCGACTCGAGCGCCGCCACCTCGAGTGTCCTCACCGCGCGTCCTCCGACCAGAGCCAGAGGGTGGCGTAGCCGCGCCAGGGTCGCCATCGCTCGGCGCGGCGCTCCACCTCGCGCGTGCTCGCCAGGAGCCCCCGGCGTCCGAGCGCCCTGCGCAGGCCCAGGTCCGCGGCGGGCAGCGCATCGGGGTCGCCGAGCGCGCGGAGCGCCACGATCGATGCGGTCCAGGGCCCGATGCCGCGGATGGAGCACAGCGCGCTCACGACATCCCCCAGCGGCGAGCTCCCGTCCAGCCGCACCGCGCCCGACTGCACCGCCCGGGCGAGCGCACGCACCACCGGGGCACGCAGCCGGAGGCCGGGCACGTCCTCGAGCGGTGCCGAGGCGAGCACGTCCGGCCGCGGGAAGCCACGCCACGGTCCGCCCGGGAGATCGGGCATGGGAGTTCCGAAGGCCTCGACGAGCCGGTGAGCGACGGTCACTGCCGCCGCGACCGAGATCTGCTGGCCGATGATCGCCCGGACCGCGACCTCGAACGGCTCCCAGGCCCCGGGCACGCGCAGCCCGGGGCGGCGGGCCATGACTCGCCGCAGCCGCAGATCGCGGTGGAGCGCCCGCCGGATGTGACGCGGATTGGTGCGCGTATCGAACAGCCGCTCGAGACGCGTCCGGGTCTCCGCGTCCAGCGGCACCGGGGTCTCGACGTCGAGCGCATCCGGGCGAACATCCACCGCGAGGAGCGCGGGTCGTCCGGCGAGCAAGGTCGCCCGGCGCCAGGTGGAGCCGTCCACCCGCTCCACTCCCGGGAGGGCACGCGTTCCGAGAAAGGAGAGCACCCATCTCGCGTCGTAGGGCCGGGTGACCGGGAGCGTCTCACGCATCGACGCCGGAGCCTGCCGCGTGAACGCCCCCGCGTCTTGTCAGTTCCTGCGCCCCACAACAGGCGAGGCCGTCGACGCCGTCGAGGCACGCGTCGAAGGTGTTGGGCGTCGAAGGTGTTTGACACCTTCTCGGTCTGTCGCGACTCGTCGTCCACGTCGAAGGTGTTTGACACCTTCTTGGCCTGTCGCGGCTCGCTGTCTGGCGGGCGTGGTGGGTAGTCTGCCCACATGTCGTGTCGGGCTCTGTAAGGCCAGGTGACCCACGAACCGGAGTTCAGTGGGTCTAAAATACGTCGTGAACAGAATTGTCCCGTCCGTTCGTCCGCACTCCGGGCGTGGAGGCGGCGCGGGGGCTGGTTCCACCACCCACTCGTCCCTACCTCCAGTCCTCGACATCGATTCGACTTGGCGGGCGTGACGCGCCGCCGACAGGAGGCAGGAACCGTGGGAATCATCACCATGATCGTGATCGGCCTGGTCGCGGGGCTCATCGCGCGGGCCGTCGTGCCAGGGCGGCAGTCGATGGGCGCCCTCGCCACCATGCTTCTGGGCATCGTGGGCAGCTTCGTGGGCGGGCTTCTCGGCTCGCTCTTCAGCAGCGACGGGAACCTGATGGATCTGCGGCCCTCGGGGCTCCTCTGGTCCATCATCGGCGCCGTCGTCGTGCTGCTGCTGGTGGGCTTCGCCGGCAAACGCCGCGCGGTCTGAGGTCAGCCGAGCACCGGTGAGCCCGCGCTGAACCCCGGGAACACCGTCGAGGCGTCGCGCAGGGCCAGCTGCCCGCGCACCGCCTCCCAGAGCACCGACCGCACGTCGGTGCCGATCGCCAGGTCCCGCTCCTCGAAGAGCTCGGACCTGGCGAGGCCGCGGTAGCCGCCGACGACCCGCCCGCCGCGCACTCCCCCGCCCAGCACCAGCATCACCGACGCGGTGCCGTGGTCCGTCCCGCGGTTGCCGTTTTCCCTCGCCGTGCGCCCGAACTCGGTCATCACCACCACCCGGGTGTCGGCCCAGCGGCCGCCGAGGTCTCGGGCGAACGCGGCGAGCGCCCCTCCCAGCTCCGCCAGCCGGCTCGCGAGCTGCCCCTTCTCCGTGCCCTCGCCCACGTGGGTGTCCCAGCCGCCCATGTCGGTGACCGCAACCTGCAGCCCCACTCCCGAGCGGATGAGCCGGGCCACGTCCTGGAGACGCCGGGCGATGGGCGCGTTCCCGTACTCGGCGCCGTTGGCGGGCGACAGCTGCGCGAGCTTGGCCGAGCCCGCCTCCCGCAACGCCTCGAAGGTCTCCATCCCGGTGGTGCGCAGCGCGGTGTCCACCGCCTGGGCATAGAGCGCGTCGAAGGCACTGCTTCCTCCGGCTCCGCCCGGTAGCCGGAACTGGCCGAGGGACGACATGGCGACCGCGGGCGCATCTCCCACCAGCATCCGGGGAAGCGTGGGCTGAACCGCCACCACGCGGAAGGCGCCGTCCGGTCCGGTGGCGCGCTGCACGGCGCGGTTCAGCCAGCCATCGGCGGTGGACTTGCGCCCCGGCGTCCCGCTCTCGCAGAAATCCTGCGCGTCGAAGTGGGAACGCGTCGCGCCCGGCAACGCCGCGGCGTGGACGATCCCCAGCGTCCCCTCGGTCCACAGCGGCAGGAGCGGAGAGAGCGCGGGGTGCAGCGCGAAGACGTCGTCCAGCCGGATCGCGCCCCCCTCCTTCCCCGGTGGCGCGAGCGCCAGAGTCGGCCGCGCGGCCCGATAGGCCGGATCTCCCACCGGAGGCACGATCGACAGCCCATCCGCTCCCCCGCGGAGGAACACCCGCACCAGCGTCTTGCCCGAGGCCCCTTCCGCCCCGGCGAGCGCCCGCCCGAAACACCCCGGACCGGTGCCCCGGGCGGGGCGCGCACGGGCCGACGGGGGGAA
>RPRB01000200.1 GCA_003818285.1 Myxococcaceae bacterium
CATTCCCGATCCGCCAGCCGCAACGAGCGACGGGAGCTGGGACAGGATCCGGAAGCAGTCGGGGTATTAGCCGCTTCCTCTTTCAGTCGGTCCTTCCGCCGACACGGCGGAGTGGAGGGGTGGTGTCGGCCCTTCCCGGGTCAGGCGGTCGACTTCGTTCCCTGGAATGCGGACGCGGCCGAGGCACTCCGGTTCAGCAGCACGCATTCCGTGGCGTGCCCCCTCGCTTTGTGAGATGTCGCGGGCGCGGCTCGGTCCACCGCGTCCTCCCCGGAGGGCTGAATGCACCTGACTCCCCGAGAGTTCGACAAGCTGATCATCTACATGCTTGCCGAGGTGGCGCTGAAGCGGAAGGCGAAGGGCATCAAGCTCAACCATCCGGAGGCGGTGGCGGTGATCTCTGCCGCGGCGCTGGATGGAGCGCGCGCCGGAAAGACAGTGGAAGAAGTCATGAAGGACGCCCAGACCGCACTCTCGCGGGACGACGTCATCGAAGGGATTCCGGACATGATTCCCTTTGTTCAGGTCGAAGCCGTATTCACCGATGGCAGCCGACTGGTGACCGTGCACGCTCCGATCAAGTAACCCCCCGCCCCGGGGTGGTCCGGGAAGGAGTTTGCATGCCCACGCCCATCGGCGGACTGGTCCTGGCCAGCGACCCCATCGAGATCAACGAGGGTCGGCCCCGGGTGACGATCACCGTCCGCAACACCGGCGACCGGCCTATCCAGGTCGGCTCCCACTTCCATTTCTTCGAGGTGAACCGGGCGCTGGAGTTCGACCGCGCGGTCGCTTTCGGGATGCGGCTCGACATCTCTGCCTCCACCGCGGTCCGGTTCGAACCAGGCGATCAGAAAGACGTCACCCTGGTTCCCTTCGGAGGCAAGCAACGCGCCTACGGCTTCAACGGCCTGGTGGACAGCTGGACCGGTCCTGGGCCGAGCCACGCATACCGCCCCGCCTTTGGCCGGGCGATGCAGCTCGCCCGAGATCTCGGTTTCAAGCTCTCACTTCCCGCCGCGGCATCAGAGGCGCCACCGCCCACCATCACGGCACCGAGCCCAGCGCCGCCGAAGCGAACGGCTCCGCCCACGGGTCCGAAGAAGAAGGGCACGAGGTAGCCAGACCATGGCCAGGATTCCCCGAGCGGAGTACGCCAATCTCTTCGGGCCGACCACCGGTGACAAGATCCGCCTCGGCGACACCGACCTCTACATCGAGATCGAGCGCGACCTCCGCGTGTACGGCGACGAGGCCATCTATGGCGGAGGAAAGACCCTCCGCGATGGGATGGGAATCGACAACCAGCTCACCAGCGCGTCCGGAGCGCTGGATCTGGTCATCACCAACGTCACCATCGTCGACGCCGAGATCGGGGTGGTGAAAGCCGACGTGGGGGTGAAGGACGGGAAGATCGTCGGGGTGGGCAAGGCCGGAAACCCCAGCACCATGAAGCAGGTGACCCCCGGCCTGGCGGTCGGACCCGCCACCGACGCGATCAGCGGAGAGGAGCTGATCCTCACCGCCGGGGGCATCGACTCCCACGTGCACCTCATTTCTCCCCAGCAGGTCTTCGCCGCGCTCTCCAACGGCGTGACCACCTTCTTCGGGGGTGGCATCGGGCCCACCGATGGAACGGCGGGCACGACCATCACCTCCGGTCCGTGGAACTTGGCCCGGATGCTCCACGCCATCGAAGGGTTGCCGATCAACGTCGGGCTGCTCGGCAAGGGCAACTCTTCGGACATCGGTCCCTTGCTGGAGCAGGTGAGGGCAGGCGCAGCGGGGCTCAAGATCCACGAGGACTGGGGAAGCACGCCCCACGCCATCCGCTCGGCGCTGAAGGTCGCCGATGCCGAGGACATCCAGGTCTGCCTCCACTCCGACACCCTGAACGAGGCCGGCTACGTGGAGGACACCATCGCCGCCTTCGAGGGACGCACCATCCACACCTTCCACACCGAGGGCGCGGGGGGAGGGCACGCCCCGGACATCATCAAGGTGGCCGGCGAGCTCAACGTTCTTCCCAGCTCCACCAACCCCACCTTGCCCTACGGGATCAACACCGAGGCCGAGCTGTTCGACATGATCATGGTCTGCCACAACCTCAACCCCAAGGTGCCCTCGGACGTGATGTTTGCCGAGAGCCGGGTGCGGGCCGAGACCATCGCCGCGGAGAACGTCCTCCATGACCTGGGCGTGATCTCCATGTTCTCCAGCGACTCCCAGGCCATGGGGCGGGTGGGCGAAAACTGGCTGCGGGCCATCCAGACCGCCGACGCGATGAAGAGGGGGCGGGGCAGGCTGCCCGAGGACAGCAAGGACAACGACAATTTCCGGGTCCTTCGCTACGTGGCGAAGATCACCATCAACCCCGCCGTGACACAGGGCATCAGCCACGTCGTGGGCTCGGTGAAGCCGGGGAAGATGGCCGACCTGATCCTCTGGGAGCCGGCCTTCTTCGGGGCCAAGCCGAAGCTGGTGATCAAGGGCGGGCTGATCAACTGGGCAGTGATGGGCGACCCCAACGCCTCGCTCCCCACCCCGCAGCCAGTGATGTACCGGCCGATGTTCGGCGCCTTCGGCAAGACCCTCGCCGAGACCTGCATCACCTTCGTCTCCCATGCGGCGCACGAGGCGGGCATCGGCGAGAAGCTCGGGCTCCAGCGACGGGTGATGCCAGTCTACGGGACGCGGACGATCACCAAGCGAAGCATGGTCCGCAACGGCAACACCCCCCACATCGACGTGAACCCCGAGACCTTTGCCGTCACCGTCGACGGCGTCCATGCCACCGTGGCCCCGGCGAAGGTGGTGGCCCTGGGACAGCGCTACTTCTTCAGCTGAGGCTTCGCCGCCCGAGGAGGACCCGTGATCCTGGTGAATGCGGTGCTGGGCAACATCCACCAGTCGACGTGGAGTGAGCGACTCTCAGGGGCGACGGTGGACGGTCTGAACCTCGACCAGTGGGAGGCGCAGAAGAACCGTCTGCGGAAGGCCAGCCAGGCGGGGACCGAGGTGGCGATCGCACTCGACCGGGGGATCCACCTCCAGGACGGGGACGTGCTGGTCTGGGACGAGGCCCGGCGAACCGCGGTGGTGGCCCGCATCTCGCTCCGGGAGGTCCTGGTGATTCGACTGGAAGGGCTGGGCTCGGCGGCGACGGAGGTCGCGATCCGCACCGCGGTCGAGCTGGGACACGCTCTGGGGAACCAGCACTGGCCGGCGGTGGTGAAGGGCGCCCGGGTCTTCGTGCCCCTCACCGTGGACCGCCAGGTGATGGCGTCGGTGATGAAGACCCACGCTTTCCAGGGCATCGAGTACGAGTTCGCGCCTGGGTCGGAGGTCATCCCCTACCTTGCGCCGCACGAGGCGCGCCGCCTCTTCGGGGGCGCCGAGGGTCCGCTGCACTCCCACGCTGCAGGGCCCGGGCAGGTCCACCCTCACGACCACGACTGAACCCGCCGATGCCCACCGAGCGCCTCCTCCGCCTGCTTCAGTTCGGCGATTCGATGCTCCCCGTGGGGAGCTTCACCTTTTCCAACGGGCTGGAGTCGGCCATTGCCCGAGGGCTGGTGCACGACCTTCCGTCGCTCCGCTCCTTCCTGGACACCATTGCTCGCCAGGCCGTGGGTTGCGATGGCATCGCCTTGCTGGCGGCCCATCGCGGGGCGCTGGCCGGGGATCTCGCTCGGGTGATCGACTGCGACCGGGCACTCCACGCCCGCAAGCTGAACGTGGAGATGCGGTCGATGTCGTTGCGGATGGGCCGGAAGTTGGCCGAGCTGTCCCAGCGGGTGCACCCCCAGCCCCTGACCGAGCTCTGGCTCTCGGAGGTCCGGGCAGAGCACACGCCCGGGCTGTATCCGGTGGGCCTGGCACTGGTCCTCGCCGGGCTAGGCGCCTCCGAGGAGGAGGCCTTCGCGGTGCACCACTACGGGGTTCTGAGCATGGTCCTCGGCGCGGCGCTCCGCCTGATGAAGGTCAGCCACCTCGAGACGCAGAGCCTGCTCTTCGAGCTGAATGCCACCGTCTCCGACGATTACCGGAGCGTCGCCGGCGCGACGCTGGAGGACATGGCCGGCTTCGCCCCGCTCCTCGACGTGCTGGCCGCCTGCCACGTCTCCTCGCAGGTCCGGCTGTTCATGAGCTGACGGCCAAGGGAGGGTCGACCGGTGAAGAAGATCAGTCGGATCGGGGTGGGCGGGCCGGTGGGGTCGGGGAAGACGGCGCTGATCGAGGCCATCACGCCGCGGCTGCTGGAGATGGGCATCAAGGTCCTCATCGTCACCAACGACGTGGTGACCACCGAGGATGCCCAGCACGTGCGCCGAACCCTGAAGGGGATCCTGGTCGAGGAGCGCATCCTCGGCGTGGAGACCGGAGCGTGCCCCCACACCGCGGTGCGTGAGGATCCGAGCATGAACCTCGCGGCGGTGGAGGACATGGAGGCCCGCTTCCCCGACACCGACCTGGTCCTGATCGAAAGCGGGGGAGACAATCTCACCCTGACCTTCAGCCCGGCGCTGGTCGACTTCTTCATCTACGTCATCGACGTCGCCGCGGGCGACAAGATCCCACGCAAGAACGGCCCGGGCATCACCCACTCGGACATCCTGGTCATCAACAAGACCGACCTCGCACCTCATGTGGGGGCGAGCCTGGAGGTCATGAACCGGGACTCGCAGATGATGCGGCGTGGAAAGCCGCACCTCTTCACCAACTGCAAGACCGGAGAGGGCATCGCCGAGGTGGTGGAGCTGATCCGGAACAACGCCCTGTTCGACCTCGAGCTGCGGGACTCGGCGTGAGAGCGCTGGCCCAGCTTCCCGAGCTCGCCCCCTACCAGGACGAGCCCCGCCAGCGACCGAGCGGGTCGGTGGGGAAGAACGGGTTCCTGCGGCTTGGATTCGAGCGCCACCAGGAGCGAACGGTCCTCACCACGATGGAGCGTCGGGTGCCCCTCCTGGTGCAGCAGGCGCTCTACTGGGACTCTGAGATGCCCGGGCTGGCGTGCGTGCCGCTGATCACCACCAGCGGCTGTCTCCTGCAGGGAGACCGGCACACGGTGGAGGTCGAGGTCGGACCGCGCGCCCAGGCCCATCTCACCACGCAGGCGGCGACCAAGATCCACTCGATGGACGCCAACTTCGCCGCGCAGACCCAGCGGTTCGTCCTCTCCGACCAGGCCTATCTCGAAGTGCTGCCGGATCCGGTGATCCCTCATGCCCGCTCGCGCTTCGTCAGCCAGACGGTGATCTCCATCGCCCCCACCGCGACCCTGCTCTATGCAGAGATCCTGCTCCCCGGCCGGAAGCACCACCGGGCCGAGGAGATGTTCGGCTACGACCTCTTTTCCTCCACCGTGCGCGCCGAGCGGCCCTCGGGAGAAGAGATCTTCACCGAGAAGCTCCTGGTCGAGCCGAGGAAGCGCGACGTGCGAGGCGTGGTGGTGATGGGAGACTTCGCCGTCTTCGCCAACGTCCTGCTCCTCACCCCTCGGGCGCACGCCGACCGACTGCTGGAGCAAGTGCCCTCCCACGTCGAGCCCGGCGCGCAGCGGGTCGCCGGCATCGGTCGGCTCCCGGGAGATGCGGGCCTGGTCTACAAGGTGCTGGGGCGGGAGACGGCGGTGGTGAAGCAGGGCGTCCGCTCGTTCTGGGCGCTGGCCCGTCGCGAGGTGACCGGCGCGGGCATCCCCGACGAGTTCCTCTGGCGCTGAAAGGCCGACGCATGGCGACGTCCTGGGCACAGCTGGCGGAGCGGGGTAGGGGGCCTCAGGCGGTCGATACCTGGCTGCGAGGGGCAGGGCAGGTGATGTTCCAGAACAACCCTCTGACCGGGCTGCTCTTCCTGGCGGGGATCTACTGGGGGGCATCGCTCTGGGTGGCGGTCGCCGCAACCGCTGGGCTCGTGGTCGCCACTGCGACGGCCCGTCAGCTGGTGCGAGTCGACACTGTGTCGCTGCGCTCGGGTCTCTACGGCTTCAATGGCCTCCTGGTGGGTGCCGGAGTCGCGACGTTCGTCCACGGCGAAGGGTTCCTTGCCGCGGCGTACGTCACCCTCGGGGCGGTGGTCTCGGTCTACGCGATGAGCGCGCTGTCCGCCGTGCTGGCGGCCTGGAGGACGCCGGCGCTGACCTCGCCCTTCGTCCTGGTCTGCTGTTGGATGCTGCTCGCCGCCTATGGCCTGTCCCGGCTCTCGATCTCGGGGCTTGGACCGGCGGTGCTGCCCCACGTCGCGGCGCCCGGGACGTCGGCCGCGCTCCTCGCCCCCCTGTTCCTCCTGGAGGCCTGGCTCAAGGGCGTGGGCCAGGTCTTCCTCATCGGGAACGCAGTGACCGGTGTGATCTTCGTCGTCGCCCTGGCGGTGAGCTCCTGGAGAGCCGCTCTCTTTGCGCTCCTCGGCTCGGCGGTGGGGATGGGGACGGCACTCGCCTTCGGGGCCAATCGCGCCGCGGTGGGCGAGGGGCTGTACGGATTCAGCGCGGTGCTCACCGCCATCGCGGTGGGGGCGACCTTCTATCCGAGCTCGGTCCGGACGACCGGAGTCGCCCTCGTCGCCGCCGTCTTCACTGCCATCGTCCAGGCCGGGCTCGACGTCGCGCTCCAGCCGTTGGGCATCCCGACCCTCACCTCGCCATTCGTCTTCGTCACCTGGCTCTTTCTCCTGCCGCATCTCCAGCTCGCTCCGGTTCCGCACGCACCGCTCACTCCGGTCCCGCACGCACCACTCGCCGGCCCGACGGTGAAGGGGGGCACCTGACCGCGTGCCCTCGCTGATCGACCGGTTGGGGAGGCCGCAGCGCGGCGACTGGATCGCCGGAGTGACCAACGCCCTGGTCTACCTGCCGCAGGGCATCGGCTACGCGCTGCTCTCCGGGGTGAATCCCATCTTCGGCCTGTACACCGGCATCCTCCCACCCATCGTGGGGGGTCTCCTTTCTGGATCGGTGTTGCTCCACGTCGTCGCCACCAACGAGCTGGCGGTGCCCACCGGTCGAATCGTCTCCGGCCTTACCGGTGTCGTGGCGATGGAGCACGTCTTCGCTCTGACCCTGCTGGTGGGAAGCTTCGCCCTCGCTGCCGGGCTGCTCCGCCTGGGAGGCCTGGTCCGCTTCATCTCCAACAGCGTGATGAGAGGGTTCGTCAGCGGCATCATGGTGCTGCTCATCCTCAGTCAGCTGCCGAACCTGCTCGGCGTGCGAGGACTTCCTCCAGGAAGCGATGCCCGGCGGGCGCTGGAGGTGCTCCTCCATCCCGGATCTATCGACGGCCCCACCGCGGCGGTCGGGACGGCCACCATCGTCGCACTGGTGCTCTTGCGGAGAACCCCTCTGCGCGATCTGGCCTACGTCGTGGTGATGGTGGGGGCGAGCGCAGCGGTCGCGGGTCTGGGGCTCCCGAGCGTCGTCCGGACCGGTTCCCAGCACTCCATCCGCGCCGGGCTGCCCAATTTCATCTGGCCTGCTTGGTCGGTGCTCCCCTCGGTGCTGGTTCCGGCGCTGTCGCTCACCATCATCGGGCTGAGCTTCGGGGCGGGTGTGGCCCGGGATTTCCCCAATCCCGGCGGGGCACCGGCGAGACCCTCGCGCGACTTCGTCGGGCAAGGGATGGCCAACCTCGTCTCGGCCTTCTTCCAGTGCCTGCCATCCGCCGGCTCGATGTCCAGGACTGCCTACCTGGTCGAGACCGGTGCCAGGACGCGCTGGGCCAGCGTCATCAGTGGCCTGAGTTGCCTGGGGCTCGTGGCGACCATCGCCGACCTGGCAGAGCAAGTTCCGCTGACGGTGGTGGGAGGACTCCTGGTCGTCCTGGGGGCCTCGGCGATCGACCTCGATCGGCTCCGGCTGGTGTGGCGGGTGAGCTGGGCGGAACGCTCGGTGATGATGGTCACGCTTGTGCTGAGCATCGCGGTCTCGCCCCAGATGGCGATCCTCCTCGGCGTGTTGCTGAGCCTGGCGGAGTTCGTCTGGGAGTCCTCCAAGGTCGAGGTGACGACGCTGGTCGCCGATGAGGCTGGTCGGTTCCGCGAGGAATTCTGCCCGGTCCGCTTCGAGCCCGGCCAGCCCACCGCGCTGCGCGTTCACGGCACGGCCTACTTCGCGGCCATCGAGGCGCTGGGCGAAGTTCTGGAACCGGCGGTGCGGGTGGCGCCCACCGCGCTGGTGCTGAGCATTGCCGACTACGCAGCGCTGGGGAGCACCGGGGTGATGTTCTTCCAGCGCTTCGCGCAGCGAATGCGCTCCGCGGGTAATGCGTTCTTCCTGGTCGACGTCGCGCCCCGGGTTCTGGAGGAGCTCCGGGCCACCGGGGTGCTTCCGGCGGTGGGAGTGGACCGCGTCCGGCTCCGGAGTGAGGACGGGGCTGACGACGGAGTGGCGGCCGCACTCGCCGCTGCCCGCGCCTGGCTCGCCGGGTCCACTGCCCGCCCCGCCTGGGGGAGTGCGACGCCGAGCGCGGCGCTGTAGGGGCCGGGCCGGGACGCCCGGAGCGCCCAGGGAGTTGGAGATGGCGAAGGGCGTCGGCGTCTCGGGCGCGCTCTCCATCGGCATCGGCG
>RPRB01000201.1 GCA_003818285.1 Myxococcaceae bacterium
GGCCGAACATCGGATCGAAGAGCACCACGTCCACGCTCGCCGGGCCCAGCTCGCGGAGTACCTCGCTCGAGTCGGCGTGCCGGACCTCGATGCGTGCCCTGCCCTGCGAGCCCTCGCGGCGCAGAGAGGCGTCGGCCAGGACCGCGAGCGGCAGGCTCGACTCGATGCCGAGCACCGAGCCGCCCGGCGCCACCAGCCGCGCCGCCACCCGGGCGTCCTGGGCGAAGCCAAGCGTCGCGTCCAGAACCCGCTCCCCGGGCGCCAGCTCGCCGAGCCGCTGAAGCGGGTCCTCGGCCCGACCCTTCGCGATCTCCTTGAGCCGCAGCGCCGCCAGGCCCGGTCCACCGGGCACGTGGCCCAGCCGATCCCACAGAGACACCGCGTTCTCCCCGAACACCACCAGCACCCGCGCCTGCACGAGCAACCCACGCAGCGGCGCCTTCGGCCGGCGGAGCAGCAGCGGCAGACCCCAGCGCTCCGCGCACGCCTCCGCCTCGGCACGGAGAGCAGCATCGGTCGACCCGCTCAGGGCCACCGCCAGCGGATGCGGAGAGTCCATCCGGCTCCGACTTACGCCGACCGCCGGGCCGACTCCATCAGCGGCGGCAGCACCGACCGGTTCCGCCCGTTCCGCTTGGCGAAGTAGAGACACTGGTCCGCAAGGTCGATCAGCTCCTGCTTCGCGCTCCCGTTCGCCGGGACGGCGGCGATGCCGATGGAGATCGTCACTTGCAGCGGTCCGACGTCGGTCTGGAACACCTTGGCCCCCACCGCCTCGCGGATGCGCTCGGCGATGACGAGGGCGCCCTTCCCGTCCGTCTCCGGCATGATGAGCGCGAACTCCTCGCCGCCGTAACGAGCCACCAGGTCCGTGTCGCGCGCCTTTTCCCGGAGGATCTGCGCCACTTCCTTGAGCACCAGGTCGCCCACCGGGTGGCCGTAGGTGTCGTTCACCGACTTGAAGTGGTCCACGTCGGTCAGCATCACCGCGCACGCGCGGCCGTACCGGCGAGCCTGCGCCAGCGCCTCGTCGGCGCGCGCCTGGAATGCCCGGTGGTTCAGGAGGCCGGTCAGGCCGTCGGTCGTCGCCAGCCGCTCGGTCTGATCGAAGAGCTGCGCCCGCAGCACCGCCTGCCCGGCCTGGAGCGCGATGACCTCCAGCATCCGCAGCGCGTCCTCGTCCAGCGACGCCCTCCGCCGCGCTCCCGCCACCAGCGTCCCGAGGATGCGGTCCCCCGCCGCCACCGGGAGAATCTTCAGTGCACCGAGGCCGCGCACCCGGGTGTCGTCGTCGAACACCACCTGGCGGTCCATCGACCGGAGGTCGCGTCCGGGCAGGGGCGTCCCGTACCGGACCACGTTGGCCACCAGCCCATTGTTGTCGGCGAAGACCCGGCCCTCGAGCGTCTTGCCCGCCGGGCTCGTCCCGCTCATCCGCGCGACCCGGTGCTCGCGGTTTCCGTCGTGCTCGCTCACCAGGGTGATCGCCGCAAAGTCCAGTCCCGCGAGCTGGCGCGCTCCGTCGAGCACCGCGCCGAACACTGCGTCCAGGTTCGCCGCGCGGTTCAGGTCCTCGATGGCCTTGATGAACCGGATCTTCTCGTCGCGGGCGCGGCGGATCTCCACCAGCACCCGCTCGACCTCGATGGCCCGCAGCACCTCGCCGGCGAGCGTCCGGAGCAGCGTCTCGTCGCGGTCCTCGAACGGCTCGGCCTCCATCCGGTCGGCGACGAGCACTCCGCGGAGCTGCCCGCCAGCCTCGACCAGCGGCACCGCGCAGACGCTCCGCGGCGCTGGGCCGCTGTCGTACCAGGTCACGCCGCGAAGGCCCGAGGGCGACACCATCCGCACCGGCACCGAGCGCTTCAGGACTCCGGCCAGGATGCCCTCGCCCGCGTGGACCGCACCCCGCTGAACCTGCTCGGAGGCGCTCCGGCAGTCGTGGAGCACCAGCGTCCGATCGTCCGGGGCGAGCAGGAACGCCGCGCAGGTGTGGGTCCGGAGGCCCAGCTCGCCGATCTCCAGCACCGAGCCGACCGCTCCCTCCACCTGCTTCACCGCGGCGAGCATCCACTGGCTCCCGCTGTCGGGGGCGGGCTCGGAGCTACCGGCGGTCGCCAGGCGGTAGGTGCGCGCCCGCTCCTCCACCTCCTTGATGCGCGCCTTCACCGCCTCCTGCTCGGTGTGGCGGGCCAGCGCCAGACGCGCGTTGAGGACGATGCGGTAGATGGCGGCGAAAAGCGCAAGGAATGCGGCGTGCGTGGCGAAGGGGATCCACCCCGACCGGAGCGTCAGCAGCGCCTCGAAGCCCATCGCCAGCGCCAGCAGCAGCGCCGCGGGGACCGCGCCGAAGAATCCCACCAGCCCGGCCATCACCACGTACACCAGGGGATGCACCCCGGGCCCGGCGAGGCCCACCACCATGTACGCGGCGGCGACCAGCGGTGCGCCGAGCTCGAGATCGTCGCGCACCTTCGGGCGGGCGCTGCTCGGAGCGCGCATGGCACGTCGCACCCCGGCCACGCACATCCCGGCCACCAGCCCCGCGGCGGCAGCCACCTCGTCCCAGCGCGGATCCGCCACCCCCCGGAAACGGCCCTGGGCGAGGAGCCAGCCGACGGCAACCACCGAGGCCGGTCCGATGGACCGGAAGAACCACCGCGCCGGGCGCGGCATGCGTGCGGGGCGCGGGCTCATTCGAGGTGGATGACGATCTCGCCGGGCTTCACGAAGCCCAGCTCCTCACGGGCGGCGCGCTCGATGGCCGCGGGGTCGTTGCGGAGGCCGTCGATCTCCCGGGTGAGCCGGAGGTTCTCCTCCCGGAGCTGCGCGTTCCGCTGCGACAGCGCCTCGGCCTGGGCGCGGAGACGGGCGTGGCGCCGAAAGCCTCTCGGCTCGAGGCCGCTCACCACCGCGAGCACGAGGGACACCGCCGCCGCCAGCCGCCAGCCGTAGCGCCGCATCCAGTCCATCGCAGGTACAGGACCGTAGCAGCGGGTCTGCACCCCGCAAGAAAGCCGCTGCTACGGTTCCGGCCCTTGATGAGAACCGATCCGACGTGCTGGGCCGGGGTGGACGTGGGTGGCAGGCGCAAGGGCTTCCACCTCGCGGTCCTCGACTCACGCGGCCGCCTGTCGGTGGCCGGCGAGCGCGTCCCCACCGCTCGAGCACTCGTGGATCGTCTGTTGCCGCTCCGTCCGTCGCTCGTGGCGGTTGACGCGCCTCGGCGGCCAGCCGAGCCGGGCGCACGCTCGCGGGTGTGCGAGCGCGAGTTCGTCCGGGCCGGCATCTGCGCGCTCCGCTTCACTCCGGACCTGCGGGAGCTGCGGTCGAACCCGTTCCACGAGTGGGTCCTCCGTGGGCTCGAGCTCTATGCGGCGCTCGACCGGGCTGGCCTGCCCGCGGTCGAGTGCTTCCCGACAGGAGCGTGGACCATGTGGGCCGGTCCACGGTCGGCGACACCCCGCGGAGCGTGGTCGAGCCGGGCGCTCGAGCGCCTCTCCGTGCCGGGGTCCCCGGCTCGCCTCGGACAGGACGCGCGGGACGCGATCGCCGCGGCGCTCACCGCGAGGCTGCACACCTCTGGGCGCACGCTCGTGTTCGGCGAGCTCGTCGTCCCGGCACCGGAGCGGGGCACCTCGGGACGGGGACCGGGCCCCATCCGTTCGCCCAGAGGCTAAAGCAACAACTCTGACGAAGCGTGAATCTCGCCGACGAGGCTCTCAGGGTTTGAGGGGGCACAGCTCGCACTCCACATCACAGTTGTTGCTATAGCCTCTCGGCGTTCGTCGAGGCAGCCCCTGCCTCGGCGTCTCAGCCCGGCATCAGCTGCTGGTAGCGCTTCGGCTCCTCGCCCATCCACTCGGGGTGCTTCGCGGTCGCGTCGAAGATCGAGCTCGTCTTGAACAGCTCGAACTCGCCCGTCCTCGCGGACCGCCGCGTCCTCGCCAGCAATCTCCGGACAGCCGCCTTGCCCAGCGGACGGAAGGTGCGCGCGGCCTCCAGCGCCTGCTCCAGGATCTTCATGCTGTCGCACCCGGTGATGACCACCGACGTCGGGAGGTTCAGCGCGTAGTGCAGACACTCGATCGCGCTGACGGTCTTCGATCGGAGGATCAGCCCGTTCGCCAGGCTCTTCATTCCAAGGACCCCGATGCGCTGCCGCACCAGCTCCGGGAGCACCATCTTCTCGAAGCTGCGGTAGTGGGCATCCATCACGTTCAGCGGCATCTGCACGGTGTCGAAGGTGAAGCCGTGCTCGCGCGCGACCTCCAGCATGTGGAGGTGGACCCGGGGGTCCTTGTGCCCGGTGAAGCCGATGTACCGGACCTTCCCGGCCTTCCGCGCCGCGACCAGGGCGGCGTTCGCCCCGTCCTCCTCGAAGATCCGGTGCGGATCGTCGAACCGGAGGACCTCGTGGTGCTGCACCAGATCGATCCGATCCGTCTTCAGCCGCCGGAGCGACTCGTCCAGCTGCCGGGTGGCCTCGCGCTTCGAGCGACCGTCGATCTTCGTCATCAGCAAGACCTTCTCCCGGTAGCCTCCCCGGAGCGCCTTCCCCATCCGCCGCTCGCTCGCGCCTCCGTTGTAGTCCCACGAGTTGTCGAGGAAGTTGATCCCCTCGTCGATGGCCTTCCGGACGATCCGGAGCGCGAGCTGCTCGCCCACGTGCGGAAGGGCGAGGTGCCAGCCGCCCAGGCCGATGGCCGACACCCGCTCCCCCGTCCGGCCCAGCTCCCGGTACGGAATGCCTGCCTGACCTGACTCGGGCTTCGCCACGCGCGGTTCCTCCAATGCACGGGAACCTAGGTCCGCGACGTCGAGGCCGCCGTGAGCGTCGCGGCTCCGGTGACGCCCGCCCGACGCTCGCCCCGCCGACGCTCGCCTGCCCGAGCCACCGGCGCCCGATGGCCCCCGCGGGCTCGCTCAGCCCGGAGGCGACTTCCGCAGCGCCTCGTCGATGAGCGGCTCCAGCGTCCCCTGCTCCGCGACGCCGGCGTAGACCGACACCACCCGCCCATCGCGCCCGATGATCAGCGTCGTCGGAAGGAGCCCCACCTTTCCGAACGCCGTTTGCCCGTTCCGGAGCGCGTCGTCCGCCACGAGCACCGGGAACCGGAGCCCCAGCTGGTCGGCGAACGGCCGCAAGACTTGAGGTCCCTCGAGGTCCATCCCCACCCCGATCGCCATCAGCCCTCGGGCCTGGTTGCGGTCGTAGATTTCCTGGAGGCGGGGCGCGGTCGCGATGCAGGGGAAGCACCAGGTGGCGAGGAACTGCACCACCACCACCTTGCCCGCGAGCTGGCTCCCGTCGATCCACCCGCCGCCGAGCACCGGGAGCCGCTGCAGCTCCGCCAGGTACGGCGAGGCGTCCACCTTCGGCGGCGGCTTCGCGGACTGCCCCGCGCACGCGGCCACCCAGAGCCCGAGAGCGAGGATGGCCCCGGCCGCATGGCGCCTCGGGGACCTCATGCTCACGCCCGCGGCGAGTCTCCCCCGGCGATCGCCCGCTGACACGATTCGCAGAAGCCGTACAGCTCCATCTTGTGCGAGGTGACCTGGAACCCGTGCTGGCGCGCCACCTTGTCCTGGAGCGCCTCGATGCGGTCGTTCTCGAACTCCACGATGGTGCCGCACCGGGTGCAGATGAGGTGGTCGTGGTGGTGCCGCCGCTCCTCGGCCGCGTAGCGGGTTTGCCCGTCGCCAAAGTTCCGCGCGTGCGCGAGGCCACACTCGTGGAGCAGCTTCATCGTCCGGTACACGGTGGCCACCGACACCCGCGCGTCCTGCTCGCGCACCTTCGCCCAGACGTCCTCCACCGTGACGTGCCCGCCGAGGGAGAAGAAGGTGTCGATGATCAGGCTCCGCTGCCGCGTGCTCTTCAGGCCGTGCTCGGCCATGTAGCGACTGAGAAGCTCCGATCGAGTGTCGGAATGGCTCACGGGTAACGCAGCCTCCACGCCTCCACGGCCCCGGGGACATCTGGAGACCCGAGGTCCACCCCCGTCAACCGGACGAGAGAGGCATGCGCTTGCGCGCGCACGGTGGGGTCCGGGTCCGAGAGGGCCTGGACCAGAGCCGGAACATAACCCCGTCCGTCGGGCCGGTAGCGTGCCACCTCCGCCGCGAGCGCCCGGAGGCGCGGGTCCGGGTCGACCAGCGCCTGCCCGAGCGCCGTCCCGGCGGGGACGTACGGTGCCCGGGACGACGGCAGGAGCAGAAGGAAGACCACCACCGTCAGTCCGACCTGAAAAAATGCCTTGCTGGCCGGGTACTTACGGGCGCTGGCCAGCCCGAAGCGGTAGACCGCGAAGCAGGCCACGAAGACGGCGAAGACCCAGGGCGTCAACCGTTCGAGGGCGATGGGGAGCCGGCCCGGGAAGCTCCGGCCGAAGAAGGCGAGCCCGGCCGAGGAGACCAGCAGGACGTACAGCGCCACCCCCAGCCCGGGGCCGAGACGGAACCCTCCCACGGAGGGCACTTCGACTTGCGAACCTGCCCCTCTGCTTAGATTGTGTTCCGGAGTCATCGAAACCAACCGTGGCGCCCGTCCCGGGATGCTACTGGCCTCATCCGACCCCTTCATGGCGTCCTGGGAACGCAAACGCCAGCCTGACGACGTGCCCACACCGGTGGCCGTTGCCGTCTCCGACTTCTGTCGGCGGGCCGGCGCGCCCGCTGCTCCGCGGGCCGTGCGGGAGGCGCTGTCCACCGTCTCCGAGGCCGACGATTTCCGGGTCCGGGCGGTGACCGACGCCGAGCCGCCCGTGCGCCCGCTCGGGCCGTTCGCCGTCGTGGATCTGGCGCGAGGCACTCCGGCCGAGACCGCCGCCCTGCGGGAGCGCTCCGGGTACTACGCCGTGGTCGAGGAGCTGCTCGCGCTTCAGGACCTTTCCGTCGCCGCCCCCGCGCCCGGACCGGCGATGCCCACCCTCGCCGCCCCGCCGCGTCCGATCGCCGCGACTCCGGACGCGCCGCCCGCCCGGCGCAGCGCGCGGGACGAGACCCTCGCCCCCACCGTGGCCGAGCGCATCGCTCCTCGCCGCCGCGCAGCCCAGGCCCCGGCGGCGCCGCGCGGGCGCTTCACCCAGGTGGAGGTCCAGCGCGCGCCGCTCGAGTCGCTCGAGGGGTCCGAGGGCCGCGCGGTTCTCGAGACGCTGTTCGCGCAGCACGGCGGCCACCGGATCGCCCTTCTCCGCGCGCTCGCGCAGGGGTACTCGGGCCGTCGCGGCGAGCCGTCCGCGGCCGAGCTCGACGCTCTGCTCGATCGGCACGGGCTGCTCGAGGCCACCGAATCCTGCGAGCGCGACCTCCTCCGCGCCGCCCTCTCCGAGCACCGGGGCGCCCTGGGCCGCGTGGCGTGGGCCCTCGGCCTGCGCGCGCCCGAGCTGTCCGCGGTCGTGTCCCGGCTGGGCCTCGGTCCCGAGGTGGACCTTGCCCGGGAGCGGTTCCGCCGAGAGGCGCTCGCTCCGGCGAGCTGGACCGCGCGGCTGGACCTCCTCGGGCGGCGCAAGTACCTCGAGGACCTCGGCGTCGAGCGGGAGTTCGAGGAACGCCTCCGCGGCGACCTCGGACGCGAGCTGCACGCGCTCGGCCCGGACGGCGACGACCTTCCCGCCGCCCTCGCCCGCCGGCTCGCGGTGTCCCCCACCCTCGTCGGCCGCGCCCTCGAGCGGCTCGGACTCCTTCCCGAGGCGAACCCCTCGACCCTCCCCTGACACGTCATGCCCATCTACGAATACGAATGCAGCCAGTGCCACCAGACGTCGGACGCTCTCCAGAAGGTGAACGATCCTCCTCCGGAGATCTGTCCGCGCTGCGGCGCCCAGCACACCCTGTCCCGTCTGCTCAGCCGGACCAGCTTCGTCCTCAAGGGCGGGGGCTGGTACGCCGACCTCTACTCCTCGAGCAAGCCGAAGTCCGACGGGGGCGAGTCCAAGCCCGCCGCGAAGCCCGAGGGCTCCTCCGGGACCCCCTCGACGCCCGGCACCGGCGGCAGCTCGGGCTCCGGTTCCGGCTCGTCGGGCAGCGGTCCGGTGAACTCGGCCCCGAAGGTCGCCGCGGCCAAGGCGTGAGGATGGGCGCGGACCTCGCCGGCGTGCTCGCGGCCGGTCTGCTCCTCGGCTGCGCCGGCCGCACGGCGATGGGCGTCGAGCAGCGGGAGGCAGTCCTCCGCGAGGTCCGCTCCTCGCCCCCGCGCTGGCTGGCGGTCTCCTGCGTCCGCGTGCACCTCGACGCGAGCCCCGGCACGACCTTCCTCCTCGGCGGTCCTCTGGAGGAGCAGGAGCCGCGCTGGCCCGGGCGCAGCGAGGGCATCCTGCCGGCGGGGACGCCGGTCCAGCTGCTCGACGTGTCCTTCCCCGGCGCCGAGGCCCGCGCCGCCCGTCCCGAGGGCACCCCGAGAGACCAGGTCTGGATCCGGCTCGGACTTCCCGGGGGGACGACCGCCATCCTCCCGCTCCCCGACCGGGCCCACTCGGTGCAGGAGTTCTGGGGCGCGCTCGGCCAGTGGGTGACCCGCCTGGACCCGGCGCTGCAGACCGCCGGGTGGAACGAC
>RPRB01000202.1 GCA_003818285.1 Myxococcaceae bacterium
CCTCCTGGCACCGTTGTAGATCTGTGCGGAGCCGCTCGGTCTGGAAGAGGTCACGTCCGGTTCGGTGGGAGAAGCTGTGGTTCTCCAATCCGTGCCCTGCCCGGTGGAGAGCCGTGGCCAGCCCCGGATGTTGCTCGACGCGCTGTCCGACGCAGAAGAATGTCGCCCGAGCGGCTTCCTTCGACAGAATCTCGGCGATCCGCACCGTGTACTCCGGATGGGGACCGTCGTCGAAGGTGAGAGACACGGCCGCCCGATCTCCGGGGCCTCGCCACAGCACCGGACCGAACAGCATCGCCCGGGGATGAAAGAGCCCCCAGCCGACTCCCACGAGCCCCGTTCCGAGCAGACCGAGGACACCCGTGGTGACTGCCGCCTCAGGCGTCATGCCGCAGGACCGTGATCGACTGACCACCCCCCAGCGCGAGGCCATGGAGGACGCAGGCCGCCTCGCCCGGGGTGGCCAGGAGATGCCGCGCCGCGAGGACGAAGCGGACCAGACCCGCCGACGGATGAAAGCCGACTCGCGCCGTACCTGGCTGGTCCTCGAGGATACGCGCCTCCGGGCCAAGAGCGGCCCGTTCCGCCCGCTCGATGGCAGGCGTCGGTGCAGCGATCGACACGAAGACGTTGCGCCCGTTCTTTCTGACGGATTCGGCGAGCCGAGGGCCCAACCGCGCCGGCGGGGCGTAGCGGCGGACCGAGGCACGATGCGAAAAGAGCTCACATCGCTCCACCCTCAACCTTCCGGGACCCGGTCCGAGCAGGACCGCAGCCGCTCCCTCTGCCGCGCGAAAGACTCTCCCGAACACCTCGTACGCCGCATCGAGGAGCGAAGTCTGCTCGTCGGCGGCCACGACCAGCACGTGCTCGATGCGATCGAGGAGCGTCAATCCCACCCGGAGTGCCGCCTCTCCCGATAGCTCCCGCTGCGAGATGGTGAGAACCGGGCCGCGGATCCCCAGCAGCAGCGACAGCTGCCCGGCCGATGAGTGGGAGACCGACTGGTGGAACGCGGTCGCGCTTCCGAAGGCCATGCCCCGCGACGCGACACTCCGGAGGAATCCCTCCGTCGCAGTCAGTCCTCCGTAGCCGGTGGCGAACACCAGTCCGAGCGAGTCGGGTGCCTTCTGCCCCGCGAGGGCCTCGCGCGCTGCGCCGAGCGCCAGGCGTTCCAGACGCGGGAGCCGATTCACCCGGGGATCCGGGTCCACCGGAAGCGCGTCCACCACGCCAAGGCTCTGCACCGCGGGCGTCATGCCGGAGCTCTGGAGAGGACCAGGGCGGTGTTGTTTCCCCCGAATCCGAAGGAGTTCGACACCACCACCGAGAGCGGACGGGCGAGCCCGCCCGATGGAACATGCCGGATCGGGATCTCCGGGTCGGGTTCCTCGAGTCCCGCCGTCGCCGGGACGAAGCCGCTGGAGAGGGCAATGAGGCTCAGGACGCTCTCGATGGCGCCCGCGGCACCGAGGGTATGACCGGTGAGCCCCTTGGTCGAAGAGGTGAGGGGACAGTCGTCTCCGAACACCCGCTGCAAGGCGAGTCCCTCGGACACGTCGTTGGCCGGCGTCGCGGTTCCGTGGGCGTTGACGTAGTCCACGTCGGATGGACGGAGCCTGGCGTCGGCAAGCGCGCTCTGGATCGCCGCAACCGCCCCGTCCCCGCGCGGGTGAGGGGCTGTTGGATGATAGGCATCGGACGCGCAGCCCCAGCCGGTGATGAACCCCAGGATGGGCACTCCACGCTCACGAGCCTGCTCCTCCGATTCGAGCAGCAGGAAGGCGGCCCCCTCGCCGAGGGACAGGCCGCGGCGGTGCCGATCAAATGGCCGACATGGCGAACTCGACAGCAGCTTGAGCGAGTGGAATCCGGCGTAGGTGATTCGTGCGAGTGAATCCACACCGCCCACCAGGGCCCATCCACCGCGCCGGGCCACGATGGATGCCCCGAAGCCAATGGCATTGGCGCTGGAGGAACAAGCGGTCGAGAAGGTGTGCCCCTCGGCGGAAAGCCCCAGGGCCCTTCCCAGCACATCGGTCACCGTACCCATGGCGTGATAGAGGAGGAGCTCGCGGTCCTCCGCTCCGATGGCTCCGCGGTGCTTCAAGAAATGCCGTTCGGAGTCGAGGATGCCGCCGGTGGTCGTCCCGAGCGCGAGTACCCCGGGGCTTTTCAATGCCCGCCCGCCCACGGCCTGACGGGCCGCATGGAGCGCCAGGCGGATGCTCCGAGGACCTCGTCGTGGGACCAGCGCGGGGTCCACTTCGCCCACCGGAAACGAGCCCAGGTCGTCCGGAGAAAAGAGCGTCAGAGGCCCGAGAGGGGTTCTGCCCTCCCGCATCGCTTCCAGGTGAGCGGCGACGCCGGAACCCAGAGCGGACACGATGCCGACTCCGGTGATGGCCACGCCGCGCACGAATCAACTCCGTGCGGATGCGACGAATGCCGCCAGGGTCGACACCGACTCGAAATGGTCCCGCGCCGAACCATCGTCGGGAAACCGGACCTTGTAGGTGAACTCGATCGCTGCAAGCACCTCGAGCGCGGCCAGCGAGTCGAGCCCGAGCCGAGCGTCTGGGGAGAAGAGAAGTTCCCTGTCTCCGATGTCCCGGGGATTGACGTTCTCCAGCCGGAGCGTGGTGACGATGAGGTCCTTGATCTCTTCCCGCAGCGCACGCTGCGCGTCGGTGATCGAGTGGTCTGTCGGATCAGAAGCGTGCACGGGGTCGACCTAGCTGACGGCGCTGACCAAGGAAAAGGACTGGGCGGTCATGAAACCGGCTTCATCATGGCAGAGCATCTCGACCAGTCCGGCAACCTCGGTCACGGTCGCCTGCCGTTGAAGCGGGGGAAGTGAATCGCGTCCGGCGGGGGGCTGGGTCAGCGTCACCATGTTGAGAGTGACGCCGAACCGGGCCACCTGGCGCGCCAGGTCCTGGAGCATTCCTAGCGTCCCGGCCGAGGCGAAGGCGCTCGTCGGCCCGGTCAGCGAGGGCGCCGGTCCCGGGGGCGGGACAGACCGGACATGGACGATGCGACCGAAGGCGCGGTCTTTCATCGTCGCGGTGGCACGCTGGATCACATCGAAAGCAGCCCGTGCCCGGGAGAGCGCGTGCTCCGGCTCGACCGGTTCGCGGGAGTCACCGAGCGTCGTGTCCAGGTGGACCAGGAGATCCGCGGCCAGGGGGTCCGGTGCGTCATCCGCCTGGAGGCACGTGACTCGGTGGCCGGCCTTGCCGAGGCGCTCGGCGAGCATGCGGGGCAGGTCGCCCCTTCCACCGAGCACCAGCGCCTCGCGTGCGGTACCTCTCACCCGCGCCCCACTCTAGCAGACCGCCCCGGGCGGACAGTCGTTCCAGCCGCTGGAACGACGGTGAGAAGGGCCGCATGGCCGCCGGGACAGGAGGCTCCGATCTCCGCGCTTTCGCCGTGGGCGAGCGTGACGGCGAGGCGTTCCATCGTCGAACGCGGGGAATCCCTGGAATCGGTCACCGTCTCCGGATCGAATGAGAGCTTCCAGCCGACCAGGCGGGGTGCGTGAAGGTAGGGCTGCGCAGGCTCGAGCAGAAACAAGGCGATCACGTCCGAGTCCGAGCCCGACACCTCCATCGCGCCGCAGAGACAGGCTTCGGATCGACCGGAACTCACCGATGCGGCTCCGGTCACCAGCGCCGCCAGTCCGCTGACCTCCCCGCTGCTCACGGTGGACAGCGCGCCTCGAAGGCCGAGGGCCAGCGACACCTCCCCACCCGCCGCGGTGGAGAGCGTGTAGGCGAAGAGCGATGGCGAGCCGAAGGCATCGCCGCGTTCCGCCAGGCTCTGGAGGAAGGCGAGGTCGATCTCCCTGGAGCCGGTCCGTGTTCCGAGCTTGAGATCCACGGTGGTGGGCGGCGGGGGGACGACACGTGCGCGGCGAGTGGACAGGATCGCCTGAACGAGCTGGACGAGTGCCGAGGCGCTTGGCGGAACGGGGCGTCCGCGCGCCGGGAGGATGGGCGCTGGACGGTCCGGCCAGGGGGCCAGGCCGCGCCCACTTCCGGGGACCGGCGCCTCGTTCACCGAGACGCCAGCTCCGCTCCAGACGGCCCATGAGGTGACCGCGACCTCGGGGCTCATGTCGCGGCCGCCGGTGTTCGGAGGACCAGCGCGGTGTTGATGCCGCCGAAGCCTGCGCTGGCGACGAGAAGCCGGTTGCTTCTCAGAGGGCAGGGCGCGCCGATCGCCGCGGGCAATTGCGCCAGCGGATCGAGTGTCCTCAAGTTTGTGACCGGAGGCACTGTCCCCCGCTGCAGCATCAGCGCGCAGACGGCCACGTCGAGCGCAGCCCCCGCACCAAGCGTATGGCCGAGGGAACCTTTGATCGCCGAGACGGTGACGTCCCGGCCAGAGAAGAGCGCCGCAAACGCTGCGGCCTCCATCCGGTCGTTCTGGATCGTGCCCGTTCCGTGCGCGTGGTATCCGCCCACCTCATGCACGGTGACGCCCGCGGCGGTCAGGGCGCGCCGGCTGGCTTCGAGCAGTCCGCGCCCGCCGGGCTCCGGAGCGACCTGGTCGTATCCGTCGGAGCTCGACCCGAAGCCCTCGACGACCGCGATGGGCCAGCGCCCGTGGGCCCGGGCGTGAGAGAGCGACTCCAGCACGAGGACCGCCGCGCCCTCGCCGAGAGAAAGCCCGGCGCGCTCCACGTCGAAGGGCATGGCGGGTCGCGGAGAGAGCGCTCGCAAGGCATGAAATCCTCGGTAGACGAAGGCGTGAAGCGCCTCGGTCCCTCCGACGAGCACCTCGTCGCAGATGCCGTCCTCGATGAGCCGAAGCCCTTCCCCGAGAGCCACGGCACTCGAGGTGCAGGCGGCACTGGTGGCGAAGCTCGGGCCGCGGGCCCGGGCGGCACGGGCGAGCGCGCGCGCCGGAGCGCCGAGCAGATCGTCCGAGCCGGGCGAGCGCCCGAGATGCTCGAACGCACCCTTGGTCGTTCCCACCACGACTCCCCGGCGAGGGGATGATTCAAGCTCGCGTCCCGCGAGCGCCTCGGCGGCGGCGGCAAGCAAGAGCCGCGAGGCCCGATCATCGGGTCGAACGGCTCCCAGGGAGGACGCGGCACTCTCGAGCTCCTCATCCGCGGGCGCCTCGGCAGCCAGGTTGCTGCACAGCCCGTCGACGGGGAAGCGCGTGACCGGCCCGATCGCCGAGCGTCCTTCGAGCAACGCCGCGAAGAGCCGTGCGCAGCCGAGACCATGCCCGGTGACGGTACCGACGGAGGTGATGGCTGCAGACACGTCGGCGGTCCCCCTGGAACGGCGTGTTAGTCTGGATCCTACCCGATGGATCTTCTGCCCGTGCTCCTCCCGGTGCTCCTCGGTCTCACGCCCGCCAAGCAATCCCTGCCAGCGGACTTGACACCGCTCCGCGAGTCGCTCCAGCGCACGGTCACGCTCTCGGCTCGCTTCCAGCAGACGAAGCATCTGAAGGCGCTACAAGATCAGCTGGTGACCACCGGGCAGCTCCACTACCGCAAGGGAGGTCGCCTCCTCTGGCACACGGACCCACCCAGCGAGAGCGATCTCGTTCTCGAGGGGACGACGGCCACTCTGAAAGTGGCCGGGATGTCGTCTGCTCAGGCATTCGACCTGTCGTCCGAGCCGGGCATGGGAAAGGTGTTCGAGACCCTGCGTGCGGTGCTGGAGGCCGATCTCGAGCGCCTCACCCCTCTGTTCGAGCTTCGGATCATCCGGGCTCGCCCCCTGGGGGTTTCGCTCAAGCCACGAACTGAAGCCCTCGCGCGGGTGCTGCAGGCCATCCAGCTTGACTTCGATGGCCAGTACCGGCTGCTCCACGTCTCCTTGAGGGAGCCCGATGGCGACCGGACGGACATCGCCTTCCGAGATCACGTCATCGAGAAGGCCGGACGCTGAGATGGGCGCACGGCGGGGACTGGCAACGCTCCACGCCTGGCTGACGTCTCATTTCGCCTTCACCCTGGTTCTTTCCGGGGCCATCCTGGCCGGCGGCCTCGCGCTCGCCAGCAGAATGAGTGTCGAGCAGGACATCGGGGCCATGCTCCCGGACGGACCTGGTTCGCCGCGCGAGGCGGCACGACTCCTGGAGGAGTTCGGGGTCTTGAACGTGCTGCTCCTCGATCTGGAAATCCCAGGGGCGAGCCCGGCGGAGCTCTCAAGGGCAGGCAACGATCTGGCATCCCGTCTTCGATCCTCCGGAGCGTTCGCGGAGGTTCTCGCCGGTCCGACCACCGAGGAGGTCCTCGCAGTCGGTCGCGTCCTGTTCCCCCGTCGTCTCTATCTTCTCGACGATCCCACTTCCGCGATCGAAGAACGTCTGTCGCCTTCGAAGCTGCAGGCCTCACTGACGGGTCTGAAGGCCAAGCTCGCCGCGCCTCAGGCAATCGTCACCAAGGGGGACGTGCTCCGAGACCCATTGGGTCTGAATGACGAGCTGCTCTCCAGCTTGCGCGGGGTCTCGAGCGTGCAGTCGCACGGGGGTCAACTCCTCTCGCCCGACCAGACCCATCTACTGCTGGTCACGGTTCCCCGGGCCTCGGCGCTCGACACGGATGCGTCCGCGGCGCTGCTGAGGCGGGTGGAGAGCGAAGGGGCGAGGCTTCCGGCGGGTCCGGGGGGCCCGGCGAGGCTCCGGGCCGTGGGGGGGCCTCGCTTTGCCGCCGAGAGCGCGGCGACGGTGAAGCACGACGTCCTGGTGACGATGCTCACCTCCATCGCGGCCCTGGTGGCGATCTTCGTGGTCAGATTCCGGAGTCTGCGGCTGCTGGCCGTCGCCTTCGTGACGCTCGCCTTCGGGATCGTCGGTGGACTGGTCGCGGTCGCGCTGGTCCACGGCCGAATCCACGCCCTGACTTTTGCTTTCGGGTCGGTTCTGATCGGGATCGCGATCGACTACCCGATGTACCTGCTCAACGCGGCCTCGGTTCAGGCCGGGGCTCCCCTCCAGAGAATGTCCGCGGGACTGGAGGAGAGCCGGCGCTCGCTGTGGCTCGGCTTCATCACCACCCTGATGGCGTTCGCCCTGATGCTCCTCTCGAAGTTCCCCGGGCTGCGTGAGCTGGCTCTATTCGCCGGAGCGGGCATCGCCGTCGCCTTCGCGGCCACCCTCATCCTGGTCGTGCCAATCGGGGCTCGCTGGGGGTTGCAGCACCTCTCGGCGATCCCCTCGTGGATGCTCGCGCTCGGGGCAGTGAGGCCGTCGCCGCTCCTGGCCTGGGGCACCGTGCTGGCGGTGATCGCCGTTGCCGCGGTGTCCATTCCCAGGCTGCAGTTCGACGGGGAGCTGCGCCACCTCGATGCTCAGCGGCCGGCGACGCTCGCCGAGTACGAGGAAGTCCGGAAGCGATTCGGACTCCAGGGCACCGACTCCCTGGTGGTCGCGCGCGGAGCCACCGTCGAGGACGCCCTCCGCCTGTCCGATCGGGTAGCCGCGACTCTCCTGCAGGCGCAGCAGCGCGGGGACGTCTCGCACGTGGTCACCCTGAGCTCGTTCCTGCCTTCGCTGCAAAGCCAGATCGCACGGCGCTCCCGCCTGGCGGACCTCGACGTGACGGCGGCCCGGGCAACCCTGACCGGGGTGTCCGGGCAGCTCGGGTTCTCCGAGGGCGCATTCGACCCGTTCTGGCGGGAGGTGGAATCGGCCCGCTCCGGAGAGATCCCTCTCGTCCAGTCGGAAGACCTGGCCAACACCTCTCTGGGAGCCCTGGTCAGGCGGCTGCTGCGCTGTTCCGGCTCCGGCTGCATCGCGGTCACCTCGTTCGAGCCTTCTCGCCTGTCCGCGGTCGCCGAGCTGCGGCGAGAGCTCCCTCCGGAGACGGTCGTCATCGATGGGGGCGCGCTGGCAGCGGACACCGTGGCGCAGATCCCGAAGCAGCTCGCCCTGCTCAGCGGCGTCGGACTGCTGTTGAATCTGCTGCTTCTGGCGTTCGCTTACCGCTCGTTCGGGGTGTCGCTCCTCGCCTGCCTTCCGGGGGCGCTCGGGCTGCTGGGAACCCTCGGCATCCTGGCCCTGCTGCACATTCCCTTGAATCTGGTTTCCGCCAGCGCGCTGGTGCTGATCCTGGGCTGCGGCGTGGATTACGGGATCTTCGCCGTCCAGGGAGTGACTCGCGCGCGCAGGAGCTCCGGCGTCGAGTTCACCGGTGTCCTGCTCACTTCCACCACGACGCTGGCCGGAATCGGCACGCTCGCACTCGCCTCCTACCGCGCAATCCAGTCCCTGGGCGTGGCGGTGGGGCTGGGCATCGGCATCAGTGCGGTCGTCGCGCTGTTCGTCGTTCCCAATCTGCGGGGCGGGAAGAAGGCGAGGGAGGCAGCAACCGCATGAGCTGGAGGGGCTGGTGGTGCCTGTGGGTCGTCACCGCTTCGGGATGTGCGCCGACACCGGTGAAGCCGAGTGCCACGTCGTCCGCCGAAGCTGCCTCGGCCAAGCTGGCCCGGCTCGTCGCCTCGGAGCCGGACACCTTCAAGATGGTGCATCAGGTCGTTGGGCGCTTCCAGGGTCGTAC
>RPRB01000203.1 GCA_003818285.1 Myxococcaceae bacterium
GGATCAAGCCCAGTGTCGGGCGGGCCCGAGATCTCGAGGGGTCACCCATCGAGTCGAGCGAATACGAGACGGCCCTCTTCGAGCTGGGGAACTAGGATTCGAAGATAGAAACGGGCCCAAGAAGCGCAAGTGACTTCAATGGGTTGTGGGACAACCCAGCGAAAAACTTGGAGTCGACTTGGTCGTCGTTGCGGCGCGTCGAGCTGAGTTGCGCGTCGTTGCACGGCCGAGCGCAACACTGGCGCAACATGATGCGAAGCGCCCTACAAGGTGGAGTAGGTCAACGGGCTCCTGGCGAAGCTGCAGGATGCCGGCGAGGCTCTAAGTCCAAGGAAGAACAACGCGGGTTTTCGAGCCGCGGACCAGGTAGGGCGTGTCGCTTCAGCCAGCGGAGGGGACGGCGGCGGGACCATGAGGCGCTCGGCGTAGGTGCTCGCGGCTGCCGAGGGTAGGGCAGCCCCGCGGCGGTGGTCAGGGCCGGGCGAGACTCGAACGACGGACGGCACTCACCAGAGGCCAAGCTGGGGCGGGGAGGTGGTCGGGGCGAGGGGGAGCGGCCTGGAGGGGAGCCGCCGGTGCTCGAGGATGGCCTGGGCCGTCGAGGAGCGGAGCACGACGGCGACGACGCGGCGGGTGCCCCCGCAGCGAGGGCAGGCGAGGACGTCGGTCTGGAACGTCCGCTTGAGGAGCTCGGCCCAGGGGATGGGGTGGCGGGGCCGCCGGGGCCGGACAGGCTCTGGCGCCAGGGGGCAGGAAGCGTCAGTGCGGGGCCCGCTGTCGTGCAGACATCAGCGGGTCCATTCCTCACTTACCTTGCCGCCACTCCGCCTTCCACAGATTCTCGAGCTCAGCGGCAACCGCTGGCGGCGGTGAGCCGATCAACGTCGATTTGCCTTTCTGGTGGACCTTGCCGTACACGACGTCCTGCACGCCCGACCACAGCAGCAGAACTTTGTTCTGCTCGCAGTCGTGGTTCTTGCAGGTGGCGATCTTCACGTAGTCGGCACCCGCCACCTTGACCGGCTTGTTCTCCGAACTTGGGCCATCGAGCTTCGCCAGCCACGGCTCTTTGGTGAGCGGCCCCAACGCCTTGTAGTAAGTCTCTTTGGCCTTTGCGTTGT
Source organism: Myxococcaceae bacterium (assembly GCA_003818285.1). Taxonomy (GTDB): domain Bacteria; phylum Myxococcota; class Myxococcia; order Myxococcales; family Myxococcaceae; genus RPRB01. The sequence continues at coordinate 1,122 of RPRB01000203.1, forward strand.
AGAGCAGCCCCGCGGCGCTCAGTTCATGCAGTGCGTAGCCCTTGAAAACCTTCGCCGTGTTCGAGTCGGCTTTCCCCTGCGACGACGCTGCCGGTGCGGCTTGTGCTGCCACCGGCGCGGCGTTGCGGTTCGGGTCGCAGTGCCGGGCGCGCTTGCCCTTCAATGCTGCCGGCAGCGCGGCCATCACCTTCGGTCCGCCCTCGACCGCGGCAAAGAGACCCGAAGCGTTGCGGTAGAACACAAACACCAGCGCTTCACCGCCCGCGACCTCGCTCGTCAATACGGTCTCGAATTCCGGCGGCGGTGTGGCGCCGAAGTACGTGGGGGCGGCCTTGACATTGCGCCCGGTCAGCACCGCCTTGCCGCCGTCCTGCACGACCAGCGAATCGCCAAGGTACTTGAGCTGAGGCAGCATGTAGTTCGAACAGTCCGGCGCCAGCACTCCGCCATAGCGTTGCATCAGATTCATATCGCTCTTGCCCTGCTCCCGGGCCGACGCGCTGGCGACGGCGAATATCAGCATCGCAGTTTGAAGTGAACGGTTCATGTTTTCTCCTGTCGTCGGTGTCGGAGTGAAGTTGCGCCGTCATCTATCGCGACGATATGCAATTTCCGAAAACTACCGCCGCACCTTTCATAAAGACCATCTGGTCGGCGTCGCTCATTGTTGACAAAATCGAGCTTGCCTCGTGTTTCTTACTCTGCATGTCCAGGATCATTGCCCGCTGCTCGTCAGCGAAGAGAATTGTCTTTGCTTCCTTCGCCATACATTTGCAGACCTCGTCGCCCTTGACGCCCATTTCTTTGCGTAATGCTTTGTTAGCGACGCTCCTCTCGCCCTCCTTAAGGCACGCCGTCGCCACCGGACAGACCGCGTGGGTCGGCAGCCTCCGCACCGAGGCCAAACACCGTCTACGCGAGCAACGCGGACGTCCTGGAGTCCTTCACCTCGAGTACCGTCGACGAGCTCGCCGAGAAGCGCTTGCTGTCATCCGTGGGGTGAGGGATGGGTCACTGCGAGTCGTCATCCTTCATCGGTTCGAGGGGCCGGTTCACGATCTGCCAGAGCTTCAACGTCGACATGAATTCCGGTGAAGAGGCATCGGGAAGTTCCATTTGCGGCGGCGGCGTCGCGAAGACGATGGAGGTCTTGCCGAGCACCTCGTCCTTGAAGATGGCCACGACCTTCGTCGGAACCCTTCCCATGAGGTAGGGCTGGTCCTCGAGCACGACGTAGCGTACGTCGGAAACCCCTTCCTCTCCCTCGATCGCCGTCCACACGCCCGTCCTCGTGTCGACCCGTGTGTTCGCGGCGGCCGTGACCTTCTCCATCATCTCCTGCATCTTCCGGGGGTCCTGCTGGGCGAGGCGCATCATCTCCATCGGGTCGATGTTGGTCGCGGCCTTGACGCCCTGCTCGAGCTCGGCACTGGTGACCGCCTTCTTGCCGTTCTTGGCATAAGCCGCCGCAACCTTCACCGGCGCGTCGGTCGACGCGAACCACGTGCGGTCCAGCCCGCTCGCGAACCACACCGTCTCCGAACCCTGATAGGGCGCCAGACCCGGGGGCACCTCATCCTCCGAGTAATCCCGCGCCGCCGCGAAGGCCGACGTCCTCCCTCGGTACGTGCGTACGAGCATCCTGGAGTACTTCTCATTCGAGAGCTGGCCGAGGACGCGAATCGCAACCCGGCGCTCGGCCGGGAAGGGGCTCTTCAGCGCAGCGACGACCAATGATTCGTCTTCCTGGGAAAGGCCCCTCTGGAGGAGCCTCTCGAGCGCTTCGATTCGAAGACCGGGCGTGACCGCATTCGACGCGGCCGTGCGGAGCTTCGCCGGATCGAGCTTGACCCCGGCCCGCTCGAGAATCATGAAGTCGTAGATGAGGACGGCCTCGGCCTCCCGACGCAAGGCCTGGCAGTCGGCGGATGCCTTTCCGGCGCAACTCGATGTGTAGCGTTGCACGGCGTCGAGCGCGATCGGCTTCGGATGGTAGGCGAGCGGCTGTGAGGCGAGGAAGAGGCCGACGACGAGCGCGATCATTTGCCGCTCCTCATGATTGACGGGATCTCGTCGATGTCCTTCTGCGCTGCCTCGATTTCTTCCTTGGTGGGGGGAGGCGCCAGGTTGTCGCGCGAGCAGGTCTCGAGCCCGCACCCCTTTTGCTTGGCGAGGCGCATCATTTCTTTCTCCAGCGCCGCGATTCCCGCCTTGTAGGCGCGGACCTCGTCGGCGGCGCGGAGGCTCTTGTTCTTCTGGGTGAGCGTCTTGTCCGTGACGTCCGGGTCCTTGTAGGCCTCCTTGCAGGAATTGTGGTGCGACATCTCGTGTGCGAGGAGTGCCTTGTAGAGAGCGGGGCAGACCTTGGACTCGAGGCCCTTGGTGTCGATCGGGCAATCTGGTTTCGTCCAGTCGGTGGTCATCGCCTCGCTTTCGATCGGATCGGTGTGGTGGATCATCGCGTCCAGCACCTTGTCCGGTTTCCGCTCCCCCTTCTTGTCTCGTTCGGGCGACTTCAACCAGCGGCGGCAGTGAAGGGGCGGTCCACCCCGGTCCTTTTCGTCGCGCTTGGTCCATTCAGTCATGAGGGCCTTCACCTGCTTGTCGAGGATCAGCGCGCTCTTCACGACCGGGGCAAGGTTTTCGAACAGCCACCCGTACCGCTCCTGGTCGACGATGAGCTGCGCGAACATGCAGGCGTACTCACAGCCCTCGCACGGCGGTGCATTCTTCGAGGGCTTAGGAGCTGGAGGTGGTTCCGGTTTTGCCGGCTTCGCGGCGAGTGCCGTCAGTGCGACGGCGAACGAGAGTCCAACCAGGAGCGAAGCGAGTCTCATCGATCGAGCCTCCTCTTGATCACCCACAGCGGTACGCTGCCCGACCCGCGCGGATCGAGGCGAAGCGACTCCTCGAACGCGCGAGCTGCCTCGCGATCTCGTCCCTGCGTCCAGAGCGCGAGCCCCAGGTTGTTCCAGGCGCGCGCACTCTCCGGTGCCTGGCGTACCGAATCAGTCCAGAGCAGCCGCGGGTCGGACCAGATCTTCACCCGCAGGGGAACGAAGGCTGCCCAGGCACAGAGCAGTGCGGTCGCCACCACCCAGCGCACCCGTTTCCTCACGGGTGTCCCTGGCGCGACTTCGCGCTCGGCGGTGACGGGCGTCCATCGAATCAGCAGCAAGCCGAGGAGGATCGAAGGGCCGACCCATGCGAGGTAGAGGGGCTTCTCGGTGACGAGGTCGATCTTGGCGATGAGCGAGTGCGTCGGTGCCAGCGCGAGGAGCGGCCACATCACGCAGAAGGTGACCAGCGGCTCACGACGCCGAAATTCGATGGCAATGACGACGGCGGCGGCCACTCCGGCGAGGACGAGGAGTGTGAGCAGGGCACTCTCCGGAGGGGACCCGTGGTCGACTGCCAGCGCCCAGGGACGCACCCAGAGGGAGATCGTCACTCCCAGGCCGCGCAGCGCCGGACCGAGGTTCGCCAGGGGGTGGCGCAGGTCGAGGGAGAAGGCGAGCAGCTCGCGGTAGCGCGGCGACAGCGCCAGCACGCCGAGGAGAACCGCCGACAGGCCGCCGGCCGCGGCAAGCCACCGGAGCCCGCTGGGCGGAGAACGGGTCAGCTCGCGCAGCAGGAGGAGGGCTGGAAAGACGAGCCCGACCTCCTTGGACAGACACGCTGCGGCGAAGAAGACGAGCGCGCTGGCGCGCCGGCCGTCTTCCCAGCGCACCATCCCCCAGACGAAGAACGCGGCCATGAGCCCGGTGGAGCGCCCGGTGACGTAGGCGATGACCTCGGCGTTTGCAGGTTGCAGGGCGAAGATCGCCGCGGCGAGGAAGGCGGCGGCCTCGTCCCGAAGCAGTCTCCGGGCGAGGGCGAAGACGCCCAGGACGGTCGCGACGTGGAGAAGGAGATTGGTGAAGAGAAACCCGGCCGGCTCCATCCCCCAGAGGAGATGGTCCAGGAAGTAGCTGAGGCGCAGGAGCGGGCGGATGCCGGTCGCGAGCCGGGAGAGTAGCGCCCAGGGGTCGACCGTCGCGGGGTCCCTGACGATGATCGGGAAGTCGTCGAACTGGAACGCGCCGCCGAGAACTCCGCCCCACACCAGCACGGTGAGGAGGACGAGCACGAGTCGCGGGTTCGCGCGCACGGGCACCTCGGGTGTGTACCGGGGCCTTCGATCGGCACTGTGCTCGCATCTGGCCGAAGGTCAACGCCGAGTCGCACCCCGGGCGTCGGTGACCTCCTTCCGCTGCGGGCACGGCCGGCGGGGGCAGGGTGAGTCTCCGCGGGTTTCAGCGCTTCTCGAGCTTCTTCAACGCGGCGCGAGCGGCGGGAGCCTCGCAGGTCTCGACCAGCCCCAGCAGTCCGTTGCGCTGCGCCAGCTCGCGGAGATGCTCGATGGCCCGGGTGTCGCCGAGATCGGCCAGCTTGCCCGCGGCCGCTGGTGACCACGTTGCAGTCCATCACCGACAGGTCGGCCAGGTAGAATCCAAGGAAGAACAACACGGATTTTCGAGCCGCGGACCGGGTAGGGCGTGTCGCTTCAGCCAGCGCGGGGGACGGCGGCGGGACCAGGAGGCGCTCGGCGTAGCTGCTCCTCGAAGACGGCCTCGGGGACGAGCACGTGGAAGTGGGGCGTCAGCTGCAGCGCCGAGCCGAAGCGCTGGACGAAGGCCACCGCGCCGGTCAGTGGCCGGGACACTCCGAGCCGCCGTGCAGTCCGACGCTGGAAGGCGAAGAGCGCCCGGACGAAGAGCCCCAGCACCTCGGACAGAAGCCGGGCACCCCTGGCCAGACAGAAGCGCATCGGCATGGGCAGCGACAGCGTCCACTGGCGGCACGCAGCCCGTGCAAGCGCCTGCGCCAGCGGGCTGCAGGCGCAGATGAAGATGGACATGGAGAGCCTGCAGAAGGCCATCGGCCGTGACCTCGGCACCGTGGAACGGGCAGAGATCGAGGCCGCGCAGCTGAAGAGCTACCGCTGGACCTTCCTGCTGAGCGGGATGACCCACCCCAACGTCGATCGCAGCCTCCGCGAGCTGAGCACCGAGGGTCACCGGCGGGTGGGAGAGCTGGCCCGCGCCATCGCCTGACGCGGGACCTGTCCTAGAATCTCACCCCCATGGAACGCTACGATACGATCGTCGTCGGCCTCGGTGGGATGGGAAGCGCAGCGGCGTTCCATGTCGCGCAGCGAGGAAGGCGAGTCGTGGGACTCGAGCAGTTCACGCTGGCGCACGACCGTGGATCGTCACACGGAAGATCCCGGGTGACACGGCAGGCGTACTTCGAGAATCCGGCGTACGTCCCGCTGCTCGGCCGCGCGAACGAGCTGTGGACGCAGCTCCAGCGCTACTCCGGCATGCGATTGATCGAGATCACCGGCGGACTGATGCTCGGTCCGCCCGACGGCGGTGTCGTCAAGGGGAACCTCGCCAGCGCGCGCACGCACGGCTTGCCGCACGAGGTGCTCGAGGCACCGGAGGTCCGGCGCCGCTTCCCGGCGTTCTCCATCGAGGACACCAAGATCGGAGTGCTCGACAAGGTCGCAGGTGTGCTATTTCCGGAGGACTGTATCCGCGCGCACGCCGCGGCTGCGACGCGAGCCGGCGCCGAGCTCCGCTGGCAGGAGCCAGTGGTGAGCTGGAAAGCCACCGGCGACTCCGTCGAGGTGAAGACCACGCAGGGGACGTACGTCGCCGGGAACCTCGTGCTGTGCGCCGGGCCGTGGATGGGGGAGCTCCTGGCGGGCCTCAGCGTGCCGCTCGTGGTCGAGCGCAACGTCCTGTACTGGTTCCGGCCGACGACCGACGTGGTGATGTTCTCGCCCGATAAGTTCCCGGTCTTCATCATCGAGTACGAACCCGGGAAGGTGTTCTACGGGTTCCCCGCCCTCGGCGACGACGGCGTCAAGGTGGCGCGTCACCACACTGGCATTTCGTGCTCGCCGACCGACATCAAGCGCGAGGTCAACCAGAACGAGATCCGCGAGGCCCGCTGGATCCTCGAGCGCAATCTCCCGACGGTCAACGGCGACCTGCTGTCAGCGACGACGTGCATGTACACGAACACGCCGGATGGACACTTCATCATCGATTGGCATCCCCGCCATCCGAACGTGATCCTCGCCAGCCCGTGCTCGGGGCACGGATTCAAGTTTGCCTCGGTCATCGGCGAGGTCCTCGCGGATCTGGCTTGCGATGGACAGACGAAGCACCCGATCGACATGTTTCGCCTGGGACGCTTCAAGCACGCCTGATGGCGTCAGTGGACCGCTCCTAGACTCGCCAGCGCAACATAGACGCAACATGGTGCTGCCGGGGCCTACAAGTACTTGGAGTTACGGGGGAATCGAGCTGGGGAACTAGGATTCGAAAATAAGAACAAGCCCAAGAAGCTCAAGTGAGTTCAAGTGGTTCCAGGCCAAGTCCGCGGAACGCTTGGACTCGAGTTGCACATGGTTGCGGCTGGTCAGTCGGGGCTTCGTTGTGTTGTGCGCCCGAGCGCAGCACTGGCGCAACATGATGCGAAGCGCCCTACGAAGCGACCTACAAGGTGGAGTCGGTCAACGCGCTCCTGGCGAAGCTGCAGGATGCCCGCGAGACTCTAGAGATGATCGCCCGATGCGCCACGTCGCGCGAGCAAGCGCAGGAGTGGGCACGGCGAGTAGCGGTAGCGGGACCCGAGGATGAACGACTTCAGCGTCTTCCACGACGAGCCCAGGTAGATGGTCTCGGTGGCCCACGGGTGCCGTAGTTGCAGAGCCGCTCGAGGCCGACGACGTCATTCTCGTGAAGCCAGGTGTCGGCTTGGGAGGGAGAAGCCCTGCTCACCCACGCGTGAGACGCGCAGATCCCTTGGGGTTCGGCAATCGGGTTGCGTGGACGAATGGCCATGGACAGCAAGCGCGTAGGCATATCCCGAGAAAGCGCTCGGCAGAGCAGCTGGATGGGTGGTCGATTCCTGCCCTGGGCAATGAGGATGCGCCCGGCCGCGCGCCTAACCTTGACGGCGCGGATGCGTTGTGGGCACCACCTCGGCTGCCCTTGCAGCTGCCCTTGCAGCTTCCCTTGCAGCTGCTCGGTGCGCGCAGGGGGAACTCGCAGGGAGGATGATGTCATGCCCACGATTCAGGGAATGTCTGAACAGGACAAACTCAGTGATATCGAGATTCTAAACAGAGCCCTCTTTTTCGAGAACCGGGGCGTGTGGGCTTATCGCTTCGCGGCCGACAAACTCAGTGCTTCAGAGGTCGGCCGGGCGGTACTGGCGCTTGCCGCTCAAAAC
>RPRB01000204.1 GCA_003818285.1 Myxococcaceae bacterium
CCGCGAGCGCTTCCAGCCAGACGCGTGGATGCTGGACCGCGGCGATCTGCTTGGAGCGCGCTGACCTTCCCTCCTGGAGGCGGGTGGAACCGTGGGCTGCGGCCCTCGCGCTCGGCTGGTGCGCGCTCCGGCTCGGCCGCGGCCTCGGCCCGGCGCCGTTCTACAACTCGGACTGCGCGGTGCCGATCCTCGTGATGCAGGGGATGGGGGAGGGCGCCTTCACCTTCTTCTACCCGCGGCAGGACCGGTTCGGGATGTGGCCTTTCCTGCTCGGGCGGGTGCTGCATCTGCAGACGCCCGAGGCCTACCACGTGCTCGCGGTGCTCGGGCTCGCCTCGGCAGCGCTCCCACTCGCGGCGGTCCTCGGCAGCCCGGCCCTGGCGGTGGTGACGCTGCTCGCCCCGTTCGTGCTCTCGCACTCGGTGACCTGGAACTTCCTCCAGGCAGGCCAGCCCTACCTCTGGCAGGTGGTGGCGCTCTGCTGGGCGTGGTGGGCCTGCCGCGTGGCGCTCGGTGGCCAGTTGGCCAGGACACGCTGGCTTGCCCTGCTGGGCCTGGTCGTGGCCGCGGCGCTCGCCACCTGGATGAACACGGCGAGCCTCGCAGCGCTGGTGGCGGTGGGGATCCTCGAGGTGCTCCGGGCGCGGCCCCGGCCTGAACGGGCGGTCGGGGCACTCGCCGCACTGGGGGTGGCCGGGGCGGTCGATGCGGTGCTGCACGGGCGGTACTCGGTTTACTGCCAGCGCACGTTCGGGCAGCGCTTCGTCACCCCGCTGCGGATCGATCACGGCCACGTGCTGTCCAACGTCGGCCCGGTGCTGGCCTCCCTCCGGCACGAGGGTGGCTTCTGGGCTCTGGTGATCGGCACCCTGGCGGTCGCGGTCCCGCGACGGCCGCGCACGGAGCGCCTCGACGGGCTTGCCCTGCTCGCCTTCGGCGCGTCGGTGCTGCCCGGGCTGGTGCTCATCCGGTACTTCCGGGACAACCACTTCGCGGGCCGGTACCTGTCCTTGCCCACCTTCTGGGCGCTCGCGGCCGCGGTGCACGGGGTCATTCTCCTCGCTTCATTGCTCGCCGGACGGTTCCGTGCGGCGGTGCCCGCGGTCGCCCTCGCCGCCCTGGTGATCGCGATGCCCGCGGGACCCGCGGACCCCCTCGCCGAACCCCGAGCCGATGCCGCAGGGCTCGCCGCGGCGGCGCCGGCCGTGCTCCTTGCCGATTACCTCGAGGTCTACGTTCCGGCCTCGCTCGCTCCACCAGGCGCGCTGGTGCCGGTGGGAGCGGAGGGAAATCTCAACCGGTTCCCCGGCACGGTCGCCGAGCTGCGACCCGGCCGGCTGGTCCTGGCGCCCTGTACGCTGGACCGTCCGGACGGCACGCTCGAGCAGCACGGGGCGCTGCTCCGCCGCACCGACGACGCGGCGATCCCCGCCGGCCCGGGCCGCCAGTGGTGCCGGCACGCGGTGGAGCGAGCTGCCCCCCCGTTGCGCGGCGAGCGCTCGCCCTAGCGGAGCACCGCGAAGGTTTGCTGGTTCATGGCCACGCAGGTGTCTCCGCTCCAGAGGGCGCGAAGCTCGACGAAGAACCCATCGCCCTGGCCCGCCATCCGCGCGTCGTGGAAGAGCCGCTCCGCGGGGTCGAGCCGCGCCGGGTCGACGAGGAGCTCGGCGAGGAAGCTGGTCGTGGCCACCGGCCTCGGCTCGGTGAGGATCGACCACAGCGTGGGCCACCAGGCATCGAGAAGGGCGATGACGCTCGGCGAATCCCGGCGAGACGGGAGCGTGCGTTCGCGGATGTACCCGGCGGTCTCCGCATCGTGGCTGCCCGAGAACGGTGCCGGCCCGGCCAGGCGGTACTCGTAGGCACGCGCGAAGTCCGGTCCGAGCGGCGGCTCGAGGGGCAGCACCCGGAGCTGGTCCCAACCCGCGCGTTCGGGCGATTCGACACCCCGCAGCGCCGGCATCTCCAACGCGCGCGGGGCGCAGAACACGCCGCTGGCCACCGCCAGGACGTGGCTTCCCTGGACCAGCCGCGCCTGGGCGTTGCTCTGCTTCGCTCCGCGCCGGAGCACCTCCACCTGGATGCTCGCCGCGCCGGGAAGCACCGGGCCCGCGATGTCCCCGGAGAGCGTCTGGAGCCGCCGGGCGGGGTCGCCGAGCTCGGCCTCCATCGCACGCGCGAGGACGCCGTAGACCAGACCTCCGAACGCTCCCCGACCTTGCTGCCATCCGTCGGGAACGGTGGCCTCGAAGCTGCCCGGGCCGGCCTGCCGGATCGCGCTGGCCTGTTCGAAGTCGACGAGCATGGGCGTGGAGCATCCGCGCCGCGCCCGGGCGCGTTCAACCCCCCGAGGGGAGCGGCGTCGCCGCGTGCATAGCTCCACTCCTCGCCGGCATCAGCGCGTCGGACCCTGCGGCGTCAGGCCACCGGCAGCGGCACGCCCGAATCGGCGAGGCGCTCCAGGACCACGAGGGCGTCTCGAAGCTGCCGCCGCTCGTCGGCCGGGAGCACGGTCCAGGATCCACGCCGGGCATCGGTCCGCATCGCCCGGGCGACCTCGAGGAGCAGCTCGGCCCTCAGCTGGTGCACCTGATCCTCCGACGAGAACGCGCGACCCAGCGCCTTCAGGGCGCTCGTGACCAGGCCCTCGGCTCTCTGTTGCAGGGCCTGCTCGCTCGCGTCGCCCGCTCCATCGTCCTCGACTCTGTCGTTCCAGGGCGTCACGGCGTGTTCCTCGCAGCGTTGACGCCCGGAAGGGAGGATTTGTTTCGCTCGGCGCCCGCCGCCGGCTGCTTCGCGCGCCGCGTGCAGCTGCCACTCACCCTCCGTGCAGGCGCCGTCAGCCGATGATCATCGTCTCCCGCTCCAGGCGGCCGGTGCGGAACCGGTCCAGGTCGAAGCGGGTGAAGAGATCGTCCTGGGTGTCGCTCACCATCCACGCCGCCATCCGCTCCGAGACGGCCGGGGCCATCATGAACCCGTGCCCGACGAAGCCGGACATCTGGAGCATGTTCGGCAGCCCCGGAGTGTGCCCGAGCACCGGGTTGTTGTCCGGCGTCACGTCGTAGCAGCCAGCCCACTGGCGCAGGACCTTGATGTGCCCGAGCCGGGGAACCTGCTCGGTCAGTGCGCGCGAGAAGCGGGAGAGGAAACGCAGCGTGGAGCCCTGGTTCAGACCCGCGGGCTCCCGCGGATCCCCCATCCCTCCGACGATCTCCCCGCGCATCGACTGGCTGAAGTACAGCCCCGAGTCGAGCACCGAGACCAGCGGCGTCAGGAAGGGCTTCAGCGGCTCGGTGGAGAGGATCTCGTGCCGGTGAGGCGCGTTGGGGAGCTCCACCCCCGCGAGCTTCGCCACCTCCGGACTCCAGGCGCCGGCGGCGAGGACTACCGTCTCGCAGGCGATGCGTCCCCGGTCGGTCTCCACCGCCCGGACCCGGCCTCCGGAGACCTCGAAGCCGGTGACCGTGGTGAAGGTCTCGACCCGGACCCCGCGCTTCTGGGCCGCCTGCGCGTACCCCCACAGGAAGGGCCAGGGAAAGATGACCCCGTCATCGGGGTGGTAGGCGCAGGCGACCACCCCTTTCATCGTCAGCTCGGGGACCACGTCACGGCCCTCGCCCGGGGAGAGGATCTGCGTCTTCACTCCGTGCTTGTTGTGCAGCTCGGCGCTGGTCCGGAGGCGCTCCGCCATCTCCTCGGTTCGGGCGAGGAACAGGTAGCCGCCCTGCCGGAGCCAGACGTTGATGCCCATCTCGCCGGCGAACTGCTTCATCAGCTCGATGCTCCGGCGGGCGAGCTCGATGTTCGTCGGGGTGCTCCACTGCATCCGGACTCCGCCGCCATTCCGGCCGCTGGCGCCCGCGCAGAGGTAACCCCTCTCGAGGACCAGCACGTCGGTGCAGCCGAGCTTCGCCAGGTTGTGCGCCAGGGCGAGGCCCATGATGCCGCCGCCGATGATGACCACCCGGGTCTTCTCCGGGACCGGCTCGGGGGGACGGAGCGCGTGCGAGCCGACCTGGATCACCGGCGGGACCCCTCCCGCCGGCGGACGCTGCTCGTCGACCGGGACCGAGCCCAGGAGCGACATCTCCACCGGGTGCAGCGGCGGCCGCGGGGTGAAGGGGAGCACCGCGCCCGGGCTCGCCCCGGTGCGCTCGGCGAGGGTCCGCGCCACCGCGGAGAGGCAGCTCTTCCCCTGGCAAACTCCGGTGCCGAAGCCGGTGTAGCGCTTGATGCTCTCGATGTCCCGGTAGCCCTTGTCGATGGCGTGCCGGACGTCGTCCAGCGTCACGTCCTCGCAGGTGCAGAGCACGGACTTGCTCACGGGTGGATCTTCCTTCCGTCGGCCAGCATCTGCACGAAGGCTTCCAGCCGACGGGCCCGGGTTTCGGGTCGCTTCGCCGTCTGGAGCCGCCAGAGGATGGCGTAGCGGTTGGTGCGGTCGAGCGTCTCGAAGAACCGGCGGGCGGAACGATTCCGGGCGAGCGCGCGAACGAGGTCGTCCGGTGGCTCGGCGCGGCTCGGGGGATCGTACGCGTCGGCCCAGCGCCCATCGGCCTTCGCACGGTCGATCTCCTCCTGGCCGGCGGGCTCCATCTTCCCGGCGGCGATGAGGCGCTCGCAGTGCTCGATGTTCCGCCTGGACCAGATGCTCCGGGACCGGCGGGGAGTGAATTTCTGGAGGAAGGCGTGGCGGTCGTGGCTCTTCTTCTGCCCGTCGATCCAGCCGAAGCAGAGGGCCTCGTCCAGCGCCTCAGCGTAGGAAACGGACTCCCCGGAAGAGCCCTTCTTCGCGATCTTCAACCAAACGCCCTCGGGCGAGGCGCGATTTCGAGCCAACCAGGCTCGCCACCGGCGTGCATCCGGGAACTCGAGGACCGGAGTCATCGGGCGAGGATCCCCTGTGCGGCGCGTCGCCCGGATCCGGCGGCCTCGGCGGCGCTGCCCGGCCTGGCCACGTCTCCCGCCGCCCAGATGCCGGCCACCGCCGTCCGCCCCTCGGGCTGGACCTCGGGCGCGAAGGTCCCGAGCTCGGGCCGGTAGGAGATCTTCACCCCGGCCTGCCGCAGCAGCTCGAACGCCGGCGTGGGGGGAAGGGAGACCACGATCGCATCACAGTCCACGCGCCGCTCGCGCCGGCCGGCGTCGCGGTAGGCGAGCCCGTGCACCCAGGTCCGCCCGTGGGCGCGGACCGGAACTCCCTGCATCGTGCCCTCCGGCCCCGTGCCGGCCCCGGTGTGGAGCACCAGCCGGGGCGCAGCGCCCTCGGCCCGGAACAGGCGCGCGAGCGCGGTGAGCTGCGGCCCCTGGCCGAGCAGGGCCGGAGCGTCCCCGATGAGCAGACGGCGCCGGCGGAGGAGGTCCGCCGCGGCGCGTCCGCTGAACACGCCGGGGATGTCGTTGTTCTCGAAGGGAACCATCGAGGCGTGCCCGCCGACCGCGAAGAGGACGTCGCGGGCCTGGATGAGGAGGACCCGGGCGCCCTCGGGGTCGCGCTGCACGGCGAGAAGGACCCGGCCGAGCTCGTCGTCGTAGAGGCCCAGCACCGAGGTCGCCAGCCGGAGCTGAACGCCAGCCGGGGACGATGGAGCGGCGGTCGAGCCATCCTCGGGAGCATCGAGCACCCGCCGCCCCCCGACGCAATCCTCTTGCTCGAGCACGAGCGGCGCCACTCCGCCGGCCGCGAGCACCTCGGCTGCGGCCAGGCCCGCGGCGCCGGCGCCCACCACGGCGACGTCCACCGAGATCCGCTCCGGGGGGCGGGGCAGGGGAGGCGCCGCATCGGGAAGGAGGCCGAGGCCGGAGAGGTGCCGCGCGACGGTGGCCATCACCTTCTCGGCGACCGGGACGCCAGCGAACATCGAGTGGTGGTCCATCCCCTTGGGGAAGAGCCAGTCGATGCTGGAGAACACGTCCACCTTCACGCTGGGGTACGCGTTCTGCCGCTCGATGCGCATCCCGTGCCGCACCGGCGTCTGGCAGGCGAAGCGATTGGGCACGCCATCGATGCGGACCAGGCAGTTGGAGCACGAGCCCGCCATGCAGAACGGGCCACGCGGCCGGTGGTACTTGATGCTCCGAGAGAAGACGGTCTCCCCGGCGGCGAGCAGCGCGCAGGCCGCGGGCTCACCCTCGCGCGCGGAGACCGGGTGGCCCTCGTAGTCGATGGTCAGCTCCGGCCGGGTCTCCGGAGAGAGGCGTCGCATGGGGCCGTTCTATCCGAGCTGGCTCCGCGCTGCTAAGCATCCGAGCAGGAGCGACGGCCGTCGCAGCCGCCGATGCTCTAGCTACTGGGCGGCCCGGGTGGGGCCTGGAGCGGCAGGGCCGACGTTGTGCGGAACGACGCCTGCTGGAGAACCCATCCGCGACTTCCGTGCGGTCACCGGCGAATCGCCCCGGCGCTTCTTTCAGGCCACGCCGTACTGCTGACGCGTCGGGGCGAGCGGGTCAGAACACGAGGTGCCGGCCCTTCTGCCGCCGGGTGTAGATGCTGAGGGTCGCGGTCACCTCGCCGACGCCCATGTTCCCGGAGTCGCCGATGCCGGAGGCGCCGAACTCCTCCCACTCCAGGGCGGAATCGGTCCCGTCGTTCTCCTTCAGCATCCCGCCCAGGGTCCTCCGGCCGAGCTGCAGCTTCCGGTCGTCCCGGGTCCAGACGCTGGTGGCCAGGTCGTGGCTGTTCTCGAAGAGGCAGAACCGCACGTAGGACTCGAAGTCCGGCAGCTCCATCCCCACCAGGATGGGCATGAAGAACTCGGTGGTGGCCAGCCGGACCTCCTGCACTCCCTTGCCGTCCCAGTTCACCCGCACCGTGCTATCGGGGCGGATCTTGAGGAGGGCCGGCTTCACCGCCTCGGAGTGCTCGCCATAGGCCCCGTCCGCCCGGCCGCCCTCGCGGATGACGGTGACCCCGGGCGTCTTCTTCGCCTGGGCGACGATGTCCACCAGCGTCTGCGCCTTGTGGACCATCAAGGGGCTGACGACCTTGTCGTCGGTCGCCTCACGCGGGTCTGCCACCCGCCAGCTGTTCATCTCCTCGTTGATGAAGCCCAGCAGCGCGTCCAGCGTCTTGCCGGACGCGGCGATGCCGTGGAGCGAGGTGCACTTGTGCGCCCCGAAGCCGCAGACGGAGTAGGTGAGGCGAACGGCGATCTTCTTCAGCTCCTCGGGAGTGTAGCCGTCGTCCACGTAGGACCAGTTGCAGCCGCCGCCCTCGAACCGGAGGCGGTTCAGGCCGCGGCCCTCCTGGATCTTGGCCGCGGTCTCCGAGGAGCCGGTCACCGCGACCACCGTCACGCGCTTGTCGGTCGCCAGCTTGGCGATGCCCTTCCCGAAGCCCTCGACCTTCTGGACGTAGGCCGGATCGGCGCCGGCGGCGAGCATCATCCGGATCATGGTGGTGTTGCTGATCGCCGCGAAGGGATGGCCCTTGTAGATGAAGGGGACGCCGGCCAGGTACGCCCCGACCAGGTGGATGCCGGGGATGCCCCAGATGAAATTCATCGGGGAGATGATCACCGACACCCCGGCGGGCACCCACGGGTTGCGCCAGTAGCTGTGGCCGGGGAGCATCGGCGGAAGGATCTCGCCCTGGAGCGCCGCCTCCGCCGAGCCCTCGATGTGGTCCGCGGCCCGCTTGGCCTCGTAGAAGTCCTTCTGCGCCTCGAGCCGGGTCTTCGGGATCTGCTGGCGGATCTCCCGCATGCAGTCCTCGGAGAAGTAATCCATCATCCGGGCGAAGTTCTTGAGGACGGTCTTGCGGTAGGTGAACACGTCCTCCGCCCAGGAGAGCGACTTCCAGGTCCGGTCGGCGGCCGCCACCGCGCGGTCGACGTCCTCGTCGGTCGAGGCGGGCACCTCCATCAGCGGGATGCGGCGGTCGGCCAGGTTGCGGAGGAGGGCCAGCTCTCCCTTCGCCGGCAGCCTCCACTCGCCGTCGATGAAGTTGGTCACCCGCACCGGGGTGTCCGAGCTCCGCTGCGGCAGCTCGCGGTAGCAGAAGAGGTACGGCTTGAGGAGCTCGAGCTCCTTGTCGGTCAGGAGGTTGGTGAAGAGGCCGTGTGCCTTGCGGCGCTCGGCGAAGTACTGCGCGATGGGATCCTTCCCCAGCTGCCCGCGGGCGTTGAAGGCCTGGATCTCCTCGGCGAGACGGGGGAAGGGGGCGAGCGTGGACATGGTGACTGCCCTCTAGCGCCGCCCGCGCCGGCCTTCAACCCGCGCCGCCGCGCTCACTGAGCTGACTGCGGCCGCCCTGACCTCGCCGACTGCAGCCCGCCTGACGCTACCCTGACGCGGACCTCGACTTCGGCCGCCCTGACCTAGAGGTAGAACCGGTCGGTGAGCCCGGCGGTCCGGGTGAGGATGGAGGTCCACCCCAGGAGGGTGTCGACGCGCCCCTCGGCGTCC
>RPRB01000205.1 GCA_003818285.1 Myxococcaceae bacterium
ATCTCCAGCCGCTCACGGAGGAGCTCCAGTGTGCGGTCCGCAACGCTCTGCCGAGCCCGGGTCAGCCAGCGGGAGACGGTGGAGAGGTGGACACGGTACAGCGCGCCGATCTGCTCCAGAGGCAGCTCCTCGGCGTGGTACAGCCGGAGCAGCGCCCGATCCCGGTCCCCGAGGCTTGTCAGGGCCTCCTCCAGTGCACGGGTGAAGGGTTCCCGGTATCGGGCCTGCAGATGGGCCAGCTCTGGGGCGAGCCTCGTGGCCAGCGGGTCCTCCGCCCGCCGCTCGGCCGACGCCTGGGTCCGCTCGCCTCTCCGGAGGTTCAGTGCAATGCGGAGCGCCGCGACCCGGACCCATCCGCCGAGCGCCGACTCGCCCCTGTAGCTCGCGAGCGCCGGCGGTTGTCCCCCGCCGCCGAGGAGGCGGAGCCGGAGCGCCTGCCGGACCTCGTCGGCGAACTCGGGGCTCCTGTCGACCGAGGCGATGAAGGCGCCGACGGGACGGAGGATCTCCCGCTCGAGGTGGCCCAGCGCGGCCGGGTCTCCTCGCACGCAGGCCGCCGCCAGCACGAGGTCGGCGAGCGCGCGGTCGTCGGGCGTCACCGCCCCGCCCAGCGCGGCAAGGTGTGCCCCGAGCGCGGAGGGATCGAGGCGCACACCTGGCCAGCGCTCCTGCCCGAGGCGCACGAGCTGCTCCAGAGCGGGACCATCGAGGGGTTCGCCCGGGCTCCGCATGCGAGGGAGAGCATACGGCACCGGGCCGGCGAGGCTCCCGCCCGGCGCGACGCACGCCGAGCAGCCGGCGGAACGCCCACGCGGCGCGCCCCCTGTTCACGACTGGGCACCCGTCCCGCACTTCCGCGCTCCGGGTTCGGGCCGGAGGGAGCGACGAATGAGGACGAGGACTCCAGGCGCGGCGCGTGGGCGCGGAGCAACCGCCCGCTCAGAAACTTCCGACGGCGTGGACCCCCACCTGCCCCTTCATCGGGGCGACAAGGACGAACATCTGCAGGCTCGGCGGCGCGGCGGGGCCGCGGCGGTGTGGCTTCACCACCGCAAACCGTTCCAGCAAGCCCCCCAGAAACGCCTCGGGTCGTGGCTCACCGTCCGCGGGGGAAGGAGCGCGCGGAAGCGCCGGCGGCGAGTCCTCGGACCGGAGCACGAGCAAGACCGCGCCCTTCGGGAGCTGACTCGCCGTTGCCAGCGCGGGAGGAGAGGCGAGAACCGTCGCGGCCACGGCGAGGGCGACCAGCATGGACCGAGGTCGCTTCAAGAACCGGGCCCGGAAAGATGCCGATCCGAAGAATGTGATGGCGAGCGCGGGGGCTCGTAGAAGAGTCGGCCACCCCATGCGCTCCTTCCATCGTCTCGCCGGACTCCTGGTCTTGTTCACCGCCGGTTCCCCCTCGAGGGCGGCGGAGCCGGTCGCCGCCGCGCCGAAACTCTATGAGCCCGGTCTGGTCTCGACGGGGTTCGACGATGCCCACGTCACCATCTCGCCCGACGGCCAGACGCTGTACTTCCTCAGGGACACTCCCGACTTCGCGCACTGGACGGTGCTGGTCTCCCGGCGCACTGGCGGCCGGTGGGGGCCGGCCGAGGTCGCCTCCTTCAGCGGCCGCTGGAACGACGGCGACGTGACCATCACCCGGGACGGCCGGCGCCTCTTCTTCATCTCCAACCGGCCAGTGGACGGCGATGCTCCCCGTCCGGATACCGAGATCTGGACCATGGACCGGACCGCCTCGGGGTGGGGTCCGCCGCGGCACGTGGCCGAGCTCTCCAGCCCGGGGGACGAGTGGTTCCCCACGATGACCGACGACGGGACCTTGTTCTTCGGCTCGGAGCGACCCGGCGGGAAGGGCAAGTGCGATCTCTGGCAGGCTCGCTGGCAGGGGGACCACTTCGGGTCTCCGGAGAATCTGGGAGAGCCCATCAACACCCCCGACCAGGAGATCGAGCCCTGGATCTCCCCCGACGGGCGGATGCTGGTCTTCAGCGGGAAGGCTCGCCCCGGTGGGCGTGGTGAGTACGACCTCTTCGTGAGCTTCCGCTGTGGCTCGCGGTGGACGGAGCCGCGGGCGCTGGGTGCCGGTGTGAACTCTCCCGGCTGGGACTTCGGGGGGCGCTTCTCCCCGGATGGCCGGACGTTCTTCTTCACCAGCAACCGGAGCGACTGGCCCGCCGCGCGCCCCCGCGCCCTGACTGCCCGGGAGCTGGAGAAGGCGCTCGCCTCGCCGGGAAACGGCCTCCGCGACGTCTACGAGCTGCCGGCCTCGGCGCTCGACCTCCGCTCGCCGTGCCCGGACGCGCGCTAGACCGTCGAGCCGGCTGCAGCGAACGGCTGAACGCGGCGCTGGCCTGGGCGGGGTCGCCGATGCCAGGCTCCCCGGCCCACGTCGGGAGGACCCATGCAGCGGAAGCCGAACGGGCCGGGCCTGCCGGAGGAGCTCTCGAGGCGGCGGCTGTTGCAGCTCGGAGTGGCCGGGGCCGCCCTGCTCGGGATCGAGCGCGCCTCCGCCGCGCCGGACGCCGGATCGGGACCGGGCGACCGGCTGGACGAGGTCACACTCGACGAGCTCCAGGCCCGGATGGCGAGCGGTGAGGAGACCAGCCGCTCCATCACTCAGAAGTACCTGGACCGCATCGCGCAGCGGGATGGACGCCTCCGGTCGGTGCTGGAGACGAATCCGGATGCCCTGGCCCAGGCGGAGGCGCTGGACCGTGAGAGGAAGGCGGGGAGGGTGCGTGGACCGCTGCACGGCGTTCCGGTGCTGCTCAAGGACAACATCGCCACGAAGGACCGGATGCACACCACCGCGGGCTCGCTCGCGCTGGTCGACGCGACGGTTCCCGCGGACGCCTTCCTGGTCGGGCGGCTGCGCGAGGCCGGGGCGGTGCTGCTCGGCAAGACGCAGCTCAGCGAGTGGGCGAACTTCCGCTCCACGCATTCGTCCAGCGGCTGGAGTGGACGCGGCGGCCAGTGCCGGAACCCGTACGCGCTCGACCGGAGCCCCTCGGGGTCGAGCTCCGGCTCGGGCGTGGCGGTCGCGGCGAATCTCTGCGCGGTGGCGGTGGGAACGGAGACCGACGGGTCGATCGTCTCCCCCGCATCGGCCTCGGGCCTGGTGGGAGTGAAGCCGACGGTGGGGCTGGTGAGCCGGAGCGGCGTCGTCCCCATCTCTCACAGCCAGGACACCGCAGGCCCGATGGTCCGGACGGTGCGCGAGTCGGCCCTGCTGCTGGACGTGCTGGCGGCGCGGGATCCGGCCGATGTCGCGTCGGGCGCGACGGGAGCGCGGTTCGACGTCCGCCATGCCGCCGCGCTGGACCGGGGAGCGCTGAAGGGGGCGCGCATCGGCGTGGCCCGGACCAAGTACTTCGGCTACCACCCGGCGACGGACGCGCTGGCCGAGGAGGCGCTGAAGCTCCTGAAGGCCGAGGGCGCGGTGCTGATCGACCCCGCGCCGATCGCCACCGTGGCGAAGTTGGATGACCCCGAGCTGGAGGTCCTCCTCTACGAGTTCAAGGCGGACCTCGAGGCGTACCTCTCCAAGCTCGGTGGTCCGGGACCTCGGTCCCTGAAGGCTCTCATCGAGTGGAACCAGGCCCACGCCGACCAGGAGCTGCCGCTGTTCGGCCAGGAGCTGTTCATCGACGCGGAGAAGAAGGGTCCGCTGACCACGCCGGCGTACGTGAAGGCCCGGAAGGAGTGCCTTCGACTGTCCCGGAAGGACGGGATCGACGCAACGATGAGCAAGCACCGGCTCGACGCCATCGTCGCGCCGACCCAGGCCCCCGCCTGGATCATCGACTGGGTGAACGGTGACCATTTCATCGGCGGGTGCAGCACGGCCCCTGCGGTGGCGGGGTATCCACACGTGACGGTCCCGATGGGTCAGGTCCGGGGTCTGCCGGTGGGCCTCAGCTTCTTCGGCCGTCCCTGGAGCGAGGCCCGGCTTCTCGGGCTCGCCTACGCCTACGAGCAGGCGACGCACGCGCGGAAACCGCCGACGTTCGCGGCGAGCGCTGCGCTTCCCACGGGCTGACGTCGTCCTCAGCTCCCCGTTCTGGGGTGAGGCGCAGTCAGCGGAGGCCCGCGGCGTGGGCGAGCCACCGGCGCCCGGGTTCGGGGTCCACCCCGAACTTCTCGAGGCCGGGGAACACCACCTGCTCCAGCGTCCCGAGGAAGACCGCGCGCTTCTTCGAGAGCGAGAGCACCCCGAGGCGGAGAAGCCCCTCAGGATCCTCGTCCGCGGGCGGGGCTCCGAACAGGCCCGCGTCGATGGTCCCGGCGAGCATCCCGGGGACGAGCGGCCCGAGGAACGCCACCTCCGCGGCGACAGACTCGCGGGACAGATGGGCCCAGCCCATGCGGGAGTGCACCACCTCGTCGCGGGAGATGGCGTGCAGCACCTCGCGCACCTCGGGGTCCTGCTCGCTCGCGAGCAACGTGGTGAGTGTGGCCATGCTCTCGGTCTCGGTGATGCAGCAGGCGGCGACCACCTCGTAGAGCGCCGCCTTGCGCTCATCGAGCGAGCGAGGAGCGATCGCCGCCACGGCCGCGTCGCGGTCGAGCACGACGGGGTTGCCGAGACGACCGGCGAGCCGGGCGCACAGCTCGGTGTGACGGCGCTCGTCGTCCGCGGCCCGGCGCATCATCGCCGGAACGGGCGAGTCAGGATCGAAGCTGGCCACGACCTCCGCCAGCCGGTCGAACCGGAGCGCCGCCTCCTGCTCCACCCGCGCGCGGAAGGCCCAGGCCTCCGCCGCCGCGCGGCGGGCCGAGCTCACCAGCCCTTGACTCCGCCCCCGGACGAATCGGTGGTCCCGGCGTCGGCCGGTGGCTTCTTGTCCTTGTCCGCGGCGTTCGCCTGGGCGCAGCCCGCGGCTGCCCCCAAGAATGCACCGCCGAGCACCAGCACCTGGAACAGCTTCTTGAAGTGCATCCCTGGGGTCCTCCCGGCCAAGTCCAGCGGGGGGAGCTAATCGAGGGCGCGCGTCGGATGCAAGGTGATGTTCCCGGACAGTGCGAACTCGGGCGAACGCGGATCGCCGCCGATCCCCGGGTGGGAGTAGGGTCGCCGGGGAAAGTGGACCCGGGAAACCACGAGGTAGCTCGCGCTGATGGCTCCGCGTCCGCGCCTCTCGCCACACAGCTGCGCGCGGCCCGGCCTTCTACACGACCAAGGCGGGCAGCCTCGGAATGGGCCTCTCGATCTGCCGGTCGATCGTCGAGGCCCACGGGGGCCGGCTGTGGGCGGAGCCGAACCAGCCGCGGGGTGCGGCCTTCCAGTTCACTCTCCCTCGCGCGTCCGGAGAGGTCGCCTCCGCTGCGCTCGGTCACCCCGGGGCGGGAACGAGCGACACCGAGCTCGGGTCCGGAGCCGTGGCCGGCCCCTCCGCGAGCCCGCGCCCCTTCCAGAGATAGTAGATGGCCGGATAGACGAGCAGCTCGAGCACGAACGACGTCACGAGCCCGCCCACCATCGGCGCGGCGATGCGCTTCATGAGATCCGCGCCGGTGCCGGTGGACCAGAGGATGGGCAGGAGGCCCATGAAGGCCGCGGCCACGGTCATCGCCTTCGGCCGGATGCGCTTCACCGCGCCGTGGACGATGGCCTCCACTAGGTCGCCCCGGGTTCGCAGCCGACCGGCGGCCCTGGCCTCGTCGTGCGCCAGGTCGAGGAAGAGGAGCATGAACACGCCGGTCTCGGCGTCCAGGCCCATGAGGGCGATCATTCCCACCCACACCGCGATCGACACGTTGTAGTCCAGGAGCCACAGCAGCCAGACGGCGCCGATCGCGGAGAACGGCACCGCGAGCAGCACGATGCCCGCCTTCACCGCCGAGCGGGTGTTCAGGTACAGCAGCCCGAAGATGAGGAACAGGGTGACGGGAAGGATGAACTTCAACCGCTCCCGGACCCGGAGCATGTTCTCGTACTGCCCGCTCCAGCTCATCGAGTACCCGGGAGGGACGTGCACCGCGGCGGCCACGGCCTGCTTCGCCCGGTCGACGTAGCTGCCGATGTCCACCTTCGAGGTGTCGAAGTCCACGTAGACGTACCCGGCGAGCAGCCCGTTCTCGTTGCGGATCATCGACGGGCCCTGCGCCAGCTTCACATCGGCGATCTCCTCCATGGGGATCTGCCCGCCCTCGGGGAGCGGGAGGAGGACCCGGCCGAGCGCGGAGAGGTCCTCGCGGTAGTCGCGGGCGTAACGGACGTTGATGCCGTAGCGCTCGCGTCCCTCCACGGTCACGCTCTGTTCCTCGCCCCCCACCGCGGTCAGCACCATGGCGTTGGCGTCGTCCACGCTCAGGCCGTAGCGGGCGAGCCGGTCCCGCTTGAGCACGAAGTCGAGGAAGAAGCCCTCGGAGACCCGCTCGGCGTAGACGCTGCGGGTGCCGGGGACGCGGGAGAGCGCCGCCTCGGTGGCCACCGCGACCTTCTGGATCTCCTCCAGGTTCGCTCCGGAGATCTTGATCCCGATCGGGGTCCGGATGCCGGTGGAGAGCATGTCCAGCCGGCCCTTGATGGGCATGGTCCAGGCGTTGGAGATGCCGGGAAGGCGGAGTGCGGCATCCATCTCGGCCCGCAGGTCGGCCTCGCCGATCCGATCGTCCCAGATGGGGCGGAGTACGGGCTTGAGCCAGGCCGGCGCCGAGGAGGAGTACCAGCGCGGCTTCTCCCGCCACTGGGACCGAGGCTTCAGCATGACCGTGGTCTCCATCATCGAGAGCGGGGCAGGGTCGGTGGAGGTCGTCGCCCGGCCGGCCTTGCCGAACACCCGCTCGACCTCAGGGAACGTGCGCAGGAGCTTGCTCTGCAGCTGGAGCGCGGCCTGGGCCTCGGCCACCGACATGCCCGGCTGCACCGCCGAGGGCATGTAGAGGATGGTCCCCTCGTCCAGCGGCGGCATGAACTCCGAGCCCAGCGTCATGTAGACCGGCACGGTGAGCCCGACCAGAACCAGGCTCGCGACCACCGTGGCCCGGGCGTGGCGCACCACGAACCGGCACGGGCCCTCGTAGACGCGGTGGAGGAGGCTGCTGATGGGGTGCCTCTCCTCCGGATGGTACGTCCCCACCAGGAGCCCGCTGGCCAGCCAGCTCAGCGCCCGGGGGCGGAAGCGGAACGGCTCGATCCGGGCGAAGAGCATGCGCAGCGCCGGGTCCAGCGTCACCGCGAGCACCGCGGCGATGGCCATGGCGAAGTTCTTGGAGAAGGCCAGGGGGCGGAACAGGCGCCCCTCCTGGTCCACCAGGGTGAAGACCGGGAGGAAGGCGACCGCGATGACCAGGAGGGAGAAGAAGACGCTCGGTCCCACCTCCATCAGCGCCGCCAGCCGGACGTCGTGGAAGCTCCCTGGACGGCCCGCCGCGTCCCAGCGCTGGATCTTGTTGTAGGCGTTCTCCACCTCGACGATCGCCCCATCGACCAGAACGCCGATGGAGATGGCGATCCCGGCGAGCGACATCAGATTCGCGTTCAGCCCGAGCAGGTTCATCGGGATAAACGCCAGCGCCACCGACACCGGGATGGTGACGATGGGCACGATGGCCGAGGGCACGTGCCAGAGGAAGATGAGGATGACGAGGCTGACGATCAGGATCTCCTCGATGAGCTTGCTCCGGACGGTGTCGATCGCTTCTCCGATCAGGATCGACCGGTCGTAGGTGGTGACCACCTCCACGCCCTCGGGGAGGGAGGGCTTCAGCTCGGCGAGCCTGGCCTTCAGCCGCTCGATGACCGTGAGCGCGTTCTCGCCCTGGCGCATCACCACGATGCCGCCCACCACGTCGCCCTGGCCGTCGAGGTCGGCCACCCCGCGACGCATCTCGGGGCCGAGCGTCACCGTGGCCACGTCCTTCACGGTGATCGGGGTGCCGCCCTCGGTGCGGAGCACGAGCGACTCGAGGTCGCGGACGGACTTCACGTACCCGCGGCCCCGGACCATGTATTCGCGGCCGGAGATCTCCACCAGGCGCCCACCGACGTCGTTGTTCCCCCGCCGCACCGCCTGGATCACCGTGTCCAGCGGGATGCGGTAACTGGCGAGCGCGTTCGGGTTGACGGTGATCTGGTACTGCCGCACCTGCCCGCCGACGGTCGCCACCTCCGACACGCCGGGCACCGCCTGCAGCGCGTAGCGCAGGAACCAGTCCTGGAAGCTCCGCAGCTCGTCCGAGCTGTGCTTCCCGCTCCGGTCCACCAGCGCGTACTGGAACACCCAGCCGACGCTGGTGGCGTCGGGGCCGAGCTCGGTCTTCACCCCGGGCGGGAGCTGGGCGGTGATCTTCGAGAGGTACTCGAGCACCCGGGTGCGGGCCCAGTAGGGATCGGTGCCGTCCTCGAAGA
>RPRB01000206.1 GCA_003818285.1 Myxococcaceae bacterium
AAGGTCCGCCGCCAGCCGGGCACGAGATCTTCGTAGGCCAGTTCTCGAACTGCGCCCTCCGTCATCGACGTGCTCCTTGGTGAGTGCACGGCCTCTCGTCTAGCGTGGCGGGCCGCTTCGTGCCTGCTCCGCGGGAGGAAACGTCTCCATGTCGTCGCCGCATCGTCCCATGCTCGGCATCATCGGTGGCACCGGAATGGCGGAGGCGCTGGGGTCGCTGGGCAGCGGCGAGCAGCACCGGGTGGACACCCCGTTCGGGCCACCCTCCTCGCCCATCACCCTGGTCGAGCTCGCCGGGTCGCAGGTGGCGCTCCTGCCCAGGCACGGAGAGGGGCACCACTTCCCACCGGGCCGGGTCCCCTACCGCGCCAACGTCTTCGCCCTGAAGGCGGTGGGGGTGACCCACGTGCTCGCCACGTCGGCGGCGGGCTCCCTCCGCGAGGAGATCCGTCCGGGAGAGCTGGTGGTGCCGGACCAGATCATCGACCGAACCTTCCGCCGCGAACCGACGTTCTTCGACGACCTCGCGGTGCACGTGGAGTTCGCGCTCCCGTTCTGCGCCGCCCTGCGCAAGGTACTGCTCGCGACCCGCTCCGAGGCGAAGGTGCACGACGGGGGGACTTACGTCTGCATGGAGGGGCCGCAGTTCTCCACCCGCGCCGAGAGCGATCTGCACCGCTCCTGGGGCGCGCACCTCATCGGGATGACCCTGATGCCCGAGGCGAAGCTCGCCCGCGAGGCCGAGCTCTGCTACGCGGCGGTAAACCTGGTGACCGACTACGACTGCTGGCGCCCCCACCCCTCCGAGCTGGGCGCCGAGGAGCTGCTCGAGGAGATCATCGGCAACCTGCGGGCCACCACCGCCGCTGCGCTGGCCCTCCTCCGCGCCGCGCTCCCGGCGATGCAGTCCCTCGCCGCCGCCGGGTGCCCCTGTCAGCAATCGATGGAGCGGGCGATCTTCACCTCGGGGACACAGATCCACGAGGAGACCCGGAAGGAGCTGGACGTGCTGCTCCGGCGCGCCCTCCGCAACCGGTAGCCTCACTCGTACCGGAGGGCCTCGACCGGGTCGAGCTGCGCGGCCCGGAACGCCGGCCAGATCCCGAAGACCAGACCCACCGCGGCGGCGAAGCCGATGCCCCCGGCGATGGTCGCGGGCTGCACCGCCGCGGCGAGCGGCGTGGCCATCGAGACCACCTTGGCCAGTCCCAGCCCGAGCAGCGTCCCCACCGTTCCCCCGATGGCCGACACTCCGGCGGCCTCGAGGAGGAACTGCAGGACGATCGTTCGCCGGCGGGCACCGAGCGCCCGGCGCACGCCGATCTCGCGCGTCCGCTCGCGCACCGAGACCAGCATCACGTTCATGATGCCGATGCCGCCGACCAGGAGGGTGATGAGGCCCACGCCCAGCGCCACTCCGTAGAGCGCCCCGGTGAGCTGCGCATAGGTGTTGGCCAGCTGCTCGGGCCGGTTGATGCTGAAGTCGCTGTCCTTCTCCGGGGCGACGCCCCGTGCCCGGCGAAGGGCGATCTCCACCTGGTCCTGCGCTCGCAGGAGGTCCACCCCGGGCGTGGCGGCGACGCCGATGGTGAGCTGCCGCTTGCTCCCGAACGCGGCGAGGAAGGTCCGCAGCGGCACCTGGATGGCCAGGTCCTGGTTCTGACCGAGAATCTTCCCCTTGCGAGCGAGCACGCCGATGACCCGGAACGGGCGACTACCGATCCGGATGCTCTGCCCGATGGGATTGGCGGTGGGGAAGAGTCCGTCCGCGACGTCCGCGCCCAGCACCGCCACGGCGCTGGAGTTGTCGTTCTCCGGCCCGCTGAGGAAACGCCCGGAGGTGACCTCCCAGCCGGCGACGGAGGGGAAGTCCGCGGTGGTCCCCTGGACCCGCACGTTGGCCAGCTGGACGTTTGCGAACTTCACCTCGTCGGTCTTGAAGGTCATCGGCGCGACGGCCGACACCTCCGGCAGCTCCCGCAGCTGCTCCGCGAGCGGGGGGGTCAGCTCCCGGCGGTTCCGGTACTTGTAGAAGTCGCCGCGCATGATCCACGGGAACTTGGTGACGTACATCGAGTTCCCGCCGAGGCTCGACAGCTGCTGGGCGAACGACGCGTTCAGCCCCTGGATGATGCCCACGATGGCGAGGAGCGTGCAGACGCCGATGCCGATGCCGACGGTGGTCAGCAGGGTCCGCAGCCGGTTGGCCCGCAGCGCCAGGACGGCGATCTTCCCGCCCTCCACCACGTCGATGCGCATCCCCATGCCGGTCGAGATCCTCCGCCCCGGAGCATGACGCCTGTCGGGGCCGGTGATTGCGCTGCCTGCCCCCATCCGCCGCCCACCCTGGCCCGCTCGCTGCAGGCCGGCCGTTGCCCGGCCATCCTACCCCGGCCCCTGCATGCGACCCCGGGTGGCGGCGCGGGTCTCCTCCAGCTCCTCGAGGCTCCGCGGCCAGTCCTCCTTCAGGAGGCGCGACAGCGATCGGTCCGCGAGGAGGCGTCCCCCGGTCTGGCAGGTGGGGCAGTAGTTGGTCTCGTTGTCGGCGTGGACGATCCGCTGCACCGGCGAGCCGCAGTCGGGGCAGGGCTTCCGGTACCGGCCGTGCACCGCCATGCCCTCGCGAAAGGCGGTGACCTTCTCCGGGAAGCCGCTCCCTGCCTCCTCACGGAGCCGGTCGGTCCAGGTGCGGAGCACGGCTCGCGTGGACTGGTAGAGCCTGCGGACCTCGTCGTCGACCAGGCGCTGGGAGAGCGCGACCGGGGAGAGGCGCGCGGCGTGGAGGATCTCGTCCGAGTAGGCATTGCCGATGCCGCTGAACAGCCGCGGATCGGTCAGCGCGCGCTTGAGGGTGTGGTTCTCTCGCCGGAGCGCCTCGGTGAACTGCTCCGGCGTGGCCTCCATCGGGTCCAGCCCGCCGCGGTCGAGCCCACGGACCGCCTCCTCGCCGCGGAGCAGCCACAGCTGGGCGCGCTTCTTCGGGCTCGCCTCGGTGAGCACCAGCGTTCCGGTGGGAAAGTCGAAGGCGGCGAGGCCGACCCGGCCCGGGACCGGCGCCCCGCCCGGCCGCCAGTGCAGGCGGCCGGCGATCATGAGGTGCAGCACCAGGAAGAGGTCGTTCTCCAGGACGAAGATCAGCCGCTTGCCCTGCCGGCGCAACGCCGTCACCCGCTTGCCGGTGGCCTCGCGGAGCGGCGGGTCCGCGGTGCGCACCAGGGACGGGCCGCGCACGCGGACACCCTCCAGCGGCTGGCCGAGCACGCGGGACGCGAGCGCCTCCAGGTAGACGGTGACGTCCGGGTACTCGGGCACGGGCGCATCATCGGCCGGACGGCACGAGCCGGTCGAGCGTGGCCTGCTCACCGAGGAGGCCCACCACCGCCGTCTTGCGGCGCGGAGAGGGCGCCCTCCGGGCGACGGTCTACGAGACCTTCGTCGTCCCCGGAACGAAGAAGCTCGGGAGGGACTCGCCGAGGAAGGTCTTCAGCGCTCGCGCGGCGGCGTTGAGGTACCCCTCGCCGCGGTGGAGGAGCGCCACCTGGCGCTTCACCCCGCCCTGCCCGACCTCCACCACCTCGAAGCCCCGTCCGGTCCGCTCGCGGGCCATGATCGACGGAAGGAGGGCGATGCCGAGCCCACGTTCCACCATCCGCCGCATCGCCTCCGGGTTGTCCGTCTCCAGCACCACGTTGAGCGGCTCGCCCGCCGCCTCGGCGGCCGCCTCCAGCGCGCGAGTCCCGGCGACGCTGGGCATCACCACCAGCGGCATGCGCACCACGTCCCGCAGGGCCACCGACTTCTTCGCCTCGGCCAGTGGATGCCCGCGCGGCACGGCGAGCACGAAGTCCTCGCTCCACAGCTTCTGCTGCACGAGGTCCACCCGCCGCACCGGCAGGGTCAGCACCGCGAGGTCCAGCTCGCCCTTCGCCACCCGGTCCTCCAGCCCCTCGGAGGTCTGCTCCACCAGCCGCAGTCGCACGTCCGGGTAGAGCTTGTGGAACCGCGGAAGCAGCTCGGGGAGGAGGTACGCACCGACGGTGGGCAGCGTCCCGAGCGCCACCAGCCCGCTGGCCTTGCCGGTCAGCGCGGTGAGCTCGCTCGCGCCACGCTGGAGCGCATCGAGCGCCCGCTGGGCATGCACCAGGTAGCGCTCCCCGGCGGCGGTCAGCACGACCCCGCGCGGCGTTCGCACTAGGAGGCGTGTTCCGAGCTCCCGCTCCAGGGACTGTACCTGCCGGCTCAGCCCCGACTGTGACATCTCCAGCCTGCGGGCGGCGCTGACGAAGCGCTTCTCCTGCGCCAGGGTGAGGAACGCGCTGAGCTGGTCGGTGGTCACGTGCGCTCCGGTGGCACCTCGGGGGATGCCCCCCGGCCGGCGCAAGGAGAGTATGCGTGTCATGCGCTCCCTGCATGGGAATTCGCCGGTTAAACCCTTTCCTGCATGGAAGCCTCGAGCACCCTCCCCTGGCAGGCGGCGGCGCCCGGACGCGAGCGCCGGCGCGCGACTGCGGCGGTGCTCCTGGCGCTGGTGGTGGCGGCGTTCGAGACCACGGTGGTCACCACCGCGATGCCCACCCCCACCGCCGAGCTGGACGGCCGGCCCTCTACGCCTGGGTCTTCACCGGCTTCCTCCTGGCGAGCACCGTGGGCGTTCTCCTCGGGGGCCGGCTGTCGGACCGGCTCGGGCGCCGCGGCACCTTCGTCGGGGGGATGGGGCTGTTCCTCCTCGGTTCGGTGCTGTGCGGCTTCTCCACCAGCGTCCCGATGCTGGTCGCCTTCCGGGTCCTCCAGGGCCTCGGGGCCGGGGCCGTCCAGCCCACCACCCTGACCATCAGCTCGGACCTCTACACGCTCGAGGAGCGCGCGGCGATCCAGAGCGTCTTCACCGGTGCCTGGGGGCTCGCCTCGGTCATCGGTCCGGTCGTCGGGGGTCTCCTCACCGAGTCGCTGGGGTGGCGATCGGTGTTCTGGGTGAACGTCCCGGTGGGACTGCTCGCCGTCGCGCTGCTGCGCGGCTCGTACCGCGACCCTCCCCCCTCGCGCGAGCGGAGCTTCGAGCTCGGCGGTCCGGCGCTCGGGGCCCTGTCCATGACCCTCGTGCTCCTCGCGCTCGAGCCCCAGGCGCTTCCCGCGCCCGCCGTCCTCGCCGTCCTCCTCGCCGCAGCCCTGTCGGGCTGGGCCTTCGTTCGCCAGCAGCGGCGAAGCCCCGACCCGCTGGTGCCACCCACGGTGCTGCGCGACCCGACGGTGCGCTCGGGGCTCATCGGAGGGCTCGTCTCGGGCGGCGTGCTGTACACGCTGAGCGCCTACGTCCCGCTGTGGATGGTGGCCCACGGCGGCCACACCGCCCTCGGCGCCGGCGTGGCCCTGGTCCCGCTCCTCGCCGGCTGGGCACTGGGGAGCTCCTTCGGGGTGAAGCTCCTGCTCCGGGGCGGGTTGCGCGCCTCGGCCGGACTGGGCTTCCTCCTGGCCGGGACGGGCGCGGCGCTCTTCGGCCTCGCCCTGTCGCGCGGGGCCGCGGACGGATGGCTGTACGCCTCGCTGGGGCTCCTCGGCATCGGCCTCGGGCCGGCGGCGAGCACCTGCATCATCGCCCCGCAGGCCCGGGTCCGCTGGGAGCAGCGAGGCGCCATCACCAGCGCGGTCTACGCCTGCCGGATGCTCGGGGGCAGCCTGGCAATCGCCCTGGTGAACCTGCTCGGCGGTTCCGAGCCGCGTCAGGTCCTGATGGTGGTGGCGATCGCCGCGGCCGGCGCCATCGCCCTCGAACGGCTCGCTCCGGGCGCCGAGACCAGCGGACGCGCCGCCCTGGCCACGCCCGTTCTCGACTAGCCCCGGTTCCCGCCGTTCAGGGGCGCTCCAGCCACATCCCCCGAAGCAGCACTGCCCGCGGGTGGCGGAGGGCCGAGACGTCCTGCCGCGGGTCCCCGTCCACCAGCACCAGATCCGCCCGGGCGCCGGGCGCGACGGTGCCGATCTCCCCCACCCGCCCGAGGAACTCGGCCGGCCACGAGGTCGCGGCGCGGAGCGCGTCCAGGGGCGCGAGACCCGAGGCCACCAGCTCGTCGAGCTCGTCGTGCATCGAGGTGCCCGGTTGCGTCGCATCGATGCCGGAATCCGTTCCGGCCAGGAGGCGCGCACCGGCGGCATGCAGCGCCCCCACCAGCATGCGCCGGCGGCGGCTTCCCTCGGCGTCCCCGGCCCCACCGAAGGCCAGCACCTTCACCACGGTCATCGTGGGACAGTTCCAGGTCCCCGCGGCTGCGGTGGCCCGGGCCACCGCCGGCATGTCCTCCACCGAGATCGACGCCCAGCGCTCGGCCGGCGTGGGGCCGGTACCGCGCAAGGCGAGCTCGTAGCCCGTCAGGTGCTCGATGGAGAGCATCCCCCGATCCAGCGCGTGCTGGAGCGGCACCGAGAAGGGCACGTGGCCGAGGAAGCGCAGCCCTCGCGCGTCCGCGGCGTCGGCCAGGGCTTCGAACACCGCCGCGTCGAGATGGGAGTACACCTTCATCCAGCGCCAGCCCTCACCGGCGAGTCGGTCCACCAGCGCGACGGCCTCGCCGGGGTCGGTGATGAGCTGGGTCTGCGGCCAGGGCGAGCCGGGGCCGTCCACGCCGGGCGAGGCGGACTCGATGCTCGGGGCCACCGCGCCGTCCCGCACCAGCGCCGCCGCGCCCTCCAGGAGCCCGGTGAATCCCCACAGGTTGCGCACCGTGGTGACACCCTCGTCCACGTAGCGCGGAAGGTCGGCCGACCGGGCGTGCACGTGGGAGTCGACCAGCCCCGGCAGCAGCGTCCGACCGCCGACGTCGATCGCCAGCGCCCCGGGCGGAAGCGCCACCGTCCCGTCCGGACCCACCGCGTCGATCCGGTCGCCGGACGTGAGCACCGTCCGTCCGCTCTCGAGCGCTCCGGTCGCCGGCTCCAGCACCGACGCGTTGACCAGGGCGAGGCTCCCCGCGTCCAGCACCTTCCGGAGCGCCGGAACCGGCTGTGCCCCTCCATCGCCTTCCCCGGGTGCGGTGGCCGTGGAGCAGCCCGCGAGCCCGAGCAGGACTGCCAGCGCTGGCCACGTGGACCTCATGCCGCCTCCATTCTCCGTCCGCGACGCCCGGTCCGCACTGGTGTTGTTGCACCCGTTGTGACGGAGTGCAGCGCATGGACCCGCTCGTCCTCGAGAAGGCCTCCATCCTCTGCTACCGGCTGTACGACGTGGCGGACGAGATCGACCTCGGCGTGGCCGAGTCCGTGCTCGCCCGTGACGCGCGGCGGCTTCGCTTCAGCCGCTCCGGGGCGGAGTTCCTCCTCGTTCCCAATCCACCGCTGATCATCGGCCTCGGCCGGCGGTCGCTCCCGCTTCCGCAGGGCCCGGTGGAGGTCGAGGCTCGGGCACGCCTCTTCGACTTCGGCTCGATCTCCATCGTCCTCACCGTCCCGGTCTCCCCCGGGACGGAGCTGGACGCGCTCACCCCTCTGGCAGACCGGCTCTACGACGGACCGGAGGTGGACGCGCTCGCGCTCGAGCTGGTGGAGGGTCTGCGCAGGGAGGTCGCTCCTGCCCTGGAGAACGCGCACCTCTGGGAACAGGTGGAGCACTACGCCGTCATCTTCGTCGAGGCGATCCGGGGATCATCCTCCGGAGAGGAGGTGCTCCGGCGCGCGGATCTGGCGCGCCTGCTCCTCGGCGAGACCACGGTGCGCGAGCTCTCGGCTGCGGAGCGGCAGGACGTCACCCGGCGCCACTTCAGCTACGGGACGGACGACCTGGTGGTCATCGACTGGAACGCGGCCTTCGTCTACGAGCCGTCCGGGTCGCAGGACATTCCGGACATCCTGGAGATCGCCAACGCCCAGCTGCTGGAGCTCCGCTACTACGACGACGCGCTCGACCACAGCCTCTCCCGGGTGAACCAGCAGCTGAAGCGGCAGCGGCGGCGCCTGGGCTCGATCTTCCGGAGTCCCTACCCCGCGCTGGCGAGGCAGGTGCTGGTCGTGCTGCTGGAGATGAGCGAGCTCATGGAGCGGGTGGAGAACTCGCTCAAGATCATCGGCGACTTCTACCTTGCGCGGATCTACGAGGCCGCTGTGGAGCAGCTGCGCATCCCGGCCTGGAAGGGAACGGTCACCCGCAAGCAGCAGCTCCTCGGGGACGTCTACGGGTGGCTCAAGGGCGAGGTGGACACCGCGCGCTCGCTCACCCTCGAGCTGATGATCGTCGTGCTGATCGTCGTCGAGCTCGTGCTCGCGGCGACGTCGCTGGTCCCGCACTGAGCCCGATCGATGGCGCGCCCCTGCGCGCTTCGATGAGCGTCCCCCTGGTGCGGGGGACTGAGCCCGATC
>RPRB01000207.1 GCA_003818285.1 Myxococcaceae bacterium
GACGCCTGCTGAAGCGCGCAGGGGCGCGCCGTCGATCGGGCTCAGTCCCCCGCACCAGGGGGACGCCTGCTGAAGCGCGCAGGGGCGCGCCGTCGATCGGGCTCAGTCCCACAGCGGGCCCGCCCCGTCGTCCTTGCGGGGCGGGCAATCGCCGGGGCCGACGGGCGTCCCCGGGGCAGGGGGCGGTAAGGTGAAGGGCACCCTGTCCAGCATGAGCGACCTCGCACCGGACGCCCGCGCCTTCCAGTCCTTCCTCGAGGCTCTGCAAGCGGCCTTTCTCGAGCGCGATGCCGTGCTCGAGCAGCTGGCCCTGGCGCTGCTGGCCCGCGAGCACGTGCTCCTCACCGGGCCGCCGGGGACGGCCAAGAGCGCGCTCGCCCACGCGGTGCTGGGCGGCATCGTCGAGGAGGACGGCAAGCCCTCGCTCTTCACCCGGCAGCTCACCGAGGGGGCGGTGCAGACCGATCTCCTGGGCCCGGTGGACT
This sequence comes from Myxococcaceae bacterium, assembly GCA_003818285.1. Lineage (GTDB taxonomy): Bacteria > Myxococcota > Myxococcia > Myxococcales > Myxococcaceae > RPRB01. Next base: position 486 of record RPRB01000207.1, read on the forward strand.
TCAAGGTGCTCACCGAGACGGGCCGGACCCGGCACATCCTCGAGGAGGGGATGCTGGGGCACCGCTACGCCTTCCTCGACGAGATCTTCGACGGCCGGGACATGCTGCTCCGCGCGGTGCTGAACGCGCTGCACGAGCGCGAGCTGAAGCAGGGCCCCTCGGTGGAACGAGGCCTCCTCGAGACCGCGGTCCTCACCAGCAACCGCTTCCTCTCCGAGGTGGTGGCCCGGGTCCCCGAGCTGCTCCTCGCCTTCGCCGACCGGATTGCCTTCCGGGCCTTCGTCCCCTCCGGCTTCGCTCGCCCCGAGAGCCGCCGCGCGCTGCTCCACGGGGCCCTCCGGGCCCGCACGCCGGTGGTGGAGGTGACGCTGCCCCGGTCCGCGCTGGCCCGGCTCCAGGCGCTGGTCCCGGAGGTCGAGGTGCCGCCGGAGGTGCTGGACGCGCTGGAGCGGCTGGTGGACGTGCTCCAGCCGGCGCTCGCCGCGGACGCCTCGGGCGAGCCGGGGACCCGGCTGTTCTCGCAACGGACGCTGGTGCGCGCGGTGTGGGCGCTCCGTGGGGCCGTGGTGCGCGACGCCTGCCGGCGGGAGCGTGCCCTCCGCGCCACTCCGGAGGACCTGCGCGCGCTCGGTCTCTTCTTCGCCACCGCCGGGCCCGAGGGCGAGGCGCTGGAGGCGGTCATCGCCCACACGTCGGATGCCCGCGAGCAGGTCCAGCTGTCCATGGTTCGGCACGAGCAGCGCAGCTTCGCCGAGGCGCTCGGGCGGGCCCTGGCCGAGACGCGTGCCGCCGCGGAGGCCGAGGCCCGCGCGCTGGAGCTGCCCACGCTCGTCGCCGAGACCGAACGTCTGGAAGGGGGCGGCGCACCCGCGGTGGTCCTCTCCCGGGCGGTGGCTCTGCTCGGTGCCCTTCGTGGGCGGCTGGCCCGGCCGATGCGCGCAGAGCACCGCGCCGCGCTCCTCGCCCTCGCCGGTCAGGTGGTCCGGACGCTCGAGCCCCTGCTCCGGGGCGAGCTCGATGAGACCCAGCTCCGTCGCGCCGCGGAGCTGCCCCCGCTCCTGGACGCGCCCGAGCTGGCCGCGGAGCGGGGCCGGCTGGCCGACCGGGTCCGGCAGGCCGGGGTCGCGACCAGGATCCGTTTCCTCGAGGAGGCGAGGGCCTTCTCCGAGACGCCGCCGGCCAGCGTGGAAGGCGTGGCCCAGGCGCTGGAGCCTCTGTCCCGCTGGAGCGCCTCGCTGTCGCACGACGACGTCGAGGCCACCGGGGCGCGCGAGAGGGCGGGGCGTGCGGCGGCGGAGGCCCTGCAGCTGCTCCTCACCGGCGCGGGCGCCGTTCCGGGAGATGCGGCGGGATTCGCGCGACTCCGCGCATCGCTGGAGCGGGCGGCGGACCGGATCCACCGGCTCCGGCCGGGGCTGGACCTCTCGCCGGTGGCCCGGACGCTGGCCCTGGGCCACGTCGCCGCACTCGGCACGGACGAGCCACTGTTTCCGGCGCTCGAGCGCCTCGAGGCCGCCGATCTCCTGTCCGACGAGGTCCGCGCCGCCCTGGCGACCGCGGCGCGGGCTCGCCCCCGAGCACCCAGCTCGGTTCCGGGAGTCGAGGTGGAGGAGGCACTCTCCGGCGAGGCCTACCGCCGGTACCGCGCGGGGCTCGACGGGGCGGACAGCGACGCCATGCGGGTGCTCCGGCGGCTCGGCGAGGACCCCGCCGGGAGAGATGCGCTGGATGACGTCGCCGCGCGCCTCACCTACCTGAGGCGCTGGTACGACGCGCTCCACGATGCGCTGGCCCCGCACGGCGCGCCTCCCGCTGGACCCGAGACGGAGCGGCGGCTGGCGTCGCTGGTCACCAGCCGCTTCCCGGCCCTGGTGCTCAAGGAGAGCGAGTTCGCGCGGATCGACGCCGAGCTGCAGTCGGCGGCGTCCGGACCCGCCGCGCGCCGGGCCCAGGACCTCCGCGCCGAGCTGGCCGCGCTCGCCGATGGATTCGGGACCTTCAGCCGCGCGCTGCTCGCGGCGAGGGGTTAGGCCAGTGGTCCGGCCGGCCACGGAGCACTAGATGCGGGCCGACCGCCTCGAGCGCCTGCGGGCACGCTTCGAGCGGCTTCGAGCGCAGGGGCCCCGGCGCACGTTCCTCGGCCAGCGCCGGGCGCCCACGCTGGAGCCGCTGGAGATCCTCGACGCCCGCCTCACCCGGGCCGGGGTCCACACCGCCGCGGACCTCCGGCTCCTGATCCGGCTGGCCCGGCGGGAGGGAATCCACGCCGAGCTGGCACGCCGTTTCGGGGAGCGGACCGACGCGGCGCTCGCAGCGCTGGAGGCGCGCCTCGCCTGGAATCGCCGCACGTCCGATGGCCGGTGGGTGGCCGGCGAGCGAGCCCGGCTGGAGCGGGCCCTCCTCCGCGCCGAGCGAGTGGTGCGGACCGCCGACCTGCTCGAGGCGCCCGGCGAGGTGAGCCCGGAGTGGCCCCTGCTCCTGTCCGCCGCTCCGGCGCCGCGGCGCTGGACGCGGCCGCGCACAGCGGTGGCCTCGGTGCTCCTGGAGCGGGGACTCTCGGAGGTCGCGGACCCGGAACGCCGCCGGCTGGACGTGCAGCGCGCCCACGCCCTTCTCGAATCGGGCGCGCTGGAGGAGGATGCGACCGAGCTCCGGCTGCGCGCCGCGCGGGATCGCTCCTGGGATGGCCCGGTACCGCCGGTGCGCGGCTGGGCGGGACTGGCGGGCTGGGTGCTCGAGCGGGCGGCGGCCGATCCCGGAGCGGCGTACGCGGCGCTCCGTCTCCAGTACCTCCGGGCGGTGGAGGCCGGGCGAGCCGAGGCGGCGCTGACGCTTCGGCGAGCGCTGGAGAGCTTCCGGCTCGCGCTCCCGGTGGGCCCGCGGGTTGCCCCGGCTCCTGCTCCGGCCGAGGCGGCCGGCGAGGACCGGCTGGCAGACCTCCTCCTCGGAGCCGAGCCGGGGCGCCGGCAGCTGCTCGATCTGGGGCGCGCGGCGGCCCGCCTGGTGGAGTGGGATGACGCGCCGCTGGTGGGAGAGCGGGTGGCCTCCGCCGACACCCGTCACATCGCCCCGGACCGCCGACTCGAGCTCGCGGTCACCTCGAACGTGGCCGACGTGCGTGACTTCGTGGTGGAGGACCCGCGCCGGCTGGTGCACGACCTCGCCTCGGGCGCGCAGCGGGTCCGGCGGCTGGTCGGTGGGACCTCTCGGCGGCCGGCGCGCCGGGTCCGCGCGCGGGTGTACCTGGCGGACGCCTCGGGCTCGATGCGGGGGGCACGCGCCCGGCTCCGTGACGGCCTGCTGCTGGCCGAGGTGGATGCGCTCCGGCGCCAGGCGCTGGACGGGGTGCCGGTGGATCCGGTCGACGTGTGCTTCTTCGGCGACCGCCTCCTCCGCTTCGAGCGCATCGAGTCCGCCGAGCTCGCCCGGGCGTGGATCGGCCACCTCGTCGAGGGAGGGCCGTGCAGTGGAATGACCGAGCTCAGCGCGGCGCTCGCCGGCGCGGCGGAGTGGCTGCACGAGGCCCGGCGCGACCCGGCGCTCGCCTCGGCGCTCCTGGTGGTGGTGACCGACGGCGAGGACGCGGTGGACGTGCCCCGCATCGAGGCGGCCTGGGCACCGCTCCGCGGCCTGCCGCTGTCGCTCCGCGTGGTGTGTCTGGGCGACGAGAACCCGTGGCTGAAGGGGTGGGTTGCCCGCCAGCGCGCGGCGGGGATGGACGCGGGCTGGCTGCACCTCGGCGACGCGAGCCTGGCCGGCCTGCCGGTCGACTTCGACTTCCGGCCGCCCACGCTCCTGCCGGGTCCGGAGCGAGTGGAGGGGGTGGAGCTGGAGCAGCTCCGTCCTCACCTGGACGCGCTGGCGCGCATCTCCGCCGGGGAGGAGCCCGGCCGGCCGCCGGTGGATGTCGCCCGGTTCGACGCCCAGTTCCCCGAGCCGTCCGGCGCTGCGGCGGCGGAGGACGATGCCTGGACCGTCGACGCGCTCGAGGCCATCGCCGAGGCCGCGTCCCTCGCGCCGTTCGAGGAGCGGGCCGGCGAGGCGGTGGTGCTGCTCGAGCACCTGCTCGCCCAGCGCGAGGTGCCCCTGGCCGCTCACCTCACGCGCCACGCCCGGCCCGGACCGCGCACCGCGGAGGCCCTGCGCCGGCTCCGGCTGCTCTGCCGACCGGTGCGGTGAACGGATGGAGACACCCGCCGGTCAGGGCGGGAAGGGGATGCCCTCCGGGATTGGCCGGAGGAGCCCGCTCTCCGCTCCGAGCGTCCGAAGACCCGTCCAGACGATCTGCACCCCGATGCAGAGGACGATGAATGCCGAGAGCCGGATCACCACCGACATCCGTGTCTGGCCCACTGCCTGGCGCAGACGCCAGGCGTACCGGTAGCTGAGGAGGATCGTCACGGCGATGAGCGCGCTGCTCAGGAGGGCCGCGACCAGCCTCACCACCGTGCTCTCGATGCTGTGGGCGTGGCTCACTCCCACGGTGATCGCCACGGAGATCGAGCCCGGATCGACCGTCAGCGGAAGGGTGAGCGGGTAGAGGGCCTTGGCCATCATGTCCCCGGGCGGCCGCGAGGTGGGCATGTCCGCCGGCTTCGGCGCTTCATCCTGGTTGAGGAGCTTCCACCCCAGCGCACACACCACGGCGCCGCCCGCGACCTGGACCACGGGCAAGGACAGGTCGAAGAGCCGGAGCACGAACGAGCCCACCAGCATCGAGCCCAGCAAGAGGCCGAAGGAGTACACCGCGACGCGGGTCGCGAGGCTGGCCCGCGAGACCGGATCCATTCCCTCGGTCATCTGGAGGAACAGGGGCGCGTCGCCCAGCGGGTTCACGACCGGGAGCACCGCTCCCAGGATCAGGAGGGTCGCACCGACGAGCTGATTGAGGTCGGACCAGAGCAAGATCGATCCAGGCTCCCGGGCGGAGGGCGCGCGGCGGGCCACTTGTACCACCCCCATGCTCCGGCGCGATCTCGGCGACTCCGCCGTCCGGCGGCGCATGTCTGCTGATGGCGAGCCGTCATCGGCCCGCCGGGACTTTGGCGCGCCTCGCGCCGGCCGGAGGCCTTACACTCGGCGGGAGATGGCCTTCCGCTGGTTCCGACGGCGTCCCGCCCCCGCGCCGGACCCCATCGCCGCATACGACGATCTCGTCTCCGACCTCTCGGCCGAGGCGGCGGAGCTGCGGCGAGCGGCCGCGACCCTGCTCACGGTCCGGGCGCGCCTGGGGCGCGAGCTGGCGGGGATCGAGCAGGTGGGGCGGACGCTCCGCGACCGCGCCGACCGGGCCCGGGCCGGGGCGGATCGGCGCTCGGCCGACGTGCTCAGCACCGACGTGGAGCGGGAAGAGCGGCGGGCGACCGCGCTCCGCGAGGAGCTGGCCCGGACGGAGTCGGACGTCGAGCAGCTCGAGGAGGCGGCCCGGCGCGTGGCGGGGCAGGTGGACCAGCTTCGCTCGGAGCGCGACCTGGCCGCGGCCCGATTCACCGCGGGAACGGCACTGGCCAGCGAGGCGCTGCGGTCCCGCGCCGATCGCGTGCGACGCCTGGTGGCGGTGGACGCGGCCCGTGACGAGGTGGAGCGGGCGCATGCCCTCGCCGAAGTATGGCGCGAGGACGGTGAGGGCTCGGAAGACGCGAAGCGCTAGGCCGGCCACGAGCGGCAAAGCGTTCCCTCCGCGATCAGGTTCGCCGGGCGCTCTGGTGCAGCTCGAGAAGGATGGTGCCGTCCTTGAAGAGGCGGACCGCGCCCGAGGTCTGGCTGACCACCAGGGCGAGGCACTGGGTGGCGGCGGTGATGTTGGCCGCGGCGGCGTGCCGGGCGCCGAGTCCCAGCGGCACCTTCGCGTCCTCGTCGCCGGCGGAGAGGTATCGCCCCGCGGAGAGCACCACCCCGTCCTCGCGGATGACGAAGGCGCCGTCCAGCACCGAGAAGTTCTTGATCGCCTCGCGCATGCGCGGGTCGAGCACGTTGCGCTCGCTCTCCCCCAGCCCCTGGAAGGGGTTGATGGTGATCTGCCGGCTCTTCTCCAGGACGTTGTTGTGGTCGCCGATGGTGATGATGGTCCCCACCGGGTGCCCCTCGTACCCCTCCTGACCGATCTGCAGGGCCAGCTGGATGAGCGCGTCCACGACCTGGCTGTTGTACTCGTCGCCCAGCTTGATGCCTTCGATCGCCACCCGGTCATCGAGCGAGCCGCCGATGCGCATCTGCATCAGCGTGTCCGGCGGATGGCCCACCCGGCCCGTCATGCAGAGCACCAGGTCACCTTCCTTGAATGCCCCCTGGGCGAGCGCGGAGACGAGCGCCACCTTCACCCGTTCCACTCGGCTGTAGTCGTAGGCGGGGATGACCAGTGCCTTCTGCTTCCGGCCGTGGAGCTCGGCGGCGAGGGGCTCGGCGGTCACCGCGTAGACCAGCTTCTTCCGCGCCTGCTTTCGCCGGAGGTCGTCCGGGGAAATGGGCGTGTCGGAGATGTAGAGGAAATGGTCGATGTCCGGCTTGGCCGCGAGCGCCAGCGCCGAGCGGAGGAATTCCCGGTCGAACCGGGTCACCTCCTGACGCGTCGTCCTCTCCGAATCCGCCATGGGCAGGTCACGTTACCTTGACTTCACCGGGCCGCCAGATAAGACTCCGCGGCCTTTTTTTCGGGGATGCCCGCCGTTCGACAGGCGACCGGGCCCCACCCGTCGGACGGAAGGGTCGAGGGAGTCGCACCTTTGAATCAAAAAGATCTGAAGCGCTACAGGAAGATGCTCGAGGACAGCAAGTCGGCCCTCCTCGACAGCGCGAAGAAGACCCTCATGGAGGAGTCGAACTTCGACACCGACGACCTCCCGGACGAGATCGACCTCGCCTCCAGCGAGTACGCCCAGTCGATGGTGTTCCGCTTGCGGGACCGGGAGAAGTTCCTGCTCAAGAAGATCGAGAAGGCGCTGATGCGCATCGAGGACGGGACGTTCGGTGTCTGCGAGCGCTGCGAGGAGCCCATCGCTCCCAAGCGGCTCGAGGCCCGCCCGGTGACCACCCTCTGCATCCGCTGCAAGGAAGAGCAGGAGAAGAAGGAAAAGTCGTACGGCTGAGATGCCGTCAGCCCCTGCGCGCTTCCGCAGGCGTCCCCCTGGGGCGGGGGGCTGAGCCTGGAAGCTGGAGGCTGGATGGGGGTGCTCAGGCGACGGGGCGGCCCCGGGTGGTCCGGCGAAGCGCGCCGAGCAGCACCAGCGTGACCGCGTAGAGCCCGGCGGCGGCGAGGAGGGACGTCCCTGACGCCGGCTTCCGGACCGCCAGCAGGAGGTTGAACACCCCCAGGGCGAGACCTCCGCCCCCGAAGAGCAGCCCCATCCCCAGCCCGCTGCGATCGGCGCGGACCGCGCACAGCGACCAGGCGAAGAGCCCGTTCTGGACCGCGGCGAGCGCCGCGCCGAGGAGCGCGGCCGCGAGGAGCACCGCCCCGGCCGCCTCGAGCCGAAAGAACGCGATCGCGCCGACCATCAGCCCTGCGAGGCCGGTGAGGGTGACCGGACCCCCACCGATGCGGCCGAGCGCGATGCGCCCCAGGGGGAACGCGGTGAGGGCCATCCCGAGGAAGAAGGCGGTGGTGATCGCCGGCGCGGGCGCTCCCGGACCTGCCCCGGCCCGCGGGAGCCCGTCGAGGAGGAAGCGAAGGGCGAGCGCCGAGCTCGTCCCGACCAGCAGGACCAGCCACGCCGCGTGCACCTGCCATCGCTCGAGGGGCGCCGGCGGGCGCTCCGGGGCCTCGGGTGGCGCTCGCCGCTCCTGCGCGCGGACCACCAGCGCGGTGAGCACC